>JBKHWC010000030.1:0-26734 GCA_046569765.1 Alphaproteobacteria bacterium | reverse complement strand
TGGTGGCCGAGAAGAAGGCCGAGGGCGCGCGGCTTACCGAGGAGGCGGGGGCCGAGGATGCGCGGCTGAAGGATGCGCTGATGCGGATCCCGAACATGGCGCTGGACGAGGTGCCCGAGGGGCCGGACGAAACGGCGAACGTGGAGATCCGGCGCTGGGGGACTCCGCGGGTCATGGACTTCAAGCCATTGGAACATTTCGACATTCCGGCGGCGAAGGACGGGTTGGACTTCCCCA
This sequence comes from Alphaproteobacteria bacterium, assembly GCA_046569765.1. Lineage (GTDB taxonomy): Bacteria > Pseudomonadota > Alphaproteobacteria > Rhodobacterales > Rhodobacteraceae > Tabrizicola. Next base: position 26,497 of record JBKHWC010000030.1, on the reverse strand, counting down.
CCGCCGCGAAACTTTCGGGCAGCCGCTTCGTCGTGTTGCGCGGCGCGGTGGCGCGGGTACACCGGGCGCTGGCGCAGTTCATGCTGGACCTGCATACCAGCGAACACGGGCTGGCGGAGACCTGGACGCCCGTCCTGGTCAAGGAAGAGGCGATGTACGGCACCAACCAGCTGCCGAAGTTCGCCGAAGACAGCTACCAGACGACGAACGGCTGGTGGCTGATCCCTACCTCGGAGGTCACGCTGACGAACTCGGTCGCGGGGGACATCCTGGACGAGGGTTCGCTGCCCCTGCGCCTGACGGCGCATACGCATTGCTTCCGCTCCGAGGCGGGCTCGGCCGGCAAGGACACCACCGGGATGCTGCGCCAGCACCAGTTCGAGAAGGTCGAGATGGTGACGATCTGCACGCCTGAAACGGCGCTGGCCGAGCATGAACGGATGACGAAATGCGCCGAAGCGGTACTGGAACGGCTGGGGCTGCCCTATCGGACCATCGTGCTTTGCACCGGCGACATGGGATTCGGTGCGCAGAAGACGCATGACCTGGAGGTCTGGCTGCCGGGGCAGAACACGTTCCGCGAGATTTCCAGCGTTTCAACCTGCGGCCAGTTCCAGGCGCGGCGGATGAATGCGCGCTATCGGCCCCAGGGCGGCAAGCCGGAATTCGTGGCGACGCTGAACGGCTCGGGCCTGGCCGTCGGGCGCTGCCTGATCGCGGTGCTGGAGAACGGGCAAGAGGCGGATGGGTCCGTGACCTTGCCGACGGCGCTGGCGCCCTATCTGGGGGGCAAGACCCGGATCACGGCCGAGGGCGTTCTGGTCTGATCTCCGGCAACGCCTTGGCGCGGCGGGCGTTTTCCGCCGCCCCTCCCATCTGGAGCATACGATGACCCAAGTCCCTGCCGCGATCCTGCTTCTGGCGACCGTCGCCTTCGGCCTGGCGCCGCTGGTGACACCGCCCTTCACCGGCTACGACCCCGCACTTTTCCCGGTTCAGGTCGGCCGCCCGGCGATCCAGCCGGCGGGCTATGCCTTTGCGATCTGGTCGTTGATCTATCTGTGGCTGATCGTCCATGCGACCTATGGCTTCTGGAAGCGGGCCGGAAATCCCGACTGGGCGCCGACCCGCCTGCCATTGACCGTGGCTATTGCGGTGGGAGTGGTGTGGCTCTGGATTGCCGGTCAAAGCGCCATCTGGGGCACGGTGACGATCTGGATCATGGCGGGCGGCGCGCTGGCGGCCTTCCTGCGCGCGCCGACCGAGCCGGATCGGTGGCTGCTCTCGGGCCCGCTGGCCATCTTTGCCGGCTGGCTGACGGCGGCCTCGGCAGTGTCGACCGGGGTGCTGATCGCTGGTTACGGGATGCTGTCGAACTCTGCTTCGGCGCTGGCGATGCTGGCGCTGGTCCTCGTCATCGCGCTGGTGGTGCAGGGGCGGAAACCCCGGATGCCGGTCTACGGGCTGACCGTGGTCTGGGCGCTGGCGGGCGTCATCGTGGCGAACCGGGCAGACAATGCGCTGGTCGCGGGCGCAGCGGCGCTCGGCGCGGCGGTGATGCTTGGCGCGCTGGTCCTGACCTGGCGGAAGGGCTGAGAGGAACCAAATTCCTTCGAAGGAATCTGCAGAAGTTTTCAAGAACTTTTGCGCGTCCGTCACTGACCCGTGTTCTTTTCCTTGTGCTTGCGCAGGCGCGAGGGCGTGTGGAACTTGCGTTCCTTCCACGGGTTCTGGTCGCCTTGGCTGCGCAAGAACAGCCGGATTGGCGTGCCCGGCATGTCGAAATGGTCACGAAGCCCGTTCACCAGGTAACGCTTGTAGCTTTCCGGCAGTTCGTCGGGCCGCGAGCACTTGATGACGAAGCCCGGCGGACGCGTCTTCGCTTGCGTCATGTAGCGCAGCTTGATCCGGTGGCCGCCCGGCGCGGGCGGCGGATGCGCCTCGGTCATGGCACCGAGCCAGCTGTTCAGCTTGGCGGTCGGCACGCGGCGGTTCCAGACGTCGTGCGCCTTGAGGATCGCGTCGTGCAGGCGGTCGAGGCCCCTGCCCGTCTTGGCTGAAACCGTCACCAGCGGCGCGCCGCGAAGCTGCGGGAGGAGGCGTTCGAACATCTCCTTCAGCTCGGCCAGCTTCTCCTGCTTCTCGTCCTCGAGGTCCCACTTGTTGATGGCGACCACCACAGCGCGGCCTTCGGTCTCGGCGAAGTCGGCGATGCGCAGGTCCTGCACCTCGAACGGGATCTCCACGTCGAGGAGGACGACCACGACTTCGGCGAAGCGGACGGCGCGAAGGCCATCGGCGACCGAGAGTTTCTCCAGCTTCTCGACCACCTTGGCCTTCTTGCGCATCCCGGCCGTGTCCCAGATGCGGATCGGGGTGCCCTGCCAGTCAGCACGGACCGAGATCGCATCGCGGGTGATCCCGGCCTCCGGTCCCGTGAGCATCCGGTCGGTGCCAAGGATCTTGTTGATCAGCGTGGATTTCCCGGCGTTCGGGCGGCCGATGACGGCGATCTGGAGGGGTTTCGCAGGCGTCGGCTTGTGGGCGTCCTCATCCGCTTCAAGCTCGGCATCCTCTTCCGAGATGTCGGTGTCGGTCTCGGGCAGCATCTCGGCTTCGCGGGGGGCGAATTCCTCCTCGAAGGGTTTCAGCGCGCGGTAAAGGTCGTCCATCCCCTCGCCATGTTCGGCCGACAGACGGATTGGGTCGCCCAGACCCAGCGAATAGGCTTCCAGCGCGCCGCTGTCGCCCGCCTTGCCTTCGGCCTTGTTGACGCCAAGGAGGACGCGGGCGGCCTTCTTGCGCAGGATGTCGGCGAAGACCTCGTCCGAAGGGGTGACACCGACGCGGCCGTCGATCAGGAACAGGCAGACATCCGCCATGTCGACAGCGCGTTCGGTCAGGCGGCGCATCCGGCCCTGGAGGCTGTCGTCGGTGACCTCCTCAAGCCCCGCCGTATCGATCACGGTGAAGCGGAGGTCGAAGAGCTTGGCATCCCCCTCGCGCAGGTCCCGGGTCACGCCGGGCTGGTCGTCGACCAGCGCCAGCTTGCGGCCGACGAGCCGGTTGAAGAGCGTCGATTTCCCCACATTGGGGCGGCCCACGATGGCGAGGGTGAAGGTCATGTCTCAGGTCCGTTCCAGACGAAGCGCCCCCGATACACGAGATCGCCCCTAGCGGAAAGCGTGAAGTTGCCCGTTGCCGCCGACGACATACAGCGTGCCGCCCGCCACGGCCGGTTGCGTCGCCGCGCCGCCGGGGATTTCTGCGGTATGGGTCAGCGAGCCATCGACCGGATCGAAGGCGCGCAGCAGCCCGTCCGAGGAGACGACCATCACCCGCCCGCCGGCCAGAACCGGGCCGTAATGGGCGAAGATCGCCTTGCGGCGCTTGATCTTTTCCTTGGTGAAATAGGGCATCGGCACGGCCCAGATCACCTCGCCCGTCTGGGCGTCAAGCCGCACCAGCTCGGCCTGGTCATTGACCAGGAACAGCGAGCCACCCGCAGCCGCGACCGGGCCCAGCGCGCCCTCGCCCGCCGACCAGATCCGCTCGCCCGAGGAGGCGGACATCGCCACCGTCCGGCCCGAGCCGGTGCCGGCATAGATGACACCGCCGTCGATCACCGCATCGGCCGTGACGTCCGGGGTCAGCGCATAGGCCGCGCCAAGCCGCTTGCCGGCCAGGGATTTCTGCCAGACCTTGGTCCCGCCGCCGATCTTCAGGACTGCCATCAGATCGCCGCCAGAGGAGGGGAAGATCACCGCGCGGTCGCCCACCGTGGGGGCCGAGGTCCCGACATAGCCGGTCGCGCCGGGCGTGCCGATCACCTGCCAGACCACCTTGCCGGTGGCAGCGTCAATCGCCCAGGCCGAACCGTCCTTTGCGCTGACGTAGACCATCCCGCCATCGGTCGCGGGCGCGCCGGTCACCGGGGCATCGACCCGCTGGCGCCATAGCACCTGGCCGGACGCAGCCTCCAGCGCGACGACCTCGCCATAGGTGGTGGCGGCGAAGAGACGCTCGCCCCCGACAGCCAGCCCGCCGCCCGAGACGCCGCCGCCCTTGTCGAAGCTGGCCGTCAGATCTGCCGACCACAAGGTCCCGCCTCCGGTCGAGGTCGCAGTCACGACCGAGCCTGCGTCCATTGCGAAGACCCGCCCGCCCGAGACCACGGGCGCGGCAGAGACGCGGTTCTTCCGGCTGGAGCCCGCGCCGATGTTGGCGCTCCACACCCGTTGGGGGGCGGGGGACAAGGCGGAATGTGGCATCAGGTGCCGGGCATTGCCGCCGCGATGCGTCCATTCGCCGGTGTTCGACTGCCCCGGCAGCGAGATCGCCAGTGCGGTATTGCCCGGCTCCTCGGGCGCGGTCGGGGCAGGCTCGCCCTCGACCGGGATCGAGGCGTCAAGGTCGGCACGGACCGGGAAGCGCTCGCCTTGCAGGATCACTTCCTTCTGGCCGCAGGCCGCCAGCAGCGCCAGCAGGGCCGCGCCTGTCATCAGCCTGATCGTCATGCCAGCCACCTGCTGCTTCCCGTCCATTGCGCCTGCCGCCCCTTAGCCCGAGGTGCCTTCGGGCAGCGTGCCGCCCAGCGCCGTGATCACCTGCCCGGCCCGCGCCCGAAGCGCGCCCGAGCTTTCCTGGTCCTGCATCAAAGCCTGCAGCGCGGCAATGGCGGACTCGCCTTCGCCTTCCTCGATCAGAAGATAGGCAAGCTGTTCCTCGGCCAGGGTGCGATAGGGTCGGCCGGGAACGGCAATCCCCTGCAGGGCGGTGCGGCGGTCGGCCAAGGCCATCTCGGCCCCGGCGACAGTCACGCGGCGCAGGGTGGCGAGATCGCGGTAGCTGACCGGCAGCGTCGCGTCCGCGACCAGCCGGTCCAGCGCGGCCAGCGTCGTCGCCCGGTCGGCCTGCGGGTCCGAGGCCAGAATCAGCTGCAGGATGGCGCCCTGCTGGCCATCGACCGGGATCGCCTCCAGCGCGGCACGGCGTTCCTCGGGCGTACCCTGATCCAGTGCGTCGATCAGCGCATCGCCGAAGGCCTGGGACCGTGCGGCCTCGCGCGCCTTGGACCATTCGTTCCAGGCCGCGCCGCCGACGATGCCTGCGACCAGAAGCACACCGATCCAGCCGTATTTGCGGAACAGGCCGAACAGCCGGTCGCGGCGGACCTCTTCGGTGACTTCCTCGATGAAGCTGTCCGGATTGCTCACGCCCCGCCCCTTGCCTGCGACTTTGGTCCCTGCCGTCTTACAGGGAAAAACCAAGGGTTGCCAAGCCCTGCCCCGCCCGCGCCGCCGGTCAGAATTCCGTGGGTAGACCCAGGTTGCGGCGGAAACCGGCGATCCAGTCCTCGTAACCCGGCGGCAGCGTGCCGTTCGCCTGCATCTCCTCCAGGATCGCCAGCGCCTCGCGGTTTTCGGCTGTGGGGTCCTCAAGCAGCACCGCCGTCAGGTCCAGCGCGCGGACGAGGTCGAGCTTGTACCAGAGGTCGTCAGGATAGGAAGCAGCAAGGTCGCGCATCATCGCCAGGCTGGCCTCCTGATGCGACAGGGCGGTCTGCATGTCGCCGGTCTGGGCCAGGACCGTCGCCACGCGTTCGTAGCTGATCGCGAGGTTCCGGTACCAGTCGGGGTTCGCGTCGTCCTGACCCACCAGCCATTCGCGCAGGGCAAGGCTCTCGCGGTGGCTTTTCAGTGCGCCGGGCAGGTCGGCCGCAGCCTCTTGCGCCGTGCCAAGCCGTTCCAGCGCCACGGCAAGGTCGCCGGCCCAGGCGACATTGCGGTCGTCGATGTCCAGCAGGCGGCTGCCCGTCCGCACCATCTCGCGGAAGGTCCCGACCGCCGCGCGCGCATCGCCCAGCGCCTGTTCGGCATCGCCCAGCCGGTTCAGCGTCACCAGTCGATTGTGGATATGGTCCGAGACGTCGGGGGCAAGCTGCAGCAGCCGGTCCGCCGTTCCCAAGGCAGCCTGCGAGACCACCAGCGCCTCACTGTTTCGGCCCAGGTCCAGAAGGGTCTGGGCGTGCAGGTTCGCCGCCACCGCCAGGTCGTACAGCGCCTGAGCCGAGTCGGGTGCCGCCCCGGCAAGCCTTTGGCGCAAGGCGACCGCTTCGGCAAGGAATGGCTCGGCCGCGGCCGGGTCGCCCTGGGCAAGGTACAACCCGCCAACCTTCAGCAGCGAAAAGCCCAGGTCGCGCTGATACTGCACGACACCCGGATCGGCCGCGACCATCGCCTGGCGCAGGCGCAGGGTTTCGTCCTGCGCGGCCATCGCGCCATCCAGATCCCCCATCGCCTCGCGCAGGTCGGCGATCTTTTCCAGCGCGATCCCCAGGTCGCGCTGGCGCGCCAGGTTCTCGGGGTCCAACGCCACGATTCCCTGGCGCAGGCCCAGCGAGCGTTCCTGCGCCGCCATCGCAGCCACCAGATCGTTCTGGTCGGAGTAAAGGTCGCCGACCCGTTCATGGCTGACCGACAGGTCCCGCTGCCATTGCATGTTGGTCGGGTCCAGCGCCGCCAGCCGTTCGCGGATGGCCAGCGCCGCCTGATGCGCCAGCAGGGCCGAGTCCGGATCCCCCCGCAGGCTGTTGATGTCGCCGACCCGTTCGAAGGTCACCGACAGGTCGCGCTGGCGCAGCGTGTTGCCGGGGTCAAGCGCGGCCAGCTCTTCGCGGATCGCCAGCGCCTTGGCATAGGTCTCCAGGCCAGCGTCATAATCGCCGTCATCGACCAGCGTATCCCCGATGCGTTCGTAACTGACCGAGAGGTCGCGCCGGATTTCCTCGTCGCCGGGGAATTCGGCCACCAAGGCCTCGGTCATCTCGAGCGAGATGCGGAAGGCTGCGCGGGCCCCCTGCTTGTCGCCCATCGCCACCAGCACGTCGCCCAGTCGTTCCTGCGTGAAGGATATGTCGCGGCGGTAGGTCACATTCTCGGGCATCATGGCGAGCAGCGCCTCGGCAAGGGCCAGGGCCTCGCGGTGGGCCTCCAGCGCGCCGGAGAAATCGTTGCGGGCGAAGCGGATCTCGCCAACCTTGTTGCGGGCCACCTGGCGGTCGCGCATCAGGTCAACGTCATCCGGCAACTGGTCGGCCTGCCATTGCGAGAATTCCAGCGCGCTGGAATAGGCGGCCTCGGCCTCGCGCAGGAAGCCTTGCTGTTGCAGGACGTTGCCGACGCTGGTGAGCGACCAGATCAGCTCGCGCACCCAATCCACGTCGGTCGGGTCGGCCTCGACCTGCGTCTGGACATAGTCGCTGCGCCGGGTGAAGGCCTCCAGCGCGCCTTGCGTATTGCCCGCCACCAGCTGCAGATCGCCCAGATCTGCGAGCGCATAGACGTAGTCGAACTGTGTCTCGCGGTCGAGCTCCTGATCCGCGACTTCGGCATAAAGCACCACGGCCTTGCCAAGATCGGAAATCGCCAGGTCATAGCGCAGGTCGGTCCGCGCGGCGTTGGCGTTCAGCAGATGGGTCGCGGCCTCGGACAGAGTGCGCGACAGGTAGGTCTCGCGGATCGTGGTGCGGGCGGTCGCGTCGATTTCCGCCGCTTCGGTCAGAAGGGCGCGGGCGGTGTCGAAGGCACCGAGGCTGAGCTGTTCCTCTGCCTGGCCGCGCAGCGCCGCGACGCGGGGGTCGTCGGAGCGGAACTTCTGCACCTCGGCCTGGAACTGTTCATAGGACTGCGCGGCCTCAAGCAGAAGGCGCGCGCGTTCGTCGGGCGACTGCAGGTCCAGATCGGCGGACAGAAGCGCGGCGTAAAGCGGCGCGAGCGGCAGGTTGCGCTCGGCCGCCAGCGTCTCCACCTCGGCGCGGAGGTCGGGGGTCAGGTCGGCCATCGCGATCAGCAGCTGGTCGCGTTCCGGCAAGGCGCCCTGGCCGGTGATGAACACGAGCTCCGGCAGGCCACTTTCGATGTAAGGCAGCTGCTTGCCCCGGCTGCGGTCGTAGACGTCCTGCTGCACCAGCGTCAGCGCGGTCCGCAGTTCCACCCCCGCCGTGCCCAGGTGGCGGACAAGGGCCTGCGTGAAGGGGGAATTCTCACCCTCGCCATCCGCCGCCGTCTCGTTCGGGGCGGCGGCGAAGGCGAAGAGGACGCCATCGGCCCGCCCCATCCGTCCCAGGCCCGGCGCGGGCTGGCCACGAGCCACGACCGGAGGATCATCCTCCAGAGCCGCCGCGCCGCGCCCTTCGGTCCCGCCCCCGGCGAAAGGATCGTCGCGGCAGGCGTCCAGAAGCATGATCGCCACCGGCGCCACCGCCTGCAACGCAGCCTGCGCCTCGGCCAGGGGCAGCGCGGTCGCGGCCAGTCGGTCAGGCGAGGAGGCATCCGTGTCCGTCGGCAGAAGGTAGTTCACCCCGTCTATCGCCACGCCATGCCCGGCGAAGAACAGCAGCGCCACATCGGCCCCGGAGGCATCGGTCTGGAAATCCTCCAGCGCGCGGCGCATCCGCCGCAGGTCGCGGTTGGTCTCGACAAAGACCTCGAAGTCCAGCTTTTCCAGCAGGACCTCCATCGCGCGGGCGTCGTTCGCAGGGTTGGTCAGCGGCCGGACCTGCTGGTAGTCGTCCACCGCAAGGATCAGCGCCACGCGGCGTTCGGCCAGGGCCGCCGTCACCAGCCCCAGCCAGAGCATCACACCCAGACCCACAAGCCGCAGCATCGGCAGCCCCCATCGTGCTGGCCGCAGAATGGGCAAGCAAACCCGGCTGGTCAAAGGAAAAACCCCGTCACGCGAGGCCGGTCAGGCGGCCTCGCCCGCTACGGGTTCCGCCGCTTCCTCGGCAGACTGCCGTTCCCACATCTGGGCATAGCGACCCCGCCGGGCCAGAAGCTCCTCATGCCGGCCCTGCTCCAGGATGCGGCCGTCCTCCAGAACGATGATCTGGTCGGCATCTGCGATGGTCGAAAGCCGGTGCGCGATGGTGATGACGCTGCGCCCTTCGCCCATTTCGCGCAAGCTGTCCTGGATCGAGCGTTCGGTCTGCGTGTCCAGCGCCGAGGTCGCCTCGTCCAGCACCAGGATCGGCGGGTTCTTCAGCAGGGTCCGCGCGATGCCCACGCGCTGCTTCTCGCCGCCTGAAAGTTTCAGCCCGCGCTCGCCCACCACAGTGTCATAGCCCTGCGGCAGGCGCAGGACGAAATCGTGGATCTTCGCGGCCTTGGCGGCGGCCTCGATTTCCGCGCGGCTGGCCCCGGCGCGGCCATAGGCGATGTTGTACAGGATCGTGTCGTTGAAAAGCACGGTGTCCTGCGGCACGACCCCGATGGCCTGGTGCAGGCTGTCCTGCGTCACCTGGCGGATGTCCTGCCCGTCGATGCGGATCGCGCCGTCCTGGATGTCGTAGAAGCGGAAGAGAAGCCGCCCGATGGTCGACTTGCCGGATCCCGAGGTCCCGACCAGCGCAACCCGTTCGCCGGGGGCGACGCGGAAGCTGATGCCCTTCAGGATCTCGCGCTCGGCCTCATAGCGGAAGCGGACGTTGTCGAACTGGATCTCGCCGCCGCGCACGTCCAGCGGGCGGGCGTCAGGGGCGTCGGTGACCTCGGCCGGCTGGCCGAGAAGGCCGAACATCTCGCCCATGTCGACCAGCGCCTGCCGGATTTCGCGATAGACGGTGCCGAGGAAGTTCAAGGGCATGGTGATCTGGATCATGTAGGCGTTGACCATGACGAAATCGCCCACGGTCAACGTTCCATTGCGGACGCCAAGCGCGCTCATCGCCATGACGATGACGAGGCCCGTGGTAATCAGAGCCGCCTGGCCCACGTTCAGGAACGAAAGCGACAGGCCTGTCTTGACGGCCGCGCTTTCGTATTGCCGCATCGCGCCGTCATAGCGTTCGGCCTCACGCGCTTCGGCGTTGAAATACTTGACGGTTTCGAAGTTCAGCAGGCTGTCGATGGCCTTCTGGTTGGCATCCGTATCCTGGTCGTTCATCTGCCGACGCAGCTTCACGCGCCATTCGGTGACCTTGAAGGTGAACCAGACGTAAAGCGCGATGGTGATGACCACGACGGCGGCATATTGCCAGCCGAAGACCCAGGCGAAGATGCCCGCCACCATGGTCAGCTCCAGGATCAGCGGCCCGATCGACAGAAGCATGAAGCGGAGCAGGAAGTCGACGCCCTTCACCCCGCGCTCGATGATGCGGGACAGGCCGCCGGTCTTGCGGGTGATGTGGTAGCGCAAGCTCAGGCGGTGGATATGGGTGAAGGTCTCGATCGCGAGGCGGCGGATTGCCCGCTGGCCCACGCGGACGAAGACCGCATCGCGCAGTTCGCCGAAGACGATGGCGCCAAGGCGCGACAGGCCATAGGCCACGACCAGACCCACGGCCCCCAGGCCCAGGATCATCCCGGTCTCCGGCTCCTCGCCCGCCAGGCTGTCCACCGCCAGTTTATAGACATAAGGCGTCGAGACCGAGACGAGTTTCGCCAGCACCAGGAAGAACATTGCGCCGATGACGCGGCGCTTCACCCACGCCTGACCTTCGGGCCAGAGATAGGGGGCAACCCGGCGCAGGGTGTGCCAGCCCGAGGCAGGCGCGGACCCCATGTCGGCAGAGGTGGCATTGGCGGTGGTGCGGCGCATGGTCGTCTTTCCTGCTGCCCCATTGCGGGGCGGGTCCGGTTGGGCTATGGTTATTTCAACCGTTCTTGAATAGTTGCATGATGGATCGAAGTAAAGCCCTCGCAGCCACCCTTTCGGCCCTCGCGCACGAGACGCGGCTGGACCTGATCCGGCTTCTGGTCCCGCGCGGGGATGAAGGGCTTGCGGCGGGCGAGATCGCGCAAACATTGGGCCTTGCCGCGCCGCGCCTGTCCTTCCACCTTTCGGCGCTGGAGCAGGCGGGGCTGATCCGCTCGCGCCGGGCGGCGCGCAATGTGATCTACAGCGTCGATACGACCGGGCTGGGCCGAACGATATCCTACCTGCTGAACGACTGCTGCTGCGACCATCCCGAGGTGCTGGCTGCCTGCGCCCACCGTCAGGGCGCTGATGCCGCGCCGGGGACCGACAAGACCTGACCGGGATAGATCAGATCGGGGTCGCGGATCTTGTCGCGGTTGGCCTCGAACACCTGCACATACAGCACCCCGTCGCCGTACCGCTCTTGCGCGATTCCCCAGAGGGTGAAGCCCGGCTGAACGGTGACGGTGACCGGAGCCGGAGCAGTGGTCGCCGGGGGGGCGGCGTCTGCCAGTTCGGTCACAGCGGGCGGCTCGGTCGGAGTGGCGGTCGCCGCAGGTTCGGCAGCGGCAGGCGCGGTCGCTTCCTCCTCGGCCACCGCTGGCGGTTCGGGCAGCGCATCCGGCACGTCCTGCGCCACGGGGGCGGCCGGGGCGGCGGTGGCAGCCGCCAGCGCCTCCAGCGTCTCTCGCTTGAAGGGCGTCTCGAACCGCGAGGTCACTTTGCCCGTCGCGTCCAGCTGATCGACCCGCAGCGTATAGATGCCCGGCGTGGTGCCCGGCAGGTCGGTGAGCCAAAGGCCGGTCTCGGCCGCCGCAAGCTCGGCCTTCAGCTGGTTGTCCAGGTAAAGGCGCAGCGCCAGTCCAGGTCCGGCCCGCCCCCCCACCTGCACCTCGCCCTCTGGCGTGTAGGTAATCGTATCGATCATCACATGGTCCTGCATGCGGGGCGGGGCCGCCGGCTCTTGCAGGACCACGGCGCCGGCATCGGACAACAGCAGTGCGGGCGGTGCGGCAGGCGCGGGCTCGTCGGCGGCCAGTTCCGGCAGTTGCGCAGGAGCGGGCTCGGGCGGCGCGGCGGGACCGGCGATCGGCCCCAGCGCCACCATTTCGGCCGAGGCCACCGGCTCGGCCCCGGCGGGCGTCATCGCGACCCAAAGCAGGCTCGGCTGCGGGTTCGGCGGCAGGGTGAAGACCAGCGCGAATTCGCCCGAGGCCCCGGCCTCGCCCGAAGCCATGGCCAGGCCGTCCACGATTACCTCGACCTTGGCCCCGGCCACCGCCAGGCCCGAGACCACCGCGCCGCCGTCCGGGGCCACGCGCCAGACGTCGATCTTGGGCAGGGCCTGCGGGACGGGCGTCGCTTGGGGCGCGGGCGTCGGATCGGCAGCCACCGCGACCGGGGCCGCGGGCTGGGGCGTTGGCGCGAGACGCAGCACCTGCCAGCCCAGGTAGCCCGTCCCCAGCAACAGCAGTCCCGCCGCCGCAAGGATCAGAACCCTGGTCCCCGGTGCCATCCCCTGCCATGCCGACATCCGCATCCCCCCCCCGACGCTGGCCGCGCCGCCTTCCCTTGCTCTCAGGAATCTCTATATCTGCAGCCAGTGCAACCGTTTTCGGGTCCCCGACATGACCAAGCCCTCGATCTGCGTCTTCTGCGGCTCGCGTCCCGGCTTGCGGCCCGATTATGCCGCCGCCGCGCGGGAGGCCGGGGCAATGATCGCCCGCAACGACTGGCGCCTGGTCTTCGGCGCCGGGGACATCGGCATCATGGGCGAGGTCGCCTCGGCCGCGTTGGCCGATGGCGCGGCGATGCTGGGGGTGATCCCGGTCCACCTTCTGGGCCGCGAACGTGCCCCGCGCGACATGGCGCAGACCGTCGTGACCGAGGACATGCATGAACGCAAGAAGGTCATGTTCATGAACTCGGACGCGGTCGTGGTCCTGCCGGGCGGCGCGGGAAGCCTGGACGAGTTCTTCGAAGTCCTGACCTGGGCGCAGATCGGGCTGCACGCGAAACCGCTTCTGCTGGTGGACGTGGCGGGCTACTGGCAGCCGCTGATCCGTCTGCTGGACCATGTGATCGCCGAGGGTTTCGCCGCCCCCACGCTGCGCGACCTGTTCCAGGCCGTCCCGGACGTCCCCACGCTGGAGGCCGCACTGATCCGCGCCCTGCCCCGCTAGCCGAAAAAGGAAAGGCCCGCGGATCGCTCCACGGGCCGCCTGATCCCTGACCGCGCGCTTACATGCGGGCGGCGACAGCTTCCCAGTTGACCAGCTTTTCCAGGAAGTTGGTCAGATAGGCCGGGCGCTTGTTGCGGAAGTCGATGTAATAGCTGTGCTCCCACACGTCGCAGCCCAGAAGCGCGGTCTGGCCGAAGCAGAGCGGGTTCACGCCATTCTCGGTCTTGGTGACCTTCAGGCTGCCGTCCTTGTCCTTCACCAGCCAAGCCCAGCCCGAGCCGAACTGGCCCGCGCCGGCAGCGGCGAAATCGTCCTTGAACTTCTGGACCGAACCGAACGCCTCGATCAGCGCCTTTTCCAGCGCGCCCGGCATCTTCTTGTCCTCACCGGGGCCCATGATCTCCCAGAAGAGATTGTGGTTCCAGTGCTGCGAGGCGTTGTTGAAGATCCCGTTCTGCGCCACCGCACCGGCCTGGTAGGTGCCACGCACGATTTCTTCCAGCGACTTCGATTCCCACTCGGTCCCGGCGATCAGCTTGTTGCCGTTGTCGACATAGGCCTTGTGGTGCAGGTCATGGTGATATTCCAGCGTCTCCTTCGACATGCCGAGGGGCGCGAGCGCGTCGTGGGCGTAGGGAAGATCGGGAAGGGTGAAAGCCATGGGCGTGCTCCTGTTGATTGCTTGGCACGAATAAGAGGGCTCGGCGCGGGAAGGTCAAGGGCAACCGGCAAGGGGGAAACGACCAAGGCGGGAACAGGTTCCCTGGAATACGGGGCGCGAGGGCCGCCGCAGCGGCGCCCGCGCCCAAGGATCAGGCCAGCTCGCTGCCCGGCTGTGCGGAATGGGTCAACAGGCCCATCACATACCCCGCGACCGACCGGAAGCAGACCAGCGTGAAGCCGCCGTCCTGCGCCCACATTGCCGCCGCGACCTGCGCCGCGCGTGTCCGGCGCAGCTCGCCCGGCTCCAGCGCGGTAAAATCCACCGGCGAGAGCTTGGCCAGGACCTGGTCGGCCTTGTCGCCCTCCACCCGGAAGACCGCGCGGGCGTCGGAGACGTCGACGGCAAGGTGATGCTCTCCCGCCAGCGACTTGGCAAGCGAGGCGAGGGCGTCGCGCACCTCGGCATAGGGGACGATCAGGAGGTATTCGTCCGGGCTCATCCAGCCGCAGGCGCGGTCGCCGTTGACCTCGATCCGCCGTTGCGCGGGCAGCTTGGTGCCGGTGACGGCTTTCACCGCCTTGTCCAGCGCCTTCACGCCCTTGGCGCGGAGCGTGATCATGCCGAGGGGTCCGATCTCTCGGATCGAAGCGAAGCCCTGGAAGCTGGCGCCGTTCAGCGCCGAAACCGGGTTAGACATTCTGCTTCTCCCCATCCTTGTCGAAGAACACCGTGTCGCGGACGCGGGCCTTCACGGTGCCGCCGGCGGCGGTGTTGAACTCCACGATCTCGCCCATGCGGGAGGGGCCGTGCTTCAGAAGCCCCATCGCGATGCCGCGCTTGAGGGTGGGCGAGTAGTAGGTGGACGTCACGCGGCCCTGCACGTTGCGCTGGCCGTTGCCGTTCACGCCGTCGGCGATGATGTAGGCGCCGTCCGGGATGACCGAGCCGTCAAGCGTGTCGAAGCCCACCAGTTTCCAGCGGTCGGGGCTGGCAAGATAGGTGCGTTCCTGCCCGCGCTTGCCGAGGTAGTCCGCCTTCTTCTTCGAGATCGCCCAGTCAAGGCCCAGGTCCTGCGGGATGACGGTCCCGTCGGTTTCGTCCCCGATCATGATGAAGCCCTTTTCGGCCCGCATGATGTGGAGGCATTCCGTGCCGTAGGGCATCGCGCCAAGGGCCTGTCCCGCCTTCGTGCACGCTTCCCAGAAGGCCGCGCCGTGGCTGGCGGGGACGGCGATTTCGTAGGAAAGCTCACCCGAGAAGCTGATCCGGTAGACCCGGACCGGGAAGCCCGCAAGCGTGCCGTCGGCCCATTGCATGAAGGGCAGCGCTTCCTTGGAGACGTCCATCCCGCCAAGGACTTGCAGGAGTTTCCGGGCGTTGGGGCCGACGACGGCCACTTGCGCGTATTGTTCCGTGACATTGGCGGTGTAGACCTTCCAGTCCCACCATTCGCACTGGAGCCAGTCTTCCATCCAGGCATGGATCCGGTCGGCCCCGCCCGAGGTGGTGTGGCAAAGCCAGGTGTCCTCGTCGATCCGGGCGACGACGCCGTCATCGGAGAGGAACCCCTGTTCGTTGCACATCAACCCGTAGCGGCATTTGCCGATGGGCAGCGTGGACATGACGCCGGTGTAGAGCATGTCGAGGAACTTGCCCGCATCGGGGCCCTTGACGATGATCTTGCCGAGGGTCGAGGCGTCGAGGAGGCCGAGGTTCTGGCGGGTGTTCAGCACCTCGCGGTGGACGGCCTGCTCATGCGTCTCCCCTGCCCGCGGGAAGCAGTAGGGGCGGCGCCAGAGGCCGACGGGTTCGAAATAGGCCCCGGCGGCTTCGTGCTGGGCGTGCATCGGGGTCTTCCGCAGGGGCTGGAAGATTTCGCCCCGCGATTCCCCGGCCAGCGCGCCGATGGTGACGGGCGTGTAGGGCGGGCGGAAGGTGGTGGTGCCGACCTGGGGGATCTCTGCGCCAAGGCTATCGGCCAGGATCGCCAGGCCGTTGATGTTGGACAGTTTCCCCTGGTCGGTCGCCATGCCAAGCGTGGTGTAGCGCTTGGTGTGTTCGACCGAGACGTAACCTTCACGCGACGCCAGCTGAACGTCGGAGACCTTCACGTCGTTCTGGTAGTCGAGCCACATCTTGCTGCGCAGCTGGATCGGCGCGCCTTGCGGCATGACCCAGACGGGCGGGATGGCTTTCGGTGCGCCGGTCAGGTCGAGGTCGCCAGCGGCGGAGCCCACGACTTCCACCATCGCGCTGCCGTCGTGGTTCAAGGGCGGACGCTTGGGGTCGGGGATGAAGGCCGAGATGGTCTCGTCCCAGATCAACTTGCCGCCGCAATGGCTCCACAGGTGAACGACGGGCGACCAGCCGCCGGACATGGCGACGGCCTCGCAGGAAATCTCCTCTTGCACCGAGCCTTCGCCAGCCTGGGCGCAGACGGCAACGCCGGTGACGCGCTTGCCGCCCTTGACCTTGGCGATGGCCTTGCCAGTCAGGACGCGGATGCCGGCGGCGCGGGCGGCCTCGGGCAGCGGGCCCGTCGCGCTGTCGCGGGCGTCGAGGATGGCGGGCACGTCAAGGCCCGCGGCCTTCAGCGCCAGCGCGGTCTGGTAGGCGCTGTCGTTGTTGGTGACGACGACGGTGCGGTCACCGGGCGAGACGGCGTAGTTCACGACATAGTCGCGCACGGCCGAGGCCAGCATGACGCCGGGGATGTCGTTGCCCGCGAAGGACAGCGGGCGTTCGATGGCGCCGGTGGCGGTGACGATCTTGCCCGTGCGGATGCGCCAGAGGCGGTGCTTCGGGCGGCCGTCGCCGGGGGTGTGGTCGGCGACACGTTCGTCCGCCAGGACATAGCCGTGGTCATAGACGCCGAAGCCGCAGGTGCGGGTGCGGATCGTCACGTTGTCGCGGGCGGCGAGGTCGGATTCCATCGCGGAAATCCAGGCCTCGACCGGCTGGCCGTCGACCTCGGTCTGGTCCACCGGGGCGCGGCCGCCGATCACCGGGGCCTGCTCCAGCAGGATCACGCGGCTGCCCGCATCTGCGGCGGCCTTGGCGGCCTTCAGGCCCGCGATCCCTGCCCCGATCACCAGCACGTCGCAGAAGGCATAGGCCTGTTCATAGCGGTCGGCATCGCCCTCGGTCGGGGCCTTGCCCAGACCTGCGGCGCGGCGGATGAAGGGCTCGAACAGGTGCTTCCACGCCGGGCGCGGGTGGATGAAGGTCTTGTAGTAGAAGCCCGCGGGCATGAAGCGCGAGGCATAGTTGTTCACCACACCCACGTCGAAATCGAGCGAGGGCCAATGGTTCTGAGACGTGCACTCCAGACCGTCGAACAGTTCGGTCGTGGTGGTGCGCTGGTTCGGCTCCAGGCGACCGCCAGAGCCCAGGTTGACCAGCGCGTTCGGCTCTTCCGGCCCAGAGGCCACGATGCCGCGCGGGCGGTGGTACTTGAAGCTGCGGCCGACCAGCACCTGGTCATTGGCCAGCAGACCCGCGGCCAGCGTGTCCCCCTGGAAACCCTTGAAGCGCTTGCCATTGAAGGAGAATTCGATGGGCTGGGTCCGGTTGATCAACCGACCGCCCCTGGCGAGACGCGTGCTCATTTGTAGCCCTTCCAGTCAGGCCGGCGGGCCTGGATCTTCGCGATGATGTCGGCGGGGGGTTCGGAGACCTGCGCGGGGTAGGTCCCGAACACCTCCAACGTGGCGGTGCAGCGGGCGGCAAGGAACCACTTGCCGCAGCCATAAGTGTGCCGCCAGCGTTCGAAATGGACGCCCTTGGGGTTCTTGCGTGCGAACATGTAGGCTTCGAATTCCTCGGCCGAGGAACCGGGGCCGAAGCGTTTCAGATGCGCCTCGTAGCCGGGCGAGAGCTCGGTCTCTTCGGCCTTCACGCCGCAATAGGGACATTCAAGGATCAGCATGGCGGTCCTTCCGGGTGATGCAGGGGGGTCATTCCTCGACCTCGGTCTGGCCGATGCCGCGGTGGAAGAAGGTAAGAAGCTCGTCCAGTGGGACGCAGAGGCCCGGGGCCAGCCCGGCCAGCCAGGCGCCGACGCGGTACGGGGTCAGCCCGGCCGCCAGCAGGATGTCAACCAGCGCATCGTCCGCAGGCGTGGCGGCAATCGAGCGGACCAGCACCACCGAGGGTTTGGCCGCGCCCAGGTCAAGGCTGCGCAGGACCTGTTCCTCATGCCCACCGGCGTTGATCACCAGGACATGTGCCGTCTTGATCCCAAGCTCACGCAGGACCGCGTCCAGGCGGATGAAGGGAACTTCGACGCTGTCCAGATCAGCCTCGGTCGCGCCGCGCACGAGGATGCGGTCGCGGACGATCGACGCCCGGTGCCGCGCGAGTTTCGGATTACGCTCCAGCGCCTCGGGCTTCAGGAAATGCAACGGAAGGTTCGCCGCGATGTCGGAAATGCCCAGGTTCAGCACCGCCACGCGATCGCTTGCGGCATGCAGCGCCTCAAGCGCGGCGAACTGGGCGGGATGGGGTTCGATCAGCAGACCCGACCAGCCGTCATTGCGGAAGCGGCCCAGGAGATCAGGTGCGCCCTCGCCCGTGCCCGAGCCGACCTCGACGACGAAGACGCGGCCCTTGTGGCGGTCATGCGCAGCGTTGAGGATCATCGACAGGATCGGCCCGTCCAGACGGTACGGGCGCCGCATCGCAAAGTCACCAAGGGGGCGGACCATGTCTCAGCCCCCGAGGGTTTGAACGGCGGGCGCGTCAGGGCGCCCGCCGAAAAGGTCAGGGGTTGGCCGGAGCCACGGGCTCGGCCTCGCCAGCCGGGGCGACAGGTTCAGCCGGGGCTGCCGCATCGGGCGCGGGCTCGATGGTGAGGTTGGTCGAATTGTCGACCGGAGCGGCCGGCGGTTCGATCGTGACATTGGTGTCGTTGTCGGCCGGCGTGGTGGCCACGGGGCCCGGTCCGCCGAACACCAGCCACAGGATGAAGCCCACCGCGACGACAAGCCCGCCGACGATGAGAGCCATGCTGGCGCCGGAAGATTCGGTCGTGCGGGTTTCGCGGACATAGGTCTTGTAGTTGTCCTGGTCAGCCATTGGAAACTCTCCATGCAGTGATGAACTGGCATGGAAACTCGGCCCCCCGCGCGGGGGTTCCGGCGCTGCGGCGCGTCGGCAGAAAGGCGCCGCAGAGCGGCCATCAGTGCGCCACCCCCGCGGCGACGCTTTCGTCGATGAACTGGCCTTCCTTGAAGCGCCACATGCTGAATTCGGCCGCCAGCGGACCGGGCTCGCCCTTGGCCATCAGTTCCGCCATCGCCCAGCCCGAGCCGGGGATCGCCTTGAACCCGCCGGTACCCCAGCCGCAGTTGATGAAGCAATTTCCCAGCGGCGTCTTGGAGATCAGCGGCGAACGGTCGCCGGTCATGTCGACAATCCCGCCCCACTGGCGCAGCATCTTCAGGCGGCTGATGATCGGGAAGGTTTCGACCAGGGCGCGGAGGGTTTCCTCGATATGATGGAAGCTGCCGCGCTGGGTATAGTTGTTGAACCCGTCGGTGCCACCGCCGATCACCATCTCGCCCTTGTCGGATTGCGACATGTAGCCGTGGACGGTGTTGGCCATGACGACCACATCCATGCAGGGCTTGATCGGTTCGGACACGAGGGCCTGGAGCGCCACCGCCTCGATCGGAAGGCGGAAGCCCGCCATCTCGGCCAGCTGGCCGGAATGGCCGGCGACCACCATGCCCAGCTTCTTGCAGCCGATGAAGCCCTTGGTCGTGTCGATGCCGGTCACGTTGCCGTTCTCCGACCGGACGCCTTTGACTTCGCAGTTCTGGATGATGTGCATCCCCATCGCCGAACAGGCGCGGGCATAGCCCCAGGCCACCGCATCATGCCGCGCCGTGCCGCCGCGCGCCTGATAAAGCGCCCCCAGGATCGGATAACGCGGCCCGTCGATGTTGATGATCGGGACCAGCTCCTTCACCCGTTGGGGGCTGATCCATTCGGTCTGCACGCCCTGCAGCGCGTTCGCATGGACCGTGCGCAGATAGCCGCGCACCTCATGATGGGTCTGACCCAGCATCAGCAGGCCGCGCGGGCTGAACATGACGTTGTAGTTCAGGTCCTGGCTCAGGGTTTCGTAAAGGCTCCGGGCCTTCTCGTAGATCGCGGCAGAGGGGTCCTGCAGGTAGTTCGACCGGATGATCGTGGTGTTCCGCCCGGTGTTGCCGCCGCCAAGCCAGCCCTTCTCGATCACCGCGACATTGGTGATCCCGAAGTTCTTGCCCAGGTAATAGGCGGTGGCCAGGCCGTGGCCCCCTGCCCCCACGATGATCGCGTCATAGGACGCCTTGGGTTCGGGCGAGGCCCAGGCGCGCTCCCATCCCATGTGGTAGCGGGCTGCCTCGCGGGCGATGGCAAAGACCGAATAGCGCTTCATCGGAGCCTCGTCTGGAAGACCGGACCTCGCGTCCGTCTGCTTTCTCTATGATCGGTTGCGGGTTATAGCCGCCGACATTCGCGGCACAATCGGGAAATTTGCGACATTCGCGACGCTGCCCCCGGCGCGGCGGGGCCTGCGGCCGATTGCCCCTTTCGGGGTCGCGCGCGAAGGATTACATCGGACCCGACGAGGTATCGCGGGCGGCGGCAATGGCGGATTGGGACTTCTGGGCGGTGGCGCTGCTGGCGGCAGTGGCGGTGGCGGCCCTTCTGATCCAGGCGCTGCGGCGGGGCCGGGCCGAAGCAGCGGCGGCCGAGGCCGACCTTGCCGTCTACAAGGACCAGATGGCCGAGATCGCCCGCGACCTTGCGCGCGGCACCATCGGCACCGACGAAGCCGAGCGTCTGCGCGCGGAAGTCGGCCGCCGCGTCCTCGACCTCGACCGCCAGCGCGATGGCGACAGCCGGACCTCCGAGGCGCCCGTCGCACCGGTGGCGGTCGTGGTCGCGGCGGTGGTTCTGGGCGGTTCGCTCGCGGCCTACTGGCATCTGGGCGCCCCCGGCTATCCCGACCTGCCGATCGAGCGGCGCCTTGCCGCCGCCGACGAACGCATGGCGACCCGTCCCAGCCAGGCCGAAGCCGTGGCCGTCGCGGCCCAGATGCCCCCGGCCGAGGCAGACCCCGAATTCCTTCGCCTGATGGAGGCGCTGCGCACCGCGGTCGCCGAACGCCCGACCGAGTTGCGCGGGCTGGAACTGCTGGCCCGCAATGAGGCCGCGCTTGGCAATTTCGCGGCGGGCGAGGCGGCGCAGCGCCGGTTGATCGAGCTGAAAGGGGCGCAGGCGACGGCGGCGGACCATGCCGCCCTGGCCGAGATCCTGATCGCCGCGGCGGGCGGCTACGTCTCGCCCGAGGCCGAGGGGGAGTTGCAGAAGGCGCTGGCTCTGGACCCGACCGACGGGCTGGCGCGCTATTATGCCGGGCTTATGTTCGTGCAGGGCGGCCGCTACGACCGCGGCTTCACACTCTGGCGCGACCTGCTGGAAAACGGGCCGCAGGACGGCTCGTGGGTCGAACCCCTCCGCGCCCAGATCGAAGAGGTCGCCTGGCGCGCCGGGGTCAACTACACCCTGCCCAGCCAGCGCGGGCCCACGGCGGGCGACATGGCGGCCGCGGCCGAAATGACCCCCGAGGAACGTCAGGCGATGATTGAGGGCATGGTCGCCCAGCTTTCGGACCGTCTGGCGACCGAGGGCGGCAGCGTCGAGGACTGGGACCGCCTGATCCGCTCGCTTGCGGTGCTGGAACGCCTGCCCGAGGCGCAGAAGATCTATGACGAGGCCAAGGTCCGGTTCGAGGGGCGTCCGGCCGAGTTGTCCTTCCTCCGGCTTGCGGCGGTGGAGACGGGGCTGGACCCGTGATCTGCGCCACGGTCGAGGATTTCGCCGCCGCCCTGCCCCCCGACCGCGCCATCGCGGGCCTGGACCTGGGCGACAAGACCATCGGCGTCGCGCTTTCCGACCTGCGCCGCCAGGTGGCCACCCCGATCGAGGTGATCCGCCGCGAGAAATTCACCATCGACGCGGGCAAGCTGCTGACGCTTCTGCAGGGTCGCGGCGCGGTCGGCATTGTCCTTGGCCTGCCCCTGAACATGGATGGCAGCATCGGCCCTCGGGTTCAGGCAACCCAGGCTTTCGCGCGGAATCTGGAAAAGCTGACCGATCTGCCGATCTGCTATTGGGACGAGCGGCTCTCCACCGTCGCGGCGGAACGGGCACTGCTTGAGGCGGATACGTCGCGAAAGCGTCGGAAAGAGGTGATCGATCAGGTGGCGGCAGGCTATATCCTGCAAGGCGCGCTGGACCGGATGGCGCATCTTGAGCGGGGATGACGGGGTGAAGGACGACGTCTGGAAGCGCGACGAGATCGCTTCGCCTTGCGTGAAGCTGTGCGTCGTGCACCCCGAGGAGCGGATCTGTGTCGGCTGCTACCGCAGCATCGACGAGATCAGCCGCTGGTCGCGGATGACGCATGAAGAACGCGCCGCCGTGATGGAGGACCTGCCCACCCGCGCCCCGCGGCTGACCAGGCGCCGTGGCGGGCGGCAGGCCCGGCTGGACCGCTAGCAAGGCGGCTGCAAGGCGCCCTGCCCCCGAACCACTGCAGGGTTAGCGCCACAAGACCGTCACGGCGCGGTCAGCCAGTCTCGGACGCTGGTCAGTTGCGGGCGAAGATAGGCGATCATCCGGCCTTCGGGCGGGGCCTCGTCCTGCGGTTTCCACGCCGCGACGCCATGCAGCGTCAGCCGGTGGAGAAGCGTGGCTTCTCCCGGTCTTGCCGTCAGCTCGATCCGTCGGCAGGCCGCGAAGACCTCACGCCGGGCCTGTTGGTAGGCGTCGGTGAGGTCGATCTCGCCCCAGGTTTCGGGCGAATGCGGTTTCAACGCGGCAAGCAGCGCCTCGCGCAGGACCTCATGGCTGCCTTCCCATACCGTCAGGGGCGAGGCTTCGGTCTGGTTCAGCGGCAGGCCCAGAATCCAGGCATGGGGTTCCTTGACCATGCGGCGCTTGTCCGGGCCGATGGGAAGAAGGCCGTCCAGATGGGCGGCATCCCGGTCGCGGCGAAAGGCGAAGGCGGCCGGGGTTTCCTCGGGCGAGGGCTGCGGATAGCCCGGGCGTATCACCGAAAGCTGCGCCCTGTGCAGCGGTTCTGGGAGCAGCGGCAAGGCCTCCCAGGGGAAGGGCGTGCCACCGAGGCTGCCGTCGGGGCCGTTCGGCAGCGCATCGACGCCGACGAACCAGGTGCCACCGCAGCGCCAGGGCTCGGAGCTGGTGGCGAGGATCTCCCGCGCGACGGTGCGGGCGGCACTGGCCCAGGCGGCGATGGCCGGATGCGGACCGATCCGCCGCCAGCCGGGCTCTACCATCCCAGGACCTTGCGCAGCATGTTCAGCGCGACCAGCGTCAGGAAGATGGCGAAGGCGCGTTTCAGGGGCTTGGGGTTCATCGCATGGGCCAGACGCACGCCCAAAGGCGTGGTCAAGAGCGTCGTCCCGATCACCACCAGGAAGGCCGGCAGGTTCACCGCCCCCACCGAATAGGGCGGCGCATCAGCGACCGGCAGGAACAGGAAGCCCAGGAACGCAGGCACGGCGATCAGCACGCCAAAGCCCGACGCAGTGGCAACGGCCCGGTGGATCGGCATCCCGTACAGCGTCATCAGCGGCACGCCGAAGGTCCCCCCGCCGATCCCCATCATCGCCGAGAAGAAGGCCACCGCCCCCGCCAGAAGGCTGCGGACCGGCTGTCCCGGCATCGCCTGCCCGAGCCGCCAGTTGTCCCGCCCGAACGCCATCCACAGGCCCGCCAGTCCCGCAAGCCCGCCGAACACCGCCTGCAGCGTCGTCGAGGACACGCGGCTGGCGACAAAGGTCCCCACCGCGGCCGCAATCACCAGCGTCGGCCCCCAGGCCTTCAGCACCTCCCAGTCCACCGCGCCCTTCTTGTTGTGAGACGAGACCGAGCGGATCGAGGTGATCACGATCGTCGCCATCGAGGTCGCGACGCAGACCTGCATCAGCTGGTCGCCCCCATAGCCAAGGCTACCGAAAGCGTAGAAGAAGGCCGGGACAAGAACGATCCCGCCGCCCACGCCCAGAAGGCCGCCGATCACGCCGGCAATGGCGCCGATCACCACAAGCGCGGCCAGCATCGGCAGAAGGAGGGAGAGTTCGGGCATTTCGGCACACCTGTCGATCAAGCCTTTCGGACATAGCCCGGTGTTGGACAGGTGACCAGTCACAAAGCTCTGGCCAAGCTGGATACCGAATGGTATGCCCCCCGTCCGTTTCGAGTCAGCCAGGCGTTTTCGGCCCCCTTCATTCCCAAAGGCATCCAGATGTCCGACCGCCTCCTCCGCCCCGCGCTGGTGCTTGGCCTGTTGTCCTGCGTCGGCCCTTTTGCCATCGACATGTACCTGCCCGCGATGCCCACCATCGCCAAGGACCTCGACACGACCGTTCAGGCGATGCAGGGCTCGATCATCGCCTATTTCATCGCCTTCGGCCTGGCGCAGCTGATCTATGGCCCCTGGGCCGACGGCTCGGGCAGGAAGCCGCCGCTTTACGCCGGGATCGTGGTCTTCCTGATCGGCTCGGTCTTCTGCACCTATGCCCCGACGGTGGAGTGGCTTCTGGTCGGCCGGGCGATCCAGGGCCTTGGCGGGGCCGCGCTGATGGTTGTGCCGCGCGCGATCATCCGTGACCTTTACACGGGGCCGCAGGCGACGCGGCTGATGGCGGCGGTGATGATGGTCATCTCGGTCTCGCCCATGCTGGCGCCGCTGGTGGGCTCGGGGTTGATCGCGGTCTGGGACTGGCGCGCGATCTTCGGCGCGCTCGTGATCGCGGCGGTCGCAAGTCTGGCGATCCTCGCGCTCTTCCAGCCCGAAACGCTGGCACCGGCAGACCGCCAGCCCCTGAACGCGCGCGCAATGCGTCGGGGGGCGGCAGTGTTGCTGACCGACCCGCTGTTCTTGGGCCTGACCTTCCTTGGCGGCTTCGGCACGGCGAGCTTCTTCGTCTTCATCGCGAGCGCGAGCTTCGTCTATACCGGGGCCTTCGGCCTGTCGCCTGTCGGCTTTTCCATCGCCTTTGCGGTCAATGCGATCGGCTTCTTCTCGGCCTCGCAGATGGCAGGGCCGCTTGGCCTGCGCCATGGCGCGGCGAGGGTCATGGCGCTGGCCTCGGCCGGCTTCGCATTCTTCACCGTGACGCTTTTCGTCCTGGCGCTGGCAGGGGTCGTGGGTCTGTGGCTTTGCATGGCGGGGCTGTTCCTGGCCAATGCCTGTCTTGGCCTGATCATCCCGACGGCGATGGTCATGGCGCTGGACGAACATGGCGACATCGCCGGCCTGGCCTCCTCGCTTGGCGGCACGCTGCAGATGCTGGCAGGAGGAGCGATGGTCGCCGCCGTGGGTCCGTTCTTCGACGGCACAGCGACGCCGATGCTGGGGGCCATCGCGCTGTGCGGCGTGCTGGTCCTGGCCCTGTCGCGGCTGGTGCGGTCGCGTCAGGCTGCGGCGCTGGCCTGAAGCTCGGCCAGGGCGGCGTCCAGCACCTCGAGCCCCGCCCCCTCGCGCGTGGCGCGTTCCGACAGGACCCGCCGCCAGCCCCTCGCGCCGGGCCGGCCGAGAAAGAGGCCCAGCATGTGCCGGGTGATCTGGTGCAACCGGCCGCCCTGGGCCAGGTGGTCGGCGATATAGGGCCGCATCGCCTCGACCACCGCGACGGGACCCGGCGCGTGGTCCTCGCCCCACAGCGCATCCGCGCCGATCAGCGTATGGGCCGGATCGTGATAGGCCGCCCGGCCGATCATCACCCCATCGAGCCCCGCCTCCAGGAACCCGCGCGCCTGGTCCAGGTTGGTAACCCCGCCATTGATGCAGATCGTCAGTTCGGGAAACCGCTGCTTCATGCGGATGACCAGATCATGGTCAAGCGGCGGAATCTCGCGGTTTTCCTTGGGGCTAAGCCCCTGCAACCATGCCTTGCGGGCGTGGATGATCACATGCCGCACCCCTGCCCCGGCGATGGTCTCGATGAACTGCGGCAGGATCGTCTCGGGCTCCTGCTCGTCCACGCCGATCCGGCATTTCACCGTGACCGGCACGTCGGTCTCGCCCATCATCGCCCGCACGCAATCGGCGACCAAGGCAGGCCGCTCCATCAGCACCGCGCCGAAACAACCCGACTGAACCCGGTCCGAGGGACAGCCGCAATTCAGGTTGATCTCGTCATAACCCCAGCCCTGCGCGATCCGCGTGGCCTCGGCCAGCTCGCCCGGGTCCGAGCCGCCGAGTTGCAGCGCCACCGGATGCTCGCAGTCCGAATAATCCAGAAGCCGCGCCTTCGGCCCATGCACGATGGCGGGGGCCGTCACCATCTCGGTATACAGCATCGCACGCCGGGTCATCTGGCGGTGGAAGACGCGGCAATGCCGGTCTGTCCAGTCCATCATGGGGGCGACACTCAACCGCCAGGGCTGGTGGGACTGATCGCCACGATAGTCGCTGGGCTCTTTGATGCTGCTCTGCATTGCCTCTTCACCGTTTGAACGCGGCTGGTCACAGGTCGTATTCCGAAATCTGGAGCCTGAGCGACGGATGGGTAATACGCCAGTGCGAACCATGAAGAACGGAACGATCGGTTATAGTGCTCGCTTCCTGATCAAGAAAGCAGGAAAAACCGCGTGAAGTCCGGCACTGCGAAGCGGCGGCAGATCGTGGAACATGAAGGGGCATGGCCGCCGGAAGCGGTCGCTTCCTGACCCGCCCCCTGCGCGCTACCGGCCAGAGCAACATGCCCCCTGCGTGGGGCTAGGATCAATCCTGGGCGATTCCTCGCCCTGCAGGTCCTCCCTGGTTTTCTCCGCGTCTGGGCCGTGATCGGCGAGAAACCCGGCCAGTTGACCCTGATCGGCCGGGCGGTGATCGTTACCCCAGTCGCCCTGCCTGCATCGTGCC
>JBKHWC010000029.1:0-34928 GCA_046569765.1 Alphaproteobacteria bacterium | reverse complement strand
CCCAAAGCAAATCTGACCGCGTCCGACCTCCCGACCCTCGCAGGCGAGCTCGGGTATTCGGCGGGGAAATGGACCACTGGAGCGTCTCCTGATCTGTCTCATCCCCGCGTGCTAGGCGCGGTCAGCTTTGCACCTTGCGCAGCATTGTAGGTCGGGCTTCAGCCCGACTCTCCCCAATTCCATCACCCCGCGCCTCTCTCCCTCTCGTGGGGTGGGGTGCCATTCCCTCCGACACGCTCCCGCCTTGACGCCCCCGCCCTCAGTGCCAACTCCTCTCCATGCGCGCCCTTCTCGCCCTCCTTCTTCTCGCCACCCCCGCGCAGGCCTGGGACTTCACCCCCACGCCCGTCTGCCCCCTGTTCCACGACACACCCGACCTCTCGATCCGCGTCACCTACGACCCCGCTTTGCCCCAGCCCTATGCGATCACGCTGACCCGCCCTAAGCCCTGGCCTGCGACGGAAACCTTCGGCCTCCGTTTCGACGGGCCCGCCGCGTTGTCCATCGGGACCAGCCGCCACCAGTTGTCCGCTGACGGTCGGACGCTGACCGTCACCGATGCCGGCTTTGGCAACGTCCTTGACGGTCTTGCCCTGAACGGCACTGCCACGGCCGTGGCGGGCGACACCCTGGTGCCGTTCGACCTCGGCGGCGCGCGTCCGGCGGTCGAGGCGTTCCGCGCCTGTGGCGTCGTGCCCTCGGCCTGACCGGCGCCCGGGCCCGCGATTCGTGTCACATGGTTAACGCGACGAACGCCTTCCCCGCGTCTGTACGGATGCCAGACGCATGCCAGACGCATGCCATACCGTTAACCTGTCCGAAATCTCCGGGATTAACCCAGCGTTCCCAGGTCCTTGCAGCCCGTTCAGAAAACCCCCGTCACCTCGTACATCACCGGCTCGAAGCCCCGGCACAACTCGTTGATCCGGCGGTTCCTCTCGCGCATCTCGGGCGTGCGCAGCATGGCCTGGTAGTCCTCGCGCGACCGCCACTGGCTGTAGTTGCAAACCCGCGTCCGTGCGTCATTCATGTGCAGGCCCGCCGCGATGAAGCCGGGCTGGCGGCTGATGCAGGCGGCATAGGCATCCTCGAGCGCCTCGATCAGGTCGAAGGCCATCGCGGGCGTGGTCTCGAAGGTGGTGATGACGGTTTGTCCTTGGAAATCCTTGACAATCTGGGGCATGTCGGCCTCCCTTCCTTGCCAATCATCATGCCACAACACGGGCGCCGCGCGATGAAGTTTCTTGACCCCGACGACCCCTTCTTCGCCAAGGCCTGGGTGCGCTGGCTCACGGTCCTCCTCCCCATCGCCTGGGGGCTGGTCGAGTTGTTCTGGACCGGCCAGCCGATGTGGGCGATCCTGTTCCTGGGCGCAGGGGCCTATGCGGGCTGGATGCTGTTCTTCCGGCGCGGCAAGGACTAGTCCATCCATTCGGGCAGGCTTATGTCCCCCTGACCTTCGGACAGGTAATAGGCCCCCAGCGCCAGCAGGCCCACTACCAGCACCGCGAAGGCGATCTTCCAGATCGACCAGGGCCGCTCGCCCTGCACCTCGCCGGTCTGGCCGTTGACCAGGAAGCGATAGCTCTTGCCGTTGTACTTGTAGGCGGCCATCCACACCGGCAGGAGGATGTGCTTGAACGTCTCCTGCGACCAGCGCGTGTCGACATCGTCCACCCGCTGCTCGTCCCCGCCGATGTCGCGGCGCACGTCCTGCAGGATCACCGCCTCCATCCGGGCCCGGGCGGCCTGGTGGCCATCGGCAAGGCCGACCGTATAGCCTTCGGCCTGGAACCCGGCCAGGTACTCCGGCCCATAGGGCACCAGCGCGCCAAGGTCCCAGGGCGTCAGCTCATTCCCCAGCCGCGCCGGCAGGCTGTGCGAGGCCATGACCAGCACGTCGTCGAAATCGCGGCTCACATGGCCCGAGGCCGGATACCAGCGCGTGTGCCGCACCCTCTCCTGTCGCGCCTGCATCTTGCCGTTGACGCGGACATGGACGGTCCGGGTCTCATAGTAATACTCGCCGCGCTGGCCGGTATAGCGGCTGGCAGTGTCGGCGTCGAAGGTCCAGAACGGGACATAGACCCCGTTCATCGCCCGGCCCTTGCGAGCATATTCCAAAAGCGTATTCGGCGCGAACCAGAGGCTGCCCAGCCACTGCGTCATCGCCTTGCGCGCCTCGGCCTCGGTCAGGGCAAAGGGGATCAGCGCCTGGGGCTTGATGTGCCGCGTCGTGCCGGTGTCCAGCACGACCGGAGTGGCGCAGAACGGACATTCCGTGGCATGGGTCGCCCCCGTGATCTCGACCAGGGCGCCGCAGTTGGGGCAGGTCGTCGTCCGCAGCTCGACCATGTCGCGGTCGGCCAGATCGTCGCGCAGACCCCGCTCCAGGTCCAGCTCCTGCAACGCCTTCGCGCGGGAAGGAGCGGCCGCCGCGGGGATCTCCTGGACATGGCCGCAATGGTCGCAGACCAGCCGCGTCTGGCCCGGTGCGAAGCGCAGTTGCGCCCCGCATTGTTCGCAGGGCCAGCGGTATTCGTCCTGCGGCATCTCAGGGTTTCGGCGGCGGCGGGGGCACCTGGTCCAGCAGCCGCGCGAGTTCCGTCTCGGCCGCCATCTTCCAGCCGTCCTGGCCGGGGGTCCAGACCATCGTCGCGCGGGTCAGCCGCCCCTCGGTCACGGCCTTCGCCAGCTCCGCGTCCCCGAACGGACCCGATGTCGCCCCATCCGCCGCCAGATGCCAGACCTTCGCGGCCGGAGGCGGCGGAGGGAGCGGTGGCGGCGCGGCAGTCACGCTGGGCTGTGCCCCCCAGGGCCCCATGTTCTGCGCCATGCTTGCACCCATCCCCATCCCCATGCCTGCGCCCATGGCCGAGCCCATCGCACTGCCGGGCTGCGACAGGCTTTCAGCCGCGTTGTACTGCATGTAGCGGTTGAGGTCCCCCACCACGCCCATCGAGGTGCGCTTGTCCAGCGCCTTCTCGACCTCTTCCGGCAGGCTGATGTTTTCAATGTAGAATTCCGGGATCGACAGCCCGTATTCCGCCACCTTGGGCGCGATCGCATTGGCGATCAGCTTGCCCAGGTCGGCCAGATTCCCCGCCATGTCCAGTACCGGGATCCCCGACTTGGCCAGGACCTGGCTGGCTTCCTGCACGATGATGTTGCGGATCTGGAAGCTGATCTCGTCCGACGTGAACTCGCCATCCGTGCCCACGATCTCGGTCATGAACTTGCCGGGGTCGGTCACCCGCATCGAATAGGTCCCGAAGGCGCGCAGGCGGACCGGGCCGAATTCCGGGTCGCGCGCCATGATCGGGTTCTTGGTGCCCCATTTCTGATCGTTGAACCGGGTGGTGTTTACGAAATAGACCTCGGACTTGAACGGGCTTTGAAAGCCGTGGTCCCAGTGCTGCAGCGTGGTCAGGATGGGCAGGTTGTTGGTTTCCAGCATGTAAAGGCCGGGGCCGAACACGTCGGCCAGCTGTCCCTCATGGATGAAGACCGCCGCCTGGCCTTCGCGCACCGTCAGCTTGGCGCCATACTTGATCGCCTGCCCGTGCCGGTCGAACCGCCAGACCATCGTGTCCCGCGTGTCGTCCAGCCACGAGATGACGTCGATGAATTCGCCCTTCAGGAAATCGAAGACCATGGCACCCTCCGGTTCTGGGTCAACTTTCACCGCCCGTCAGGCGGCGCGCAAGGTCGAAGACGATGGGACGTGCTTCCTCGGGCGTCATGCCGGGGCGCAGCTCGCGGCTGTACAGCATCCGCAAGAGCAGCTCGTCATGGTCGGTCAGCAGCGCGAATTCCTCGTCATCGTTGAAGATCGACGGCCGCGCCCGGGGGCTGTCGTTCGGCAGGCCCATGCCCTGCGTCAGTTCCTCATGCACGCAGGAAAGGCGCAGCAGGTCCGGGTGTTCCGCCCGGATCACCGCGAAGGCACGGGAATAGGAACCGGAGTTCCCCGCGGACAGCGCATAGACCAGGCAATAGGTCGACCGCGGCATGTTGGTGATGCCCGCCACATCCCCCGGTGACAGGTTCGGCAGCACCGACCGCACCGTTGGCCCCAGCGCCTCGCGCTCATCCTCGGACACGACATGGATGAAGAAATTTGGGTTGCTGTCGTCCATGCTGATCGGATGGCCGGTGATGGCGGCCAATCGGCCCGCGAAGCTGGCGATCCGGGCGCGGTCGGTGGCCTGGCGGTCCGGTGGGACCGAGGCGCCGAATCGGACCGAGATGCGAACCGGGACCTCCCAGCGGCGCAGGATGCTCGAGGTCTCCTGCCGGACGAAGCCGCCGCTTGAGCGGCGGTATTCGTCGAAAAGGGCGATGCGCAGGAAGTTCTCGGCCAGCATCCGGTCGGTGAACGGAATTTCCGACCCTGAATCCGACCGCAGCAGGCCCTGGGCCAGCAGCATCTGCTGCACCTGCGCATAATAGGCCCTGGCCGCCGCGCTTTTCGGCGTCGGCGGGGCAGGGGCGGCCGGGGCCGCCGGCGGTGCCGCCGGAACCGGAACCCTCGCCGCAGGCATGCAGGCGACCAGCGCGAGGACGGCTGTCCCCGCGGTCAGGCCGCGGATGAGAGAGAAGGACGCCACGTCAGCCCTTCGCCGCTGGGGCCTGCTGCCGCGCCTTGGCCGCGGCCAGGGTGTCGCGCAGTTCCGCTTCCATCTTCACCAGTTCCGCCTCGGCCGCCGCGCGGCGGGCCTTTCCCTCGTCAGCGATGGCAAGGCTTTCGTTGATCGTGGCGATCAGCGTGGCATTGGCATGCTTGATCGTCTCGATGTCGAAGACCCCGCGCTCCATTTCCTCGCGCACCACCTTGTTGGCGGTCTGCAGGTTCTCTGCATTGGCCTTCAGCAGTTCATTCGTCAGGTCGTTGGCATCCCTGACCGCCTCGGCCGCTTCCTTCGACCGCTGGATCGTCACCGCCTGCGCCAGCTGCGTCTCCCACAGCGGGACCGTGTTCACGAGGGTCGAGTTGATCTTGGTGACCAGCGACTTGTCGTTCTCCTGCACCAGCCGGATCGAGGGCAGCGACTGCATCGTCACCTGCCGGGTCAGCCGCAGGTCATGCACCCGCCGCTCCAGATCGTCCCGCGCCGCGCGAAGATCGCGCAACTCCTGCGCCTTCATCACCTGATCGGCCTCGGGCGCCGCCGCGACCTCGACCTCCTTGGCCGGGATCTGGGTCCCGTCCACCTCGGCCAGCTTGGCCTCGCCGGCGGCAATATACAGCGCCAGCTCGTTGTAGAAGGTCAGGGTCTTTTCATAGAGCACATCCAGGCTCTTGATGTCCTTCAAAAGCCTGTGCTCATGCGTCAGCAGTTCCGAGGTGATCTTGTCGATCTGCCCCTGCACATCCTCATACTGCGCCACGAACTCCGCGAAGGGCGCCGCCCGGCCCAAAAGACGCTCCCACCAGCTTGCTTCACGCCGCAGGTCCAGCTCGTCCACCGCGAACCCCCGGATCGTGGTGACGATCTTGCGCAGGCTGTCCCCGGCGGGGCCGACGTCCTTGTTCTTTACGTCCTGCAGCATCGCCTGGCTGATCACCTGCAGTTCCGCCTGCGCCGACGAGCCGAAGGCAATGATCGACTGAGTGCTCGTCAGGTCCACTTCCGCCATCCGCTTGCGGATCGCCTCGGCCTTGTCGGCAGGCGCGGCCTCCAGCGGGACGACCTCGGCCATGGGTTCGGCCAAGATCACGGCATTGACCTTCTCGACCTCGGTCAGAAGGGCCTGGGCATCGGCTTGGACGGTCGTGGACATGGACATCCCCCTTGGGTCAATGGTCAAGTTTCAGGCGGTCGCGCAGGACGGCGATCTCGACGTCCAGGTCGCTGCGGTTGTTCGACAGGAAGAGCATCGTCTTCTGGGCGAAGGTGGTTTCCAGATCGGTGAGCAACGACTCGTAATCCGCCCGGGCGCCGGCGTCGCGGGTCTGGGCGTAGTGGTCCGCGAACTTCACCGTCGCGTCGCGGGCGCCCATCAGATAGACCGACAGATATTTCCGCGCTGCCGTCAGGTCGCCCGGATCGGCCTCGATCGTGCGGAACAGGCCCCGCGCTGCAGCCGCGAACTGCGCCACCCGCCGCTCCAGCCCCCGGTCCTTTGCCCGCAGGATCGCGTCCTGCATCGCGGCCAGATGCGCCTCGCCCTCCTCGATCGCGCGGGCCACCCGGCTGGTCTGGAAGGCGTCGATCCCCGCCATTCCCTTGTCCGCCATTGGGTCCAGGCCGAAGGCTCCCAGATGCAAGGCCGCCCCGACCAGGGCATAAAGCACCGGATAGACCAGCCCCTGATCCGCGATGAGCCCGCCCACCGCCAGTGCAGCGCCAGTCGCCACCGCGCCAAGCGCCTTGCGCGGCAGGGCCGGGCGGCGGGCCAGCACCCGAGCCTGATAGGCCGCCTCGGCCCGCAACCCCTCGCGCGTCAGCCACGAGGCCAGGACCACCAAACCCCCGGCCAGAAGTCCCATGAGCATCTCGCGCGGCCCATCGCCGAAGGCGGGGAACAGGAACAGGAAGGCCGAGACGAAAAGCACTGTCGCCCGCCACATCCCGCGCGGGCGCGGCGGGGCCACTGCGACCGGAGCACCCGGACCGGGCCGACTGCCCTGCGGCGAATATTTCCCGCCGAAGCGTTCGGCCATCACATGCCCCCCGACCAGGCCACATAGGCCAGAAGGAAAACCAGAAGGGTCAGCGAAAGGTTCCTCAATCCGGTTCCCGACATGGCCCATTTCCTGCAACCGACACTTGGGCCGACCTTAGCCGAAGCCCCCCTGCCATGCCAGTGAGCGTTGCGGGGAATAGGCGGCAATCTTCCCCCGTTGGACGGGACCGACTGGTAGGGTGCGTGAAATCACGCACCCTACGACTTCGATCAGCCTTTTTTCGGCCCGCCGGGTCGGGGCCCTGGTCGTGGCCCAGGGCCGTGTGGCCGGGCGGTGCGGTCAGTGGCAGGGCGATCGGCCTTCCGCGCGGGCGGCCGGGTGGCTTTCTGCCAGCTCTCGGACAGCTGCCTCAACCCCTCGCCGGGCTTGAGCGGCCGACCCTTGGCCACCGGCTTTGCCGCCGGTTTCGCGGCCGGTTTCGCCTCGGGCTTGCGCCCGGCCCTGGGGGCCGAGGGCAGATCCGTCTCGCTCAGGCCAAGCTGGTCGCGCAGGATGCGGGGTTTCACCTCCTCGACCTCGCCCGGCTTCAGCTCGTTCAGCCGGAACGGGCCGTAAGAGGTGCGGATCAGCCGGTTCACGGTCAGCCCGATATGGGCCATCGCACGGCGAATCTCGCGGTTGCGGCCCTCACGAATCCCGACGGTCAGCCAGGCGTTGGCGCCCTGGTGGCGGTCAAGTTTGACCTCCATCGGCTGGAACTTCTCGCCGTCGATGGTGACGCCCTTGCGCAAGGGCTCCAGCTCCGGGTCGGTCGGGTTCCCCTTCACCCGCACCCGGTATTTCCGCAGCCAGCCGGTCGAGGGCAGCTCCAGCCGCCGCTTCAGCTCGCCATC
The DNA here is from genome assembly GCA_046569765.1 of Alphaproteobacteria bacterium. GTDB lineage: Bacteria > Pseudomonadota > Alphaproteobacteria > Rhodobacterales > Rhodobacteraceae > Tabrizicola. The sequence continues at coordinate 27,404 of JBKHWC010000029.1, read as the reverse complement.
GTTGGTCAGCAGAAGAAGGCCCTCGGAGTTCAGGTCCAGCCGCCCCACCGACATGACGCGCGGCATGTCCTCGGGCAGGTGGTCGAAGACCGTGTCGCGGCCCTTTTCATCCGAGGCCGAGGTCACCAGCCCCTCGGGTTTGTAGTAAAGCCACAGGCGCGGGGGATCGGGCTGGCCCACCGGCTCGCCCCGGACGGTGATCTTGTCCCGGGGCGTCACGTTCAGCGCGGGCGAGGTGATGACCTTGCCGTTGACCTTGACCTCGCCCAGTTCGATCAGCCGCTCGGCCTCGCGCCGCGAGGCGATGCCGGCGCGCGACAGGACCTTTGCGATGCGCTCGCCCTCGGGCGTGGCGGGGGGGTTCGGGGCTTTGGGCTTTTCTTTTTCGGCCATGACCATCATCCTGCGGCGCAAGGTGGCCAGCCGGGCCCCGGGGGTTTTCCACCCCCGGACCCCCGAGGATATTTGACCCAGTATGAAAGAGCAACGCGAAGGCTTCCGGTCGTTCATGGCGCTGGCGTTGGAAGAGGCGCGGGCGGCGGCGGATCGGGGCGAGGTGCCGGTGGGGGCGGTTGTCGTGCAGGGGGCGCAGGTGTTGGCGCGTGCGGGAAACCGGACGCGGGAGCTGGCCGATCCGACCGCCCATGCCGAGATGCTGGCGATCCGCGAGGCCTGTGCGGCGCTGGGGTCGGAGCGGCTGGTGGGCTGCGATCTCTATGTGACGCTGGAGCCTTGTCCCATGTGCGCTGCCGCGATTTCGGCCGCGCGGGTGGCGCGGCTGTACTATGGGGCGGCTGACCCGAAGTCTGGCGGCGTCGCCGTGGGCGCGCGGGTCTTCACCCATCCCCAGTGCCACCATGTGCCCGAGGTCTATGACGGGATTGGCGCGGGGGAGGCAGAGGCCTTGTTGAAGGGCTTCTTCGCGGGCAAGCGCGGATAGTCGGCGGCAGTTCCGGTCCCGGCGTCGGAGCCTCCGGCGGAGATATTTGGGCAAAGATGAAAGGCTGGGCGCAGGGGATCGTGCTTGACCGAAGGTAAATATCCTCGGTCAAGCCGTTGATTCTATTGGGGTGCGCGGACGGTCCGCGCGTGGACAGGGTCAGATGCGGATCGGGTCGAGGACCTCGTGCTCGATCACCTCGATCCCCGGCGGCAGGCCCGCTTTCAGGGCCGAGGCATCCTGGGCCAGGATCGGGAAGGTCTTGTAGTGGCAGGGAATGACGAAGCGGAAGTTGAACCATTTCCGGGCGGCCCAGGCGGCGCGGTCCATGTCCATCGTATAATGCCCCCCGCAGGCGAGGATGCCGATGTCGGGCTGGTGATATTCGCCCATCCAGGCCATGTCGGCCATGATGTCGGTGTCGCCCGACAGGTAGATCGTGTGCCCCTCGCCCGCGATCATGAAGCCCGCCGCGTCTCCGGCGGGGAGGAGGCCCTTGCCGGTGAAGTCGATCGAGGCGGAATGGACCGCGTGGACCATGGTCACCTTCGCGCCGTTCAGATGCAGCGTGCCGCCCTTGCCGAAGCCCACCACCTCGGCCCCCTGGCCGGCCAGCCATTCGGAGAGTTCATGGATGCAATGGATCTTGATCCCCAGCTTCTTTGCCAGCCGCGCCGCGTCCGAGGCGTGGTCGCCATGGGCGTGGGTCAAGAGGATATGGGTCGCGCCTTGCACCGCCTCATCCTCGCGGTCGGCCGGGAACATCGGGTTGCCGGTGAGCCAGGGGTCGACCAGAAGGACGGCCTCTTCGATTTCGATGCGGAAGCCGGAATGGCCAAGCCAGGTGATCTGCATGGATGCCTCTTCGCTATATGTCAGGGAGGGCGCTACCATCTAGGACTGAAGCCGGAATGACAACCTTGTTCGACCCGATCGACGTCTATTGCGAACGGACCGGCCCAGAGTACTGGGCCGAGCCGGTGAATGCGGTGACGAACGCGGCCTTCCTGCTGGCGGGCTGGGTGATGTGGCGGCGGACGGAAGGGATGCCGGTCGGGCGTGTCTTGTCGGCCTTGCTGGTGGTGATCGGGCTGGGGTCCTTCCTGTTCCACACCCATGCGAACCGGCTGACGGCGCTGATGGATGTGCTGCCGATCCTGGGGTTCATCCTGCTGTACCTCTACGCCGCGACGCGGGATTTCCTGGGCCTGTCGCGCTGGTGGGCGGCGGTGGCAGTGGTGGCTTTCCTTCCCTATGCCGCGCTGACGGCGCCGGTCTTTGCGGCCCTGCTGCCGCTTGGGTCGTCCTCTGCCTATGCGCCGGTGCCGGTGCTGATCCTGGCCTATGCGGCGGTCCTTTGGCGGCGGGCGCCTGGCACGGCGCGAGGGATGGCGCTGGGGGCGGGAATTCTTCTGGTCAGCCTCGCCTTCCGCACGCTGGACGGGCCGGTCTGTGGTGCGCTGGCCTTGGGGACACATTTCCTGTGGCATCTCCTGAACGCGCTGATCCTGGGCTGGATGATCGAGGTCTGGCGGCGGCACATGCTTGCGAAGGGTGGGGCGCGGGGCTAAACGGGGCCAAACCCAAGGGAGAGCCCCATGGCAATCGACATCGACACCGCCCGCAAGGTGGCAAAGCTGGCCCGGATCCGGGTCGAGGAGCAGGACCTGCCGAAGCTGGCGGGTCAGCTCTCGGGCATCCTCGGCTTCATGGAGCAGCTGAACGAGGTCGACGTGACGGGGGTGGAGCCGATGACCTCGGTCACTCCGATGCGGCTGAAGCGCCGGAAGGACGAGGTCACGGATGGCAACATCCAGGCCAAGGTTCTGAAGAACGCGCCCGATGCGCGCGAGGGGTTCTTTGCCGTGCCGAAGGTGGTGGAATGAGCGCGCCCATGACAAGTGCTAACACCTGGACCATCGCGGCGGCGCGGGATGCGCTGCGCAAGGGCGAGATTTCCGCGGTCGATCTGACCATGTCCTGTCTGACCGCGATCGACGCGGGCGATGCGCTGAACGCCTTTGTCCACAAGACGCCGGAAATCGCGCTGGAGCAGGCGCGGGCGGCGGATGCTCGGCTGAAGGCGGGCGAGGCCCCCGCGATGTGCGGGATTCCCCTGGGGATCAAGGACCTGTTCTGCACCGAAGGGGTGCCGTCGCAGGCCGCGTCGAACATCCTGAAAGGGTTCAAGCCGGAGTATGAATCCACCGTCACCTCGAACCTGTTCAAGGCGGGCGCGGTCATGCTGGGCAAGCTGAACATGGACGAATTCGCCATGGGCTCGTCGAACGAGACGGCCTGTTATGGCAATGCGGTCAGTCCCTGGCGGCGCAAGGGCTCGGATGTTGCGCTGACGCCCGGTGGGTCCTCGGGTGGCTCGGCAGCGGCGGTGGCGGCGGACCTGTGCCTGGCGGCGACGGGGACGGATACCGGCGGGTCGATCCGGCAGCCGGCGGCCTTTACCGGGATCGTCGGGATCAAGCCGACCTACGGGCGGGTCAGCCGCTGGGGGATCGTCGCCTTCGCCTCGTCGCTGGACCAGGCCGGGCCGATGACCAAGTCGGTGCGCGATGCGGCGATCATGCTGCAGGCGATGGCGGGTCATGACGAGAAGGATTCGACCAGCGCCGACATTCCGGTGCCGGATTTCGAGGCCGCGCTGACCGGGGATATCCGGGGCAAGGTCATCGGGATTCCGCGCGAATACCGCATGGACGGGATGCCCGAAGAAATCGAGGCGCTGTGGCAGCGCGGGATCGAGATGCTGAAGGACGCGGGCGCCGAGGTGCGGGACATCTCGCTGCCGCATACGAAGTACGCGCTTCCGGCCTATTACGTCATCGCCCCGGCCGAGGCGTCGTCGAACCTCGCCCGCTATGACGGGGTGCGCTACGGCCACCGCGCCAAGCTGTCCCACGGCGACGGCGTGACCGAGATGTACGAAAAGACTCGGGCCGAGGGCTTTGGCCCGGAAGTGCAGCGGCGGATCATGGTCGGGACCTATGTGCTGTCAGCCGGGTTCTATGACGCCTATTACAACCGTGCGCGGAAGGTGCGGGCGCTGATCAAGCGCGATTTCGACACGGTCTTCGCCGACGGGATCGACGCGATCCTGACGCCTGCCACCCCGAGCGCCGCCTTTGGCCTGGGCGAGATGGCCGATGTGGACCCGGTGAAGATGTATCTGAATGACGTCTTCACGGTGACGGTGAACCTGGCGGGGCTGCCCGGGATCTCGGTTCCGGTCGGGCTGGATCACCAGGGACTGCCGCTTGGCCTGCAGCTGATCGGCCGACCCTGGGAAGAAGGGCCGCTGCTGAATTACGCATATGTGTTGGAAAGCCGCGCCGGTTTTGTGGCCAAGGCGGAAAAATGGTGGTAAGGGGCCGCGAAACGCACCCTTCGAGGCAGAAATGAGCCGTACCTTCGTTCCCGCCGCTGGCGCTGTCCTGTCTGCGGTCCTGCTGGCGGCCTGCACGCCCTCGAGCCCGAGCACTTCGGGCGCGGGCGTGGGGTTCCAGGACTACAATTCCTACATCCGTGGGGCGCAGCCTGCCCCGGCCCCGGCGGTTTTGCCGCCAGCCACGGCGCCAAGTGCAGGGTTCGACCCCGCCGCCGCCGCGGCCGCGATCGACCGGGCCTCGGGCACCGTGCCGCCCACGACCGCCGTGGCCTCTCCGACGCCTGGCCTGATCACCGACGACCGCCCGCGCGGCGGGGCACCGGCCGGGATCCAGGAAGAATCGGGCGAGGTGGCGCATAACAACACCGGGATTTCCGACGAGCAGGACTTCAACGCCGTTGCCGCGCGCGAGACGATCGAATCGGATGCCGAGCGCATTGCGCGCAACCGCGCGGAATATGTCGTGGTCCAGCCGAAGGACCTGCCGCAGCGGCCGGGCGACACCGGGCCGAACATCGTCGAATTCGCGCTTGCGACGACCCATGCGCCGGGCGTGCAGATGTACAAGCGCAGCACCATCGGGATGCGCGATCCGAACGCGGCCTGCGCCCGCTTCGCCTCGCCCGACCTTGCCCAGCAGGAGTTCCTGTCCAAGGGGGGACCTGACCGCGACCGGATGGGCGTGGACCCGGATGGCGACGGCTTCGCCTGTTCGTGGGATCCCCGACCGTTCCGCACCGCCCTGCAGTGAGCCTCACGCATCCGTCGCCCAATTTCGGGGACCGGCGGGGCAGGCGGGTGGAGCTGATCGTCCTGCATTACACGGTCCTGGACTGTGCTCAGTCGCTTGAGCGGCTGTGCGACACCGTGGCCGAGGTCTCGGCGCATTATCTGATCGACCGGGACGGCACGGTTCTGTCGCTCGTCGATGAGGGTGCGCGGGCCTGGCATGCCGGGGCGGGGGAGTGGCTGGGCGAAGGCGATGTCAACTCGCGGTCCATCGGGGTGGAGCTGGTGAATTCCGGCGCCGAACCCTTCGCCGAGCCGCAGATGCAGGCGCTGGAGCTTTTGCTGCGCGAACTGCTGGACAGGCACGGGCTGGTGCCGCAAGCGGTGATCGGCCACAGCGATATGGCCCCGGGGCGCAAGTCCGATCCGGGGCCGCGCTTCGACTGGCGGCGGCTGGCGGCCAAGGGGCTGACGGTCTGGCCTCAGCCGGGCGAGCCGCGGGATTTCGTGGCGGACCTGCGGGCCTTCGGCTACCCCGAGGCCGCGCCCGAGGTGCTGCTGACCGCCTTCCGTCTGCGTTTTCGGCCCTGGGCCTGCGGTCCGCTGGATGACAGCGACCGGGCGCTTGCGGCGGGATTGCGCAGGATTGCAGTTGACGGCGGGGCAGGGCGTGCCTAACTGACCCCCGCGCGGAGGGCTGGATGACCGCGGGGGCAACCTCGAGGAAAGTCCGGACTCCCGTTGGCAAGGGTGCCGGGTAACGCCCGGCGGGGGTAACCCCAGGGAAAGCGCCACAGAGAACAGTCTGCCCTGTCGTTTGAGAAGGTTCGCCTTCGGCTTGGCAGGGTCAAGGTGAAAAGGTGGGGTAAGAGCCCACCGCGGGACTGGCAACAGGACCGGCAAGGCAAGCCCCACCCGGAGCAATGCCAAATAGGGGCCTCGCGCGGGGGCCGGTCCGCAAGGATACCGCCCGCAGGGACGCCAACGCCCGAGAGGCCCGGGTTGGCAGCTTGACCGCCGTGGCGACACGGTCGGCAGAGGAATGGTCATCCAGAGGGGCAACCCTTGGACAGAATCCGGCTTACAGGCTCTCCGCGCAATCACGATCCCGAGGTCGACCTGCGTCAATGCACGATTGTTGCCTGAAATGTCCTATACTGCGCGAGGGGTAGGATGCCCCCGTAGCGCAGGAGACGAGGATGTTCAGGATGTTCGGTGCGACCGCTGTGGCGGCCCTTGGGATGGCGGGCCCGATACTGGCGCAGGGACAGCCCGGCTGGGGCATGGGGCCTGGCATGGGGCAGGGCTGGGGCTGGGACATGGGCCCGGGCTATGGCATGATGGGCCCCGGCTACGGCGCGGGTCCGGGATATGGCGCGGGTCCGGGATATGGCACTGGTCCGGGTTGGGGCATGGGTCCCGGTTGGGGCATGGGGCCGGGGATGATGGGGCCGGGGATGATGGGCGGCATCGACGCCGATCAGAACGGCGACATCTCGGCCGAGGAGGCCTCGGGCCATGCCGAGGTGATGTTCGCTGTGATGGACGGCAATGGTGATGGCGCGCTGGAGGCCGGTGAATTCGGTGCCGGTCGCATGGGCATGATGCGGCCAGGGGGCATGATGCCCGGCATGGCCGACCGCCACGCCGCCCGCTTTGCCGCCAAGGATGGCGACGGCGACGGCAAGGTCACCATGGCCGAATTCCTGGCGGCCGAGAAGGCGCAGTACGAGGCGGCCGATGCCGACAAGGATGGCAAGGTGACGCCGTGGGAGCTGCGCGCCGCGATGTGGCAATAAGGCAGCCGATAGCGGTTGACTCTGCCACGAAGACGGATAAAAGGCGGGCTTCAAGGATTTCACCGGGGGATACGGATTCCCCGATGCAGAGGAAACGACCATGGCAAAGCCCGCCACCATCAAGATCCGCCTGAACTCGACTGCGGGCACCGGCCACTTCTACGTGACCAAGAAGAACGCCCGTACCATGACCGAAAAGATGGTCATCAAGAAGTACGACCCCGTGAAGCGGGAACATGTCGAATACAAGGAAGGCAAGATCAAGTAAGATCGCGCCTGTTTCAGGAATGGGGGGCCGTGTCCGCTGGGACGCGGCCCTTTTCCTTTGCGCCAAGCCGCTGCTGATGCGCTTTGGCTTGACGCCCGGCGTCCTTCCGGCCGAGGTGAGGGGCAGCAACGGAGGCCCGTCATGGAACGCAATCACCGGGAAGAACATTATGTCGCGCGCGTGGGATGGCTGCGGGCGGCCGTCCTTGGGGCGAACGACGGAATCGTTTCGACCGCCGCGCTGATCGTGGGCGTCGCGGCGGCCTCGGGCCGGGCCGAGGTGCTGGTCGCAGGCGCGGCGGGCCTGGCGGCCGGGGCGCTGTCGATGGCGGCGGGGGAGTATGTCTCGGTTTCGTCGCAGTCGGATACCGAAGCCGCCGACATCGCCCGCGAGAGGGCCGAGATCGAGGCCGATCCGGAAGAGGAACTGCGCGCGCTGGCCGGGATCTATGAGGACCGGGGTGTCCCGTCCGAACTTGCGCGCCAGGTGGCCGAGGCGCTGCATGCCAAGGACCCTCTGGCCGCGCATGTGCGGGATGAACTGGGGATATTCGAACATACCGAGGCGCGGCCGCTGGTGGCCGCCGGCGCCTCGGCCCTGACCTTCGCGGTGGGCGCGGCGCTGCCCCTGGCGGCGGCGGCCCTTGCGCCCGAGCCGCAGATCGCGCTTTGGGTCACCGGCCTGTCGCTGGTCTTCCTGGCGCTGCTGGGGGCGGTCGGGGCCAAGGCCGGGGGCGCGAACATCCTGCGGGCGGTCATGCGGGTGACCTTCTGGGGCGCAGTGGCGATGGCGGTGACCTGGGGGGTCGGCCGGGTCTTCGGCGCGGTCGTCTGAAAGGAAAAGGGCCGGTCCTGCGACCGGCCCCCTTTTGGTTCGTCTCTTTTCGTTTATTCCCGGTTGCCCAGGAACTGCAGCAGGAACATGAACATGTTGATGAAGTTCAGGTACAGGTTCAGCGCGCCCATGATCGCGGATTTGCCAAGCCATTCCTGATCCATCGCCTGCGCGTGCTGGATGTAGTCCATCTTGATGCGCTGGGTGTCGAAGGCAGTCAGGCCCGCGAAGATCAGCAGACCGATGACCGAGATCGCGAAGGCCAGGGCGCCCGAGCCCAGGAAGATGTTCACGATCGAGGCGACGATCAGGCCGATCAGACCCATCATCAGGAAGGTGCCCATGCCGCTCAGGTCACGCTTGGTGACATAGCCGTACAGCGACAGGCCCGCGAAGGCGATCGAGGTGACCAGGAAGGTCTGCGCGATCGACACGTCGGTAAAGGCTTTGAAGATCCAGGCGATCGACAGACCCATCACCGCCGCGAAGGCGTAGAAGAACAGCTGTGCCGCCGCGGCCGAGAAGCGGTTGATCATCGCGCCGAAGGCGAAGGCCATCGCAAGCGGCGCGAACATGACCACCCAGCCCAGAATGTTCGGCTGCAGCGTCATCGGGTCGCGGAAGATCGACAGAAGCGCGTCCGAGGTGCCGACCGACCAGGCAACGCCAGCCGTGACCAGCATCGCCACGGACATCAGCCCGTAGACCTTGTTCATGTGGGCGCGAAGCCCTTCATCGATCCGGGCGCCGGCGCCGACGCCAACGCTGCGGATCGTTTCGTATTGAGCCATTGAAGCCTCCGATGTTGTCCCTAAGGGCAACGCCGGGGGAACCGGCGCGACCTCGTGGGGTAAATATCGGGACGTGGGAATTCGATTTCAAGAAGCGTTACGCGCGCGCGTGAAGAATATGTTGGCGCTTCCAATGCGCCGGAGCGTCCCAGAACGGGCGCTCGGCTTCTGCCCGGGCCTCGCCCTCGGTCAGGCCAATGTCGCGCAACAGATGCGGATCAAGACGCGCCAGATCCTTGCGGCTGCACCGGACGGCCAGCGCGGAGGAAAGGGCCGCGAAGAGACGGAAGCGGCGCAGGCGGCGGTGGCTGGAAAGGCTGTGGGCAGGCATGGCGCTCATCCTTTTGGGTGATGTTGTGGTGGGTTCCGTTCATTTCTGTTGATGAAGATGCGCCTCTGCAGCATATTTCTCAAACGAATGATTGTGACGAAACCGATCAGGATCTGTGATCATGCCCCGCAACCTTGACCTTGCCTCCGTGCGTTCCTTCGTCACCGTCGCCGATGTGGGCGGGGTGACGCGCGCGGCGGGTTACCTGAATCTGACGCAGTCGGCAGTTTCCATGCAGATCAAGCGGTTGGAGGACTCGCTGGGCCAGACGCTCTTCCTGCGCGCGGCGCGGAAACTTGCCCTGTCCCCGGAAGGCGAACAGCTTCTGTCCTATGGTCGCCGGATGCTGGCGCTCAATGACGAGGTCCTGTCGCGCTTTTCCAACGCCGATTGCTGCGGGCCGATTCGTCTGGGCGTGCCGCATGATGTGGTCTATCCGGCGGTCCCCGGGATCCTGCGGCGGATGGCGCAGGCCTATCCGCGGGTGCAGATCAACCTCGTCTCCTCATTCACCGTCCTGATGAAGGAGGAATTCGCGCGCGGTGAGTTCGACGTGATCCTGACGACCGAGGAGCATCCCGATCCCGGCGCCGAGGTCCTGTCCTCGCGTCCTCTCGTCTGGGTCGGCGCGCCGGGTGGGAATACCTGGCAGCGCCGGCCGTTGCGGCTGGGGTTCAAGGATAGCTGCATCTTCCGGCCGGTGGCGCAGGCCGCGCTGGATGCGGCCGGCATCCCCTGGGAGATGGCAAGCGGCGGGGAAAGCGAGCAGGCGGTCGAGGCGACGGTGGCGGCGGACCTGGCGATCTCGGCCCGGATGGCCGGAAGCATCCCCGTGGGGGTGGAGCCGCTGACGGGCGACAACCAGTTGCCACCGCTCGGCGAGATGAAGCTGGCGCTGTACCGCGCGGGCCGCCGCAATGACGAGGCGGTGGACATGCTGATGGCCGAGCTGCGCTGTGCCTACGGCTGCTGAACCCGGATCACCACCTTGCCGGTGGCGCGGCGGCTGCGCAGCAGTTCCAGCCCCTCGGGGAAGGCGTCAAAGGGCAGGACCTGACCGATATGCGGCCGCAGGCTGCCCTCGGCCCGCCAGCGCAGCAACTCGGCCAGGCTGGCGGCGACCAGGGCCGGGGCATGGGCTTGGAACCCGCCATACCAGAAGCCGGAAACGGTAAGGTTCTTCACCAGCAGCAGGTTTGCCGGGACCTGCGGCACCTCGCCCGAGGCAAAGCCGATCGCCAGTAGCCGCCCCTCGGGTCGGCAGGCGCGCAGCGCTGCGTCGAAGGCCGGGCCGCCGACCGCGTCATAGACCACATCCACGCCTCCCTCGGTGCGCAGCCGGTCCTTCAGCCCCTCTGCCTCACTGTCGATCAGCACATCGGCCCCGGCCGCCTGGGCCACCGCCAGCCGGTCGGCCCCCCGTGCCGAGGCGATGACACGCGCGCCCAGCCTTTTGCCGATCTCGACTGCCGTCAGGCCGACGCCGCCGGCCGCCCCGGTGACGAACAGCGTCTCGCCCGGCCGCAGCCGCCCGACATGGGTCAGCGCCAGATGCGAGGTGCCATAGGCGATCGGAAAACCCGCAGCCTCCTCGAAGCTCATCGCGTCAGGGAGGGGGGTGAGGCCCGCAGCAGGAACGGCCAGCAACTCTCCCAGCGCGCCAGAGGTGGAGGTGCCGAGGATGCGCGTACCCGGCGCCGGGCCGCTCGCGCGGGGGCCCAAGGCCCGAACCACACCCGCGAACTCCATTCCCGGGACGAAGGGCGGTGCCACCCGGACCTGATACTTGCCCTGCGCCATGAGCAGATCGGCGAAGTTCAGACCCGCCGCCACGACCTGGACCAGCACCTCGCCTTCCGCGGGAATCGGGTCGGGCAGGCTGGCCCGCCGCGCCGCCTGACCCAAGGCCGGAACCTGCCATGCCAGCATCCATCATCTCCGCCTGCTGCCTTGCCCTTCTGCGTCAGATAACCCGTTTCACGGGACTTGTCGCCCTCTTGGTCGCCGCTAGTGCGATATATGAACTCGAAATAAACGACCGAACCGCGAAATTCGTCGCATAATGCAAAGTTGCGCCACATTAATTGCATAACGCAATGCTTTTGCGATTCCCCTTAAAGGAGAGTGGCGGCTAAGCCCGGCGCCTATAGGGGGGCGTGGCGAACAACCTCACCGTGTCTTGCTCACTTGAATAATTGGCATTGTCCAAAAGGACAGGTTTTCCCGCCTCCCAAGTTTTTTATTCGTATCCATTCGATCCCGGCAGTCTTGGCATGAAACTTGCTTACAGTTCCATGAGGGGACTGACTTTAGTTATCTGGAGTAGAGAATGAAACATCCCGTAGACGCCCATGTCGGCAAGCGCATCCGTCACCGCCGCTGGATGGTCGGCATGACGCAGCAGCAGCTCGCCGACAAGGTTGGAATCAAGTTCCAGCAGATCCAGAAATATGAAACCGGGATGAACCGGGTCAGCGCCTCTCGTCTGTGGGACATCGCCGATGCACTGGGCGTGTCGATCTCGTTCTTCTTCGAGGGGCTGGCGGATGGTCAGGCCGCCGCGCAGGCCCAGGGCGACATGATGGCCGACAAGGAAGCTCTGGAACTCGTGCGCTCCTACTATGCGATCCCCGAGGCGCAGCGCCGCCGCCTCTTCGACCTGGCCCGCGTCCTGTCCGACGCAGCCTGAACTTGACCTTGCCCCCGCGAGCCTTTAGCGCCCGCGGGGCAGGCCCCTTCGGCCTGTGACGACGGAGGGGCGGGATGCGTGTGACACCGGAACTGGCCGAAGACCTGGTGGCCTGTGCGCATGACCTGGCCGACGCGGCGCGCGAAGCGACACTGTCGCATTTCCGCAGCCGCGATCTGGCGGCCGACACCAAGGAAACCCATCGTTTCGACCCGGTGACAGCCGCCGACCGCCTGTCCGAGGAACGGATGCGCGCGATCCTGGCCCACCGCCGCCCGCAGGATTCGATCCTGGGCGAGGAATTCGCCGCGGTTGCGGGCAGTTCGGGCCTGACTTGGGTGCTGGACCCGATCGACGGGACGCGGGGCTATCTCTCCGGCACGCCGACCTGGGGCGTGCTGATCTCGGTCCGTGATGCCGAGGGCGTGCTCTACGGCATCATCGACCAGCCCTATATCCGTGAACGCTTCGAGGGCGGTCTGGGCCGTGCGCGCGTGCTTGGTCCGATGGGCGAGGCCGCCCTGCAGGTGCGTCCGCCCCGACCGCTGCGCGAGGCGATCCTGTTCTCGACCTTCCCCGAGGTTGGCACGGCCCAGGAAGCCGCGGCTTTCCGCCGTGTCGCCCAGGGCGCGCGGCTGGTGCGTTATGGCATGGATTGCTACGCCTATGCGCTGGTCGCGGCGGGCCAGATCGACCTGGTGATCGAGGCGGGCCTGCAGGCCTATGACGTGCAGGCGCCCATCGCGGTGATCGAGGCGGCGGGGGGCGTGGTGACCGACTGGCAGGGCCGCCCGGCGCTGGAGGGCGGGCAGATCCTGGCCGCCGCCAGCCGTGAGCTTCATGCCGAGGCGCTGGCGCTGCTGAACGCTTGATGCGCCAGATTCCCTGAGCGAGGAATCCGTTAAAATCCTTGCTCAAGGATCTAGGTCCCCCGGCGCAGCCCTTGCGGCTTTGCGCCCGGTTCCGCTAGACTGAAGGGGCCGCGCGTGTCCTTCTCCCTTCTGACGGGCGGCTCTGGGGCAAGGTGCCCGGGCCGAAGGGTGCGACGGGAGCACCCATGACCAACCTTCTGATCCGCAATGCCGATGTCATCGTGACGATGAACCCCCAGCGGGCCGAGCTTGCGCGGGGCGATATCCATATTCGCGACGGGGTCATCCTGGCCCTGGGCCAGGGCCTTGCCGCCCCCGGGGCCGAGGTGATCGACGCCACTGGCTGCGTGGTGACGCCGGGACTCGTCAACACTCACCACCACCTCTACCAGACCCTGACTCGCGCGGTGCCGGGGGGGCAGGATGCGCTGCTCTTCGGCTGGTTGAAGACGCTTTATCCGATCTGGGCGAAGTTCGGGCCAGAAGAGATGTTCACCTCGGCCCAGGTCGGGCTGGCCGAACTGGCGCTGTCGGGCTGCACGATGACCTCCGACCATCTGTACCTTTACCCGAACGGCGCGCGGCTGGACGACACAATTGCCGCGGCCGGGGAGGTGGGCCTGCGCTTCCACCCGACGCGGGGGGCGATGTCGATCGGCGAAAGCGCGGGGGGCCTGCCGCCCGACAGTCTGGTCGAGGCAGAGGCGGCGATCCTGGAGGACATGATCCGCGTCGTGGACCGCTTCCACGACGCGAAGCCCGGGGCGATGGTGCGGGTGGGGCTCGCACCCTGTTCGCCCTTCTCGGTCAGCCGCGAGCTGATGCGGGATGCGGCCCTTCTTGCCCGCGACAAGGGGGTGATGCTGCACACCCATCTGGCCGAGAACGATGAGGACGTGGCCTATTCGCTCGCCCGGTTCGGTTGCCGCCCCGGCCAGTATGCCGAGGACCTGGGCTGGACCGGCGCCGATGTCTGGCATGCGCATTGCGTCAAGCTGGATGGTTCGGAAATTGAACTTTTCAGCCGGTCGTCCACGGGGGTTGCCCATTGTCCATGTTCGAATTGTAGACTCGGGTCCGGGATCGCCCCGGTGCGCGCGATGCGGGACGCAGGGGTAAAGGTCGCGCTTGGGGTCGATGGCTCGGCGTCCAGCGATGCGGGCAATCTGGTGGCCGAGGCGCGGATGGCGATGCTCCTGCAACGGGTGGCTCAAGGGGCCGATGCGATGAGCGCGCGCGAGGCGTTGGAGATCGCGACGCTGGGCGGAGCCCGGGTGCTGGGGCGCGAGGACCTGGGGGTGGTGGAGCGCGGCAAGCGTGCCGACCTGGCGATCTGGGACCTGCGTGGGGTCGAGGCGGCGGGAAGCTGGGACCCGGTCGCCGCGCTGGTCCTGTGTGGGCCGACGCGGGTGCGACATCTGATCGTCGAGGGTCGGCAGGTGGTGCGGGACGGGCAAATCACCACGCTGGACCTGCCGCGCGTCCTGGAGCGGCAGCGGACCCTGGCGGCGCGGTTGGCGGGGTAGTGTCGGGTTTTCCTGCCCTTTCCGGGCGCGCGTGATGAGGGCATGGTCGCGGCTCTGAACCCAGGAGTCCCGGATGCGTCTTGCCGCGTTGCTCATGTCCCTTTCCATCAGCCTGCCCGCAGGTGCCGAGACCGTCCTGTCCGAGACGAGCGGCAACTGGGCTGGGACGAAGGGGACGGGGTTCAGCTTTCTGGCCCGGCTGAGCCAGAACGCGGACAAGGCGCGGCTGATGATCTGGGGTGGCAATCCGGGTGAGGCGGCGCAGGCCACAGGCGAGCCGCAGTTCGACAACCCGACGATCGCCATCGGCGCCTTCGCGACGAAGCAGGAACTGGAGGTCATCACGACCGGCGACGGGAGCATCCTGCAGATCGTGACGGACTACGCTGACGAAGTGGGGAGTGGGAGGATCGTCACCCAGCTGCAGTTCATCGACAACCAGTTCACGGTTGTCGGCTACTCCCACGCCGGAGAGCTGGCGGGGAAAGGCTTCGAATGTGACGTCGATCTGTGGAAGATGACCGCGACCGAGGACGGGGTGACGCGAGACCTGGAGCCGGTGGGATTCGAGGCGCTGAACGCCTCGGACTGGACCTGGGACGCGGCCTACCGGCGGGGCTTCTGTCACCGGGCGGAGTGAGGTAGAAGGGCCGCAAGGAGGCCGCCCATGTCCCACGACTATGCCGCCCAGCGGCGCGATACGTTCCAGACCTTCCGCCAGTCGAAGGGGGTGAGCCTGCCGAAGACGGCGGTGGTGGAATATGAGTTCTTCGTGGAGGAGAACGATGCCTCCTGGCCGGCGTTCGAGCGGGCCTTGCGGCTGGCGGGGTTCCGGACGCGACGATTGAAGGACGGGATCACGCTGGTGGCGGCCTTCGGGCCGATCCCGGTCACACCGGAGGCGATCTGGGAGCAGGAGCGGATCGCGACCGAGATCGCCTTGAAGCATGATTTCTACCCCGACGGCTGGGAGCTGGCGGAGTAGCTGTCCACAGTGGGCAGAGAGCAGGAAATAAATACAGTCAATATGTTACCCCAAGCTGTTCAGACGGTCTTAACCATCTTGGCGGCGGTGCCCCAACCCGAGCTGCGCCCAGCGTGGGGTGAGTGAAGGCGCTGGTGCGGCGCCGTGCCAGGCGGCCGACGGGATCGCGGGTTCGGGGCGGCTATTGACTGGAGCGCCTTTGGCGCAAGCCATTTGTCTCGGGCTTGCGCGTGAAGGACGCGCAAGCCCTCGGCGTGCCTCCGGCGGGGATATTTGGTGCCAGGTGAAAGGGCTTGGGTCGGCTCAGGCGGGCAGGCGCTTGCCGCCGACCCAGACCTCGGCCACGGCGCGGTCGTCGCCCATCATGATGGTGGGGAAAAGCTGCTGCCAGAGGGTTTCCGCCCGGCGGGTGGCCTGTTCGATGGCGGGCGTGGAGGCGAGGTCGATGACGACGAGGTCGGCCTCCATCCCCGGGGCGATATTGCCGATCTTGTCCTCGGCGCGCAGGGCGCGGGCGGAGCCCTGGGTGGCGAGCCACCAGAGTTGCGCGGGGTGGAGCGACTGGCCGCGGAGCTGGGCGACCTCATAGGCGGCGGCCATGGTGGGAAGCATCGAGAAGTTCGAGCCACCGCCGGTGTCGGTGGCAAGGCCGACGCGGAGGTGCCTTGCCAGCATCATGTCGAAGAGGCCGGAGCCGATGAAGGTGTTCGAGGTCGGGCAGTGGATGAGGGAGGCCCCGGCCTCGATCAGGCGGGATTTCTCACGCTCGGTCAGGTGGATGGCGTGGCCGTAGAGGGCGCCTTCGCGCAGGAGGCCCTGCGCCTCGTAGGTGTCGAGGTAGTCGCGGGACTGGGGGAAGAGGTCGCGGACCCAGGCGATCTCATCCGTCTGTTCGGAGAGGTGGGTCTGCATCAGGCAGTCGGGGTATTCGCGCCAGAGGGCACCCAGGGCAGCAAGCTGTTCAGGCGTGGAGGTGGGCGAAAAGCGCGGCGTGATGACGTAGGACAGGCGATCCTGGCCGTGCCATTTTTCCAGAAGGCGCTTGCTGTCGTCATAGGCAGATTGGGCGGTATCGCGCAGTCCCTCGGGGGCGTTGCGGTCCATGCAGGTCTTGCCGGCGAAAAGGCGCATCCCGCGCGACCGGGCCGCAGTGAAGATCGCGTCGACGCTGGCCGGGTGGATCGTGCAATAGGTCGAGACGGTGGTGGTGCCGCGGGCGAGGACGAGGTCGAGGTAGCGGTCGGCGATTTCGGCGGCATAGGCCGGGTCGGCGAAGCGCATCTCCTCGGGGAAGGTGTAGGTGTTCAGCCAGTCGATCAGCCGCTTGCCCCAGGAGGCGATGATCGCGGTCTGCGGATAATGGACATGGGCGTCGATGAAACCGGCCGAGACGAGTTTCTGCCCGTGGTCGTGGACGCGGGCCTGGGGGTGGCGGGCGCGGAGGGTGTCGGCGGGGCCGACGTCGACGATGCGGCCGTCGCGGATCGCCACGGCGCCGTCGATCCGGGCGGCCTCGGGGCCCTGAAGGAAGGGGTCGCCGGTAAAGCCCAACACCTGGCCCAGGATCAGTTCGGTCATGTGGTCCCCCCGTTTCACGCCAGATTAGGACCATTCGCAGCGGCGGTAAATTTGCCTGCCGCCCCTGTTTCGCCGAAACAGTTTTCGCTAAGGTCGCGGCAATCCGAGAGGGGGACGCATGGCAGACGATCTGGCCGAGGCCGAAGACAGGGTACTGGACCAGCCGCGAATCGATGCGGTGCTGGAAGCTGTCGAGGCGGGGGACCGGGCGGCCATCGATGCGCTGCTGGAGCCGCTGCACGCCGCCGATATCGCCGACCTGCTGGAACAGATCGGGCCGGGCGACCGCCGGGCGCTGTTGCGGCTTTGGTCACATGAGATCGACGGCGAGATCCTGTCCGAGATCTCGGACGCGATCCGCGAGGAGGTGGTCGAGGCCCTGCCGCGCGAGGTGCTGGTCGAGGCGGTGCGCGACCTTGAGACCGACGATGTCGTCGACCTGCTGGAGGACCTGGACGAGCCGCAGCAGGAAGTGATTCTCGAGGCGCTGGAGGATGCCGACCGGGTCGCGGTCGAGCAGGCGATGGGCTACCCGGAATATTCGGCCGGGCGCCTGATGCAGCGCGAGACGGTCGTGGCGCCGGAGCATTGGACCGTTGGGGAGGCCATTGATTTTCTGCGAAAATCAGAGAATTTGCCGGACCAGTTCTATCATGTGATCCTGGTCGATCCGCGGATGCAGCCGGTGGGCTATGTCACGTTGGGCCGGGTGCTGAGTTCGCCGCGCGACGCGGCGCTGCGGGCAATCACCGAGGACAGTTTCCGCACCGTCCAGGCCACCGATGCCGAGGCGGATGTGGCCTATATCTTCAACCAGTACCATCTGATCTCGTGCCCGGTGGTGGATGCGGGCGGGCGGCTGGTGGGCGTGATCACCATCGACGATGCGATGAACGTGCTGGACGAGGAGCATGAGGAGGACATGCTGCGTCTGGCCGGTGTCGGCGACGAGGCGAGCGTCAGCGACGGGCCGGTGGAGACGGTGAAGCAGCGGCTGCCCTGGCTGGTGGTCAACCTGTTCACGGCCTCGCTCTCGGCGCTGGTGATCAGCCGGTTCGAGGCGACGATCGCGGCGATCGTGGCGCTGGCGGCGCTGATGCCGATCGTGGCGTCCACGGGTGGGATCGCGGGGACGCAGTCCTTGGCAGTGGCGGTGCGGGCGCTGGCGACGCGGGATCTGACGCGGGCCAATGCGGGGCGCGTGGTGCGGCGGGAGCTGCTGGCGGGGGTGATGAATGGGCTGGGGCTGGCGCTGATCCTGGGGGCGGCCGGGGTGGTGATCTTCGGCGACTGGCATCTGGGCGCGGTGCTGGGGCTGGCGATGATCGTGAACCAGGTGGTGGCGGCGCTGGGCGGTGTGCTGGTGCCGCTGACGCTGGAGCGCCTGGGGCTGGACCCGGCGCTGGCGAGCGGGACTTTCGTGACGACGCTGACGGATGTGATGGGGTTCTTTGCCTTTCTGGGGCTGGCGACGGTGATGCTGATATGAGCGATATCAAGGCTTTGGCCCGGGCAGAGGCGTTCAAGCGGCGGGCCGAGGCCTTTGCGGCCGGGCAGGGGCAGGCGGCAGAGATCCTGGCGGATTACCTGGCGGCGCAGGCGGGCAAGGTGCTGGCGGGCTACATGCCGATGCGGTCGGAGATCGACCCCCTTCCGGCGATGGCGGCGCATCAGGGGCCGGTGGGGGTGCCGGTGATCCTGCAGCAGGCGGCCCCCTTGCGGTTCCGGGAGTGGACGCCGGGGTGCAAGCTGGTCGAGGGCGCGTTCAAGGCGATGATCCCCGAGGAGGGGGCCTGGGTCGAGCCGGAGGTGCTGATCGTGCCGATGCTGGCCTTCGACGCGCGCGGCTATCGGCTGGGCTATGGCGGGGGGTTCTACGACCGGACGCTGGAGGGCCTGCGGGCGCGGGGGCCGGTGCTGGCGGTGGGGTTCGCCTTCGCGGCGCAGGAGATGGCGGAGGTGCCGACGGATGCCTTCGACCAGCGGCTGGATGCGGTGGTGACGGAAAAGGGCGTCACGGTCTTCGCGTGACGCCCCCAAAATTCTTAAGGAAGAATTTTGACAAATTCCTTACTCAAGGAATTTGGGTTCCTTAGTGCGCGATGTCCTCCTGCCGGACGAACATGTTGCCCCAGGCGCGGTCGATGAGCTCGGGCGTCATCTGATAGGGAATGTTCTCGAACTCGCAGACCGAGATCATCTGGTCGATCAGGAAGACCGGCATGTAGTTGGCGTAGTTGTTCTGGATCGTCGGGAACTTGACCTTCATCAGATGCATCAGCGCGGTTTCGTCGAGCGGCATCTTCTTCTTCCGCGCGACCATCGCGAAGATCTTCAGGAAGTTCTCCTGGCTCGGCCCGTCGATCTTGATCTTGAAGAAGATACGCCGCAGGGCCGCACCGTCGAAGATCTGGTTCGGGTGGAAGTTGGTCGAGAAGATGACCAGCGTGTCGAAGGGCACGGTGAATTTCTCGCCCGATTGCAGCGCCAGGATGTCGCGGCTTTCTTCCAGCGGCACGATCCAGCGGTTGACGATCTTCTGCGGCGGTTCGGCCTGGCGGCCAAGGTCGTCGATGATGAAGATCCCGCCGGTCGCTTTCAGCTGCAGGGGGGCCTGATAGGTCCGCGCGGTCGGGTTATAGTTCAGGTCCAGCATGTCGAGGCTGAGCTCGCCCCCGGTGATCACCGAGGGACGCTCGCAATAGACATAGCGGTTGTCGAAGCGGTTCGAGGTGCGGCGCAAGGAGTTCGGGTCGTCCACCGCGGCCTCGGCTGCGGAATGGACGATCGGGTCGTAGACGCTGATGATCTGGCCGGAGTATTCGATGGCGCGGGGGACATAGACCTTGTCGCCCAGGGCGGCGCGGATGCCGTGCGAGATCGAGGATTTGCCGTTGCCGGGCGGGCCGTACAGCAGGATCGAGCGGCCCGAGGTCACGGCGGGGCCGAGGTTGTCGATCAGATCGGGCGGCAGGATCAGGTGGCCCATGCCGGACATAAGCTGGTCGCGGTTCAGCCGGATGTCGCGGACCGACTGGCGCTTGATCTGGACCGAATACTGTTCCAGCGGCACGGGCATCGCGCCGTAATATTCCGACTGCGACAGGGCATCCAGTGCGCGCGATTTGCCGGCGTCGGTGAGCTCATAGCCCATTTCGCTGCCCGCGGTGGCATGCATCGTGCCGGTCGCGGTCAGAAGTTTCTGCGTGCGGGCAAGGTCCACCAGTTCCTGGGTCAGCGGCACCGGCAGGCTGATCGCCTTGGACAGCGCCGTCACCTGGTCCTGGTTGGTGCGGAACATCGTCTTGAGCAGGATGTCCCGCATCATCACCATCGACAGGCCGGTATCGGCCAGCGACCGGGGCGAGGGCGGCGGCGTGACGCCGGACACCGGGGCTTCAGCGTTCATAGGGCAAGCTCCGTCAACAATCGCAGCGAGGGACTTGGATTGAGTCTTAAACGCGACTTGTGTCAGACCTGTGGCCAGATGGCGGCAACAAGGTAGACGATGACCATTGCCGAAAGCGCGACGCCGAAGGGCACGATGCGCCAGTGCTTGAAACTTTCCCAATCCGGGGCCGCACGGCGGATGGGCGGGATCAGGCGAAGGACCTGCACGAAGAGCGTGGCGCCCAGCATGCAGGCCAGCACGATCATCAGCACCTCGCCCAGATCGGCGCCGACGAAGATCGGAGAGATGGCGGCGGCGAACTTGCCGTCGCCGCCTGGGAAGCGGACCAGCGCGAAGGCCAGATAGGCGATGAATATCCCGATGACCAGGAAGCCGAAGCCCCAGAACCAGGCGGTCCAGGTCGGCACCGCGAGCCAGCCGAGTGCAGGCCAGACCGCCGCCATGGCCAGGACGGCCTGGTTCGGAATCTTCAGCCTTTTCAGGTCATTAAGCGCCGCCCAGATCGCGATGAGCAGGACGGGGACCAGAAGGATCAGCGCGCCGGTCGGGGTAATCATCACATCTGCACGTTGGAATCGAGGGCTTCCAGGCTGCGCGCCGCGGCTTCGAAATGCCGCGGATGGGTGTCGATGGCCTGCTGGAGAAGGCCCTTGCCCACGGTCACGTCGCCCTGCTTGATCGCGGCGAGCGCGATGGAATAAAGGAGTTCCGCCCGCTCGGTCTGGGTCATGCGGACCACGGGCAGATCGTATTTGCGCTGTGCGGCACGGGCCAGGACCAGATTGTTCTTGGCGGTGAACAGGGTCGGGTCATAGGTCAGCGCCTGGGTGAACAGCTTTTCCGCCCCCGGGGCATCGCCGCGGGTCAGCTTGGAGAAGCCCCAGTTGTTCAACACGCTGGCCGGCCGGGTGGTCAGGCCGACGGCGGTCTCATAGAAACTGTCGGCCTTCTTCCAGTTCTTGTCGGAATCGGCCACCATCGCTTCAAGCCGGTAGCGGTCGAAACTTTCGTGGGTCGGCGGGATCTGGTTCAGTTCGGCCTTGGCCTCGGCCCATTGGTTGGAGCGGATCAGCGCATCGGCGAGCATCACGCGGTCATCCGGCATCGCCTCGGGATGGGCGACGACCTGGCGCCAGATCTGGGCGGCCTCGACCGGCTTTTGCGCGCGGATCAGCGACTTGCCAAGGCCGCGCTTCAGGTCGACGCGGTCGGGGTTGTCCTGCACTGCCTTGGCGAAATAGGCTACCGCCTCGGCCGGGTCGGCGACGGTGAGCATCACCTCGTTCAGGTTGGATTCGTCGATGACGTTGACGTCTTTCAGGGCCCGTTCGACCTGCGCGTCGGAGTTCTTCTGGCAGGCGGACAAGGCGATGACACTGCCGAGGCAGAGCATGACAAAACCAGTGTGGCGCATCTTTCGCGTCCTTTTTTGCAGACTGCTCGTTTCTGACTGCTCGGGGTTCCTGCCTAGAGCTGCGTGAGAAGGACGTACTTGCCCTTTTCCTGCCGCACCAGGCGGAACCCGCCTTCTTCTTGGGTCGGATCATACACAGCCGCCTCGCTTCGCGCGATAGCGGCTTTCAGATTTTCGCGTATCGAGTCCGTTTGGCCACTATCCAGGGCGAAGGCCTGCTGGAAATAGACCCGCGCCTCGCCGTATTTGCCGCGCTCCATCAGGACGACGCCCAGGTTGTTCAGCGCGGGGACATAGGTGCTGTCCTCCTCCACCGCGCGGCGGAGGATCTGTTCGGCCTGGCCCAGCCGCCCGAGCGCCAGGTTGGCAGAACCGATCGAGGAGAGGACGTCGGAGTTCACCCCGTCCTCTCCGGCGGCGCGGAGATAGGCTTTCAGTGCAAGCTCGTGCTCGCCCGCTTCCATCAGGCGGTGGCCGACCATGAGGCCATCGACCGCCTCGCCCCGGGGATCGACGCCAAAGGGCAGATTTCGCGAGACCGCGCCCGGCCCGGTGCAGGCCGCAAGCGCAAGGGTCATCAGGAGAAGTGCTGCGCGCATGTCAGCGCCGACCGGACATGGTGTCGGCGTCACATGTCTCCGAGCATTGTTGCGATGCCATAAAGCGACGGACCGATGAGGATGACCAGGAGTGGCGGAACGGTAAACAGCATTGTGCCAAGTGTCAGCTTGGTCGGCAACATGTTTGCCTTTTCCTCGGCCCGCATGATGCGTTTGTCGCGCATGTCGGCGGAATAGACGCGCAAAGCCTCGGCCACCGAGGTGCCGAAGGTCGCGGACTGGACCAGCGTGGTCACGAAGGAGGCGACGTCCGGCACGCCCACACGTTCTGCCATGTCCTTCAGGACCGTGGTGCGTTCCTTGCCGGCCTTTACCTCTTGCGCGACCATGTCGAATTCGTCGGCCAGCGACGGATAGCCCGCCCGGCTTTCGCGCCCGACCCGGATGATCGACTGGTCAAGGGACTGACCCGCCTCGACGCAGACGAGCATCAGGTCCAGCGCGTCGGGGAAGCCCTGGATGATCTCGGTCTTGCGCTGCTCGACCCGTTTGTCGATCCAGTAGCGCGGGATGTAATAGCCCACGAAGCAGGGGATCAGCGTGTAAAGCACCAGGGAGCGGCCCGTTACCTCGCCCGTGGCGGACTGGACCAGCGCATAGATCGCCCCCAGGATCAGGAAGCTGACGCCCAGAACAAGCTGCATCGCGTGGAACATCCGCACGGCGTTCTTCGACGTGTAGCCCGCCCGCAGCATCTTGAGCTTGGCGGCGGAGAGTTCCTCTTTCTTCTGGGGTTCCAGGAAGTGGGCGAACTTTTCCAGCTTGTCGAGCCGCCCCGCCTTGCGCAGGTTGCGCTTCTTGTCCTTTTCGCCCGCGACCGGCTGGACCTCTTTCAACTCGCGGAAGCGGTCGCGCTGTTTCTTCATCATCGTCGGCAGCGCGATGAGGATCAGAAGCAGCCCGAGAAGACCGATCGCCAGCAGCGGGCCCATCGGGCCGAAGCGGTCGGTCAGGAAGGTCATCACGGCGTCCATGGGTCAGACCTTAATATTGGTCATCATCTTCATGTAGATGATGTTGATGATCAGGAAGAGGCAGACGAAGAGCGCCGCAGGCACGAAGGCCGCGGTTTCCTTGACCTCGTCGTAATAGTCAGGCCGGACCACGGTGATCAGGATCAGCGCACCGATCGGGAAGGCCGACAGGAACATGCCCGACCATTTCGCCTCGGCCGTGATGGCGCGGACGCGGCGGAACAGCTTGAAACGGGCCCGGATCACCTTGGCGAGGCCTTCGAGGATCTCGGCCAGGTTGCCGCCCGACTGCTGCTGGATCGACACGGCAACGGCAAGGAAGCGCAGGTCCTGGCTGTCCATCCGTTCGGCAAAGGCCTTCAGCGCCTCGGTCACGTCGCGGCCATAGGCGGCCTCGTCGGCGATGACGCCGAATTCGGTGCCCAGCGGATCGGGGATTTCCTTGGCGACGATGCCGATCGCGGTCGAAAAGGGGTGGCCCACGCGCAAGGAGCGGACCATCAGTTCGATGGAATCGGGCAGCTGTTCTTCAAGCAGCTCCATCCGCTTCTTGGCCTTGCGGTGGACCCAGTGGTAGACGCCGCCCACCCCCATCACCACGCCAAGCGCGATGCGGACCCCGAAGGCGGCCGGGGTGAAGACGGTCAGCAGGAGGAAGGCCACGACCGAGACGCCCGCCATGATTGCCATCAGCTGCTGCGGCGAGAAGGCGATATTGGCCCGCTGCGCCTTCTTGGCGAAGACGGAATAGAGCGGGATGCTCTTGGAATTCATGTGCTGGTTCATCTCCTTGCGGAGTTGTTCCAGCACCTGTTCGCGGTTCGCGTTCTTTTCCAGCAGCGCGAGGCGGCGGCTGAGGCGGCTGTTCAGGCTGATCGACTTGCCGAAGGCGGTCAGGTAGATGCCTTCGACGATCACCACGACGGCGACGAAGATCAGGATATAGATGAGCGGTTCGATGCTGATCTGCATGGTCAGGCTCAGACGATCGGTTCGTAGATGGACGCCGGCAGGTCATAGCCCCACTGGCGGAAGCGGTCGGAATAGTGCGACCGCAGGCCCGTGGCGTTGAACCGTCCGATGATCTTGCCTGAGGGTTCGACGCCCAGGCGTTCGAAGCGGAAGACCTCCTGCATCGAGATGACCTCGCCTTCCATGCCGGTGATCTCGGTCACGGAGGTCATGCGGCGGGTGCCATCCTGCAGGCGACTGGCCTGCACGATGAGGTTCACGGCCGAGGCGATCTGGTTGCGCATGGCTTTCAGCGGCATCTCGATCCCGGCCATGGCGACCATGTTTTCCAGACGGCTGATCGCGTCGCGCGGGTTGTTGGCGTGGATCGTGGTCATGGACCCGTCGTGGCCGGTGTTCATGGCCTGCAGCATGTCGATGACTTCCTCACCCCGGGTTTCCCCGACGATGATGCGGTCGGGACGCATACGCAGCGCGTTGCGCAGGCAGTCGCGCTGGGTGACGGCGCCCTTGCCCTCGACGTTGGCGGGGCGGCTTTCCATCCGGCCGACGTGGACCTGCTGCAGCTGAAGTTCGGCCGTATCCTCGATCGTCAGGACGCGTTCGTGGTTGTCGATGAAGGAGGACAGCGCATTCAGCGTGGTCGTCTTGCCCGAACCCGTACCGCCCGAGACGATGATGTTCAGGCGGCAGGAGACCGCGGCCTGAAGATAGGCGGCCATTTCCTCGGTGAAGGCGCCGAAGCGGACCAGGTCCTCGATCTTCAGCTTGTCCTTCTTGAACTTACGGATGGAGACGAGCGAGCCGTCCACCGCGATCGGCGGGATCATGCAGTTGAAACGGCTGCCGTCCTGCAGACGGGCGTCGCAATAGGGGTTCGATTCGTCGACGCGGCGACCCACGGCGGAGACGATCTTGTCGATGATGCGCAGCAGGTGGCGTTCATCGCGGAAGGTGACGTCCGACAGCTCCAGCCGGCCGGCGCGTTCGACGAAGATGCGCTTTGGACCGTTGACGAGGATATCGTTGATCGTCTCGTCCTTCAGAAGCGGTTCCAGCGGGCCAAGGCCCATGACCTCGTCGTAAAGTTCCTGGGTCAGGGCCAGGCGGTCGTCCTTGTTCAGGGCGACAGACATTTCGTCCAGCGCCTCGGTCGCGAGCGAGGCAATCTCGTTCCGCAGCTGCTGTTCGCTGGCCGATTCCAGGGCGGAGAGGTTCAGATCCTCAAGCAGGCGCTTGTGGATCTCGACCTTGAGTTCGGTGAGGCGTTCCTTGCGCTTCTTTTCCTTGTCGGCCGCCATCGCCTCGGCCGGGTTGCGCTGCGGTGCGACCGGCTGGGAGCGGAGCGTGAGACCCGGCTTTTCGACCGGGGCCGTCGTGCTGGCAGGGCTGCCCGCGGGCGTGTCCTTCTTGAAGCGGCTAAACACGGATCAATCCCCCTTGATCAAGCCTTGGCAGTTTCGGCCGCCTTGTTCAGGTCGTACAAGGACTTGGCCAGTTTCTGCAGTTCCTTGCGCAGCGGGTTCTTGCCCGCGCTTTCGGCGATCGGCAGACCGTGGTCGTTGGCCTGGGTCACCTGGTCGCCGCCGTCGGGCAGCTGGACCTCGATGTCGATGTCCAGGCTTTCGGCCATGCGCTTGACGCGGGCCTTGGCCGAAAGGTCGGTGAACTTGGGTGCGCGGTTCAGGACGTAGCGCACCTTGTCATGCGGCAGCGCCTCGGCCTTGAGCGCGCGGATGAAGCGCAGGATGTTCTGGGCCGAGCGGAGGTCAAGCTCCAGCAGGGCGAAGTAGACATGGGCCCGGGTCAGCACGGCCTCGGTCCAGGCGACGACGGTCGAGGGCATGTCGACGATGACGAAGTCGAAATTCGCCTGCGCGGTATCCAGGATGCGGCCTACGTCTTCGGGCGTGATCATCTCCAGCGGAAGCATGTCGGAGGGTGCGGTGAAGACGTACAGCTTGTCGTTGAACGTCTGCATCGACTTCATCAGGCTGTCGCCGTCGATGGCGGCGGTGTCCGACAGAACCTCGAGCACGGCTTCCTTGCGGGTCAGGTCGAGATAGGTCGCGATCGAGCCGAACTGCAGGCCCAGGTCGATCACGCAGACGCGGGTGCCCTCGCTGTCCGGGATTGTCGCCAGCTCCCATGCCAGGTTCGCCGCGAAGGTCGAGGCGCCGACCCCCCCGGCCATGCCGTGGACGGGCAGGATCACGCCGTTGCGGTCACCCTTGGGCCGGAGGTTCGGGTTGAACATGCCGGTTTCGGGATCGAAGCCTTCCGGGATGACCGGGGCGGGCTTGCGCAGGCGTTCGATCGCGTCATGCAGCGCGCCTTCGGGAAGCGGGTAGGGGACAAAGTCATCGGCCCCGAGTTTCAGCATCTGGTGCAGGACCGAAGGGCTGACCTGGTTGGCGATCAGGAGAACCTTGATCTTCTTGGCCTTGGCCGCCTTGATCACGTCGTTCATCTTGGACAGTTCGGATTCATCCTCGCTGTCGACGGCAATGGCGACGAACTGCATCCCCGTGCTGTCGGGCTGCTTGAGGAAGACGAGCGCGTCCTCGAAATTCAGGTCGCCCCAGGCTTCGCCCAGCTCTTGCTCCATATCGTCGATCAAGAGGTCGAATCGCTGCACATCGCGCGAAATCGTGCAGGCGAGGATCGGCGCGGGATCACTGTTCACTGTGGGCTTGCTTGTCATCTCGCTAACGTCCTTTCAGCACGGAACCCGTAAATCATTGAATTCTTGTCGATTGCCGCAGCGATTGCTTTCGCCGCAACCACCCTTGATCGGACGGCCCGCACTTTTCTTTCCCAGGCGACGTTCGTCAAGAATGGTGGCGATAATTGGGCCAAAACTGCTTGATTCTGGGGTTTTGACACGATCTGGAAACGAAAAGGCCGGGCGGTGGCCCGGCCTTTCCAAAGGGGTCCGGTCGGACCTTATTGGGCGTCCGCCTCGGTCACGGCGCTCGAAGGAGCGGCACTCAGGACGTATTCGCGCCAGATGATCGCGGCATACTTGCCGTTCAGCACCAGCGGATGCGACTCGACGAAGCCCGAAACCTCGGTCACCGTGCGGCGGTTGCGCTCTTCCGGCTGGGCGGTCTGCACGATCGGCCGGGTCTTGCCGTAGCTGACCACTGCCTCCAGCCGCGACTTCGAGATGCCCTGGCTGGTCAGGTAGGCGACGGCCGCCTGGGCCCGGCGCAGGCCGAGCCGCTGGTTGTAGGCGGCCGAACCGACGAGGTCGGTGTGGCCGTA
>JBKHWC010000028.1:0-35561 GCA_046569765.1 Alphaproteobacteria bacterium | reverse complement strand
GTTCGAGATCACCTCGTTCGCGTTCATGTTCGACTGGGTGCCGGATCCGGTCTGCCAGACGACCAGCGGGAAGTTGTCGTCCAACTTGCCCTCGATCACTTCCTGAGCCGCCGCAACGATGGCGTTGCCAATGTCCGACGGCAGGTCGCCCTGCGCCATGTTCACCAGCGCGCAGGCCTTCTTGATGACGCCAAGGGCGCGGATGATCGGGACGGGCTGGCGTTCCCAGCCGATGGGGAAGTTGATGATCGACCGCTGGGTCTGCGCGCCCCAGTACTTGTCGGCGGGAACTTCCAGCGGGCCGAAGCTGTCGGTTTCGGTACGGGTCGCGGTCATCGGGATCTCCATCACGCTTTCGCGCGAGCCATAGCGCCCGGGGCGGGCAAAATCAATTGGCATACATTGGTATACCAACTCCGCGCCGCAAATGCCGCAGGTTCAGGCGCGGCGGAAGCGGTAGACGGTGGCGGGGGGCAGGTTCGCCCAGACCTTGTGGCCCTTGTTCACCTTCAGCCCCAGCGTGGCGATGGTCTCGGGCGGGAGGGGCGGGCGGGCGCCGTAGGTGAACTGGACGTAATGGCCGCGCGGGGCGAGGATCGCGAAGGCCGCGCCGACGATGCCTTCGCGCACGTCGGGTGGCATGGAGAGAAGCGGCAGGCCGGAAATCACGGTGCCGACGCCGGGTTCGACCAGACGCGCGGCCTCTTGCGCGGGAAGCTGGTGCACGGTCACGCCGGGGAATTTCTGGCGCAGGTAGGGGACGAATTCCTCGTCCAGCTCGAACAGGGTGACGTCCTGCGGCGCGACGCCGCGGGCAAGGATCGCCTCGGTGAAGCGGCCGGTGCCGGGGCCGAACTCTACCACCCGGCCGCTGTTCGGGCCAAGGCCCAGCGTCATCGCCCGGGCCAGCGTGCGCGAGGACGGCGCAATGGCCGAGACCTGCCGGGGGTTCTTCAGCAGGCGGCGGCGGAACAGGGCAAGGTCGGACATCAGTGCTTGCGGAACTGGTCGAGCGAGACGACCTCGGCATCGCGCTGCGGCGGGTCTTCTTCCGCGTCGATCTCGGCCTCGGTGTCGTCCTCGTCCTCATCCTCGCCATCGTCGGACTGGCTTTCGAAGCGCAGGCCGAATTCGACGGAAGGGTCGACGAAGGTGCGGACCGCGTCGAAGGGAATCACCATCGGCTCGGGCTGGTTGCCGAAGTTCAGCGTGACGCGGAAGAGATCGTCCTCGACTTCCAGATTCTCGAACCAGTGCTGAAGAACGACGGTCATTTCGGACGGATAGCGTTCCCGCAGCCAGTCGGCGATGGCGACGCCCGGATGGGTGGTGTCGAAGGTGATGAAGAAGTGATGTGCGCCGGGCAGGCCGTTCGTCGCCACATCGGCCAGCACGGTCTGGATCAGCCCGCGCATCGCGCGGTGCATGAGGGTGCCATAATCAATGCTGCGCGCCATTCCTGCCGTCCTTTCCCGGATCGGTTGCAGCATAGGGGATTCGAGAGACAAGGGAAGGGGCGGCGGGCGGATTGTCGCCCCCCCGTCACAGAAGCGTGGCGAGGGCCGAGGCGCTGGCCGACAGGGCAAGCACCAGCGTCAGCGGCCAATGCCGCCAGAGAAGCGCCAGACCGGCGAAGATCGCCAGCGCCGTGGGCAGGGGGCGGAGGCTTGCGGGCTCGGGCCAGGTCAGGGTCAGCGGGCCGATCTGCGTCTCGCGTACGGCAGCGAACAGGACATGCAGCGCGAACCAGAGCGAGAGGTTGCCGATGACGCCGACCACGGCAGCGGTGATCGCGGCCAGCGCGCCCGAGAGGCGGGGCATATGGGTCAGCCGCTCGATGAAGGGGGCGCCCGCGAAGATGAACAGGAACGAGGGGATGAAGGTCATCCAGAGCGCGACGGCAGCGCCGGCCAAGCCCAGCGTCCAGCCGCCGGCCTGATGCGCCGCCATGTGGCCCACGAACTGGTTGACCAGGATCAGCGGCCCCGGCGTCGTCTCGGCCAGGCCGAGGCCGTCGATCATTTGCGGCAGGGCGAGCCAGCCCTTCACCTCGACCACCTCCTGCGCCATCCAGGCGAGGACGGCATAGGCGCCGCCGAAGGTCAGGATCGCGAGTTTCGAGAAGAAGACCCCGATCTCGGCCAATCGCGTGGGGGCGAAGGCGATCAAAGCCGTCAGGGGAAGAAGCCAGATCGTGGCCCAGGTGGCGGCGGCACGAAGGGAGCGGGCCAGCGCGGCGGGGGGCGGCGGGGCCTTGGCGGGGGCGGGGCGGGTGCGCAGGAAGCCCCAGATCCCGGCGGCGAGGATGATCAGAGGGAAGGGCAGGTTCAGGAAGAAAAGCGCGAAGAAGGCGGCAACGGCGATCAGATGGGCCTCGCGCGATTTCAGCGCCCGGCGCGAGACGCGGATCAGCGCCTCGATCACGATGGCGATGACGGCAGCCTGGATGCCGGTGAAGAGGGCCGCCACGACCGGGACCCCGCCGAAGGCCGCGTAGATGAGGCTGAGGGCGAGGACGACCAGCGCGCCGGGCAGGACGAAAAGGCCCCCGGCGATCAGCCCGCCGACGGTGCCATGCAGCCGCCAGCCGATCCAGGCGGCAAGCTGCATCGCCTCGGGTCCCGGGAGGAGCATGCAGAACGACAGGGCGCGCAAGTAGTCGGGTTCCGAGACCCATTTCTTCTCGTCCAGGACGACACGGTGCATCAGCGCGATCTGCGCCGCCGGGCCGCCGAAGGAGAGGCAGCCGATGCGGGCGAAGGTGCGGGTGAGTTCGGACAGGCTGGGGGTCATGGGCCGCGGGTCTAGGGGTGGAAGATGGCGGTTGCGTTACAGTCAGCCGATCGGTTTGGCCAGTTCGCGCAGGAGTTTGAGGCGCAGCGTCCCGGCATAGTCGCCAAGACCGCGGGCGGTGACGACGAAGCCGCCGGGGGTGAGGATGCGATTGCGGTAATAGGTGGTGATCGGGAAGGCGGGGCCCGGCTCCTCGATCGCGATGGCGTTGATGATGGTGCCCTGGGCGACGGCCGCGGCGCGGGCGCGGGCGTCGGTGAACCCTGTGTTCTCTTGCCCGTCGCCGGAGATGTCGATGACCTGGCGGCTGCAGTCGGGGACGGCGGCGAACTGGGCGAGGGCGGCGGTGATCGCCTGGCCGACGGCGGTGTCCGAGCCCTGGAAGGCGCGGGGCATGGCGGCGGCGCGGTTGGCGAAGCGGGCCACGTCGGCGGGGGCCAGCATCCGCTGCCAAGAGAGGCTGAGCTCCTGCTGCCCGGCGCCGGACCATTGCAGGACGGCCAGCGCGACCTGCCCCTCGACCAGCGCCTCGGTCACGGCGGGGTCGGCGAGGGCGGCGGCGAGGCCCTCGGCCTGGAGCCGGTAGTCGGCGGCGTCAATGGAGCCGGAGACGTCGATGGCAAGAAGCAGCGCCGTCTCGCAGGCGCGGGCGGGCAGGGCGGTGAGGCAGGCGAGGAGGGCCACGCGGAGCATGGGGAAGGATGTGGGCGGCGCTGCGGGTCTGGCAAGGCGCTTCGTGGGGTCGCTCGTCGATGGCTTCGTCACTCCTCGCTGGCGCGCGTGCGGTGCGACGAGGAGACGAAGTCGAATGAGGAGCGGGGGAATGAGGTGCAGGTTTCTGTTGCCAGGTACCTGCGGACCCCGCCTTACGGGGCTAACCGCAAGGGCTTAGTTTTGGTATTGCGAGCCGCTTACGCGGCCAGCGCCACCGGAGCACGGTTGTCGTTGGCAACTGTGATCATGGACCGATAACGGTGGTACCTCACCGAGCGAAAGCTGGCCTCTTTGGTCGTTCGTCGATCCTATTTCGGCCCCCTCCTCCCGCAACGAACGGGGTGTTGGTGGAGCCGCCGGGTACCGCCCCCGGGTCCGAGCCGATTATTACAGGTGCGTTTATCGCCATAGACCGGGTTGCCCCGATCAAGGGTCAATATAGGGGGGCGGGGGGCGGTGCGCAAGGTGGGCTGTCCACGCGTGGACCGGGGCGCGGGGCGTGGAAGATCAAGGGCTTGGCTGCGGGCGTTCACCGTTTGGCAAGGAATCGGAGGGGGCGGGTTCAGCCTCGGCCAGCGCGCGGGCGGCCTGGTCGGCGAGCGCCAGACCCGCCTGGGTCATGGTCAGATGGGTATGCGTCGCCCCGGCCTCGCGCAGGCGGGGCAGTTCGTCCTGGTGCAGCGCATGGCCGATGATCGGTCCCTTGAACCCCTTTTCACGCAAGGCGCGCGCGGCGTAGACCTTGGCCTCGATACTGTCCATCGCCAGCAGCACCGCCGTCAGCGGCCCGAGGTCGAGCGCGCGCCAGAAGCCTGCGTCCTCGACGTCGGCCACCAGGACGCGGCGCCCCTCGTCCCGGTGGGCGGCGGCGCGATAGGCGTCGGCGTCGAGTCCGACCAGCGCGGCGCCCGTCTCGGCCAGTTGGTCATAGGCGGCGGTCCCGGCGCGGCCCATGCCGAGGATCAGCACCTCGGCCCCGTCCAGATCGGCGGGCTCGTCGTCTCGGTGGAGCCGGGCGGGTTCGAAGCGGCAAAGCCGGGTCTCGAACCGCTCGAACAGGCGCTGGGCGATCCGGTCGAGCGGCGCGGCGACCAGGAAGGAGAGGCTGACGGCCAGCGCCAGCGGCACCAGCCAGTCGGGCAGGAGGCTGGCCGACAGGATCAGGGCGAATTCGCTGTAGGTCGCCAGGCTGAGCGCGGCGAGGAAGGCGGACCGGGCCGAGAGGCCGAAGCGGACGAAGAGCAGGAAGAAGAGCCCGGCCTTCACCGGCAGGAACAGGACCAGACCGGCGGCGATCAGCAGGTCCTGGACCCCCGGCAGCCCGGCAAGGCCGATCTGCAGGAAGAAGGCCACGAGGAAGAGCTCGCGCAGGGACCAGAGCGCCTCGGACAGTTCAGCTGCCTTGCGATGGGTGGAAAGCAGCACCCCCATCGCCAGGGCCCCAAGTTCCGAGGACAGGCCGAGCTGGACGAAGATCGTCTCGCCCAGGACCAGCGCCACCACCAGTCCGGCCAGGACCAGCAGCTCGTCATGGCCGGCGAAGTCGAGCAGCCAGTGCAGGACGGGGCGCAGAAGCGGAAGGCCCAACAGCAGGACCGCCCAAGGGCTGGGGGCCGCGCCGCCCCAGAGGATCAGGACCACGATCGCGATCAGGTCCTGCATGATCAGGATGCCGATCGCGGTGCGGCCGTAGAAGGTGCCAAGATCGCGCTTGCTCTCCAGCGTCTTGGCGGAAAAGACCGTCGAGGAGAAGGACAGCGCCACGCCGATCAGCGCGGCGCTGGACCAGTCGAGGCCGAAGCTCAGCGCCAGGACCGGGGACAGCAGCGCCGTCGCCAGCAGGGCATGGGCCAGCCCCCCGCCCAGAACCTGCGGCTGCAGGATCTGGCCCAGCTTCAGTTTCAGCCCCACCGCGAAGAGGAGGAGGAGCACGCCCAGATGCGACAAATGTTCCAGCACCGGGCGGGTCTCGGGCGGCAGGCCGATCCGCGGTCCGAAGGCGCTGAGGACGAAGCCCGCCAGGAGATAGCCCAGCATCGGCGGCAGGCCCACCTGGCGCAGCGACAGGCCGCAGACCAGGGCGATGCTGAGGCAGACGGTTTCGATCATCATAACGGGGGCATCACGGCGGCGGCATCATGGGGGGGGCGGGAGCTCAGGCTTGCGCAAGGCGGTGGATCGCGGCCACCGCGCAGGACGCAAGGCGGGACATCGCGCTGTCGGAGCGGCTGTTCAGGATGACCGGGACCTTGGCGCCCAGGACGAGGCCCGCGCCCTCGGCATGGCTGACGAAGGCAAGCTGCTTGGCCAGCATGTTGCCCGCGTCGATGCCCGGCACGACAAGGATGTTCGCCCGGCCCGCGACATTGCCCTTCAGGCCCTTGGTCCGGGCGGCGGCCATGTCGATGGCATTGTCCATCGCCAGCGGGCCTTCGACCTGGCCGCCGGTGATCTGGCCGCGGTCGGCCATCTTGGACAGAAGCGCCGCGTCGATCGAGGACTGGAACGCCGGGTTCACGGTTTCCACCGCCGAGAGGACGCCGACGCGCGGGTCCATCCCCAGTGACAGGGCAAGGTCGATGGCGTTCTGGACGATGTCCTGCTTGGTCGCAAGGTCGGGGGCGATGTTGATCGCGGCATCGGTGACGAAGATCGGCTCGGGCTGGCCGGGGACGTCCATCACGAAGACATGGGTGAAGCGGCGGCCGATCCGCAGGCCGGTGTCGCGGTCGACCATCGGTTTCAGGAGGTCGTCGGTGTGCAGGTGGCCCTTCATCACCGCCTGCGCCCGGCCTTCATGCACCAGCGCGCAGGCGCGGGCGGCGGCTGCCTGGTCGCCCTGAACGTCGATGATCTCGATCCCGGTCAGGTCGGCGCCGATTTCGGCCGCGGCGGCGTTGATCGCCGGGGCCTGGCCGATGAGGATCGGGGTGATGATGCTTTCGCGCATCGCCATCAGCGCGCCGCCCAGCGACTTGGCGTCGTCGGGGCAGACCACGGCGGTGGCAATGGCGGGAAGCGGGCGGGCGCGGGCGAGGAGCGCCTCGAAATGGCGGTGGCGCTGGACGATCAGGCCCGGGAGTTCGACATCCTCGGCCCGGAATGGCGTGGTGGGGGCAAGGACTTCGGCCTCGCCGGTCAGGAGGGGGGCGTTGTCGGGCAGGCGGCGGACTTCGGTGGCAAGGTGGACGATGCCGTCGGCCTTGGACAGGACGGTGGCGCGGATCAGGACCTCTTGCCCGGCAAGGGCGCGGTCGTGGAAATCCAGGACCTGGCGGCGGTAGGTGGTGCCGGGGCCGGGCAGCTGGGTGCCGAGGACGGCCGAGATCAGCGAGGCCACGAACATGCCGGGGGCGACCCGTTCGGTCTGGCCGTCGGCGTCGAGGTCGGTGTCGGTCAGGTGCATCGGGTTCACGTTCCCCGAGGCGACGGCGAAGACGTAGAGGTCGTCGGCGGTGATCAGGCGGCGCAGTTCGGCCGTGTCGCCGGGTTGCAGCTGATCGAAGGTGCGGTTCACCAGGCGCATCTTGGTCCCCGGGACAGGCAGGCGCCCGGAGCGGGTCCGGGCGCCTGGGAAGGGTTCGGGCCGGGATCAGAAGCCCGACTTGATCATCTCGAATTCCTCGATCATGCGGTCGCGCAGGTCCGCCGAGGGCGGGCTTTGCACGAAGAGCGTGGTGTCGATCGGGTCGACGAAGGCGGCCTGCAACGCTTCGGCCGGGATGGTGGCCATGGCGGCGTCATTGGCCAGGGCATAGCCGATCGCGTCCAGCAGGGGCTGGGCCGAGCTGTGGGCCAGCATCGAGTTGATGAAGTCGTAGGCCTTGTCCTCGTTGCCGGGGCCGTCCTTGACGTTGACATAGCCGCAGTACCAGGTTGCCGCGCCTTCGGCCGGGGCGCGGTTGAAGCCGACGGGGAAGTTTTCCGACTGCAGGATCGCGACCGGGTCGTTCCAGGACCAGGCAACCTGAACCTCGCCCGAGGCCATGAGCTGCGACAGTTCCGCTGGGTCGGCCCAGTAGGCGCGGACGTTCGGATGCACGGCGCGCAGCCAGTCGGCGGCGGCCTGGAACTGTTCGTCCGTCACATTGTCCCAGGAGGTCACGCCGGTTGCGAGGAAGGCCAGCGACCAGACGTCATCGGTGTTGTCCGGCATCGAGATGCGGCCGGCGT
This sequence comes from Alphaproteobacteria bacterium, assembly GCA_046569765.1. Classification (GTDB taxonomy): domain Bacteria; phylum Pseudomonadota; class Alphaproteobacteria; order Rhodobacterales; family Rhodobacteraceae; genus Tabrizicola. Next base: position 27,881 of record JBKHWC010000028.1, on the reverse strand, counting down.
ATTTCTCGTTCGTGAAGACCGAAAGCGAGGCCACGTCCTCGGCCGGGACGGTCTCGGCGTTGTAGGCGACGGCGGTGTAGGCATAGTCGGTCGGGATGAAGAACACGCCCTCGTCATTGGTGAAGGGCTTGGTCATCCGTTCGGGAATGTTGGCGAATTCCGGGATCTTCGAGATATCCCAGGGCTCGACCAGACCGGCCTCCTTGTAGCGCGGCACCGAAGCGGCGCAGGGGTGGACGACATCGGCCTTGAAGCCGGAGGAGACTTTCTGGAACGCCTCGTCGTCATCGGCGAAGAAGACGAAGGTGGGCTTCTGGCCGTTCTTGTCGACATAGGGCTGCAGCATCCCGTCGATTTCCCAGCCGGCCCAGTCGAGCACGGTCAGCTCGGGGTCGGCGGCATGGGCGGCGACGGTGATCGAAAGCACCGAGACGGCGCTGAAAAGGGCAAGAGACTTGCGGCTCATGTATGCTCCTGTGCTTGGCAGGCAGGCGGCACAAGGTGCCGCCCGCTGTCCGATGATGTGACGAAAACGCGGCCCCCTCGCCCCGTTTCGGGGGAAAGGTGCTAGGCTCTGCCAAAAAGGACAAGTGAAAACTGCGGCATCCCGCAGCGTTTGCCGCAGAAAGGGGCAGAAAGCCGTTTGACCCAAAGTCATCCTGCCCGATCCTGCCCGATCCTGCGGCGAGGTTGCGGCGGGCTTGCGGCCCGGCGGGCGCGGCGATAGGGATTGGCGGAGGCTGGGCGGTACGTCGCGCCCGGCTCTGGCCGTCGGAGAGACATCCGGCGGTCTGGCTGGAAGACCTGCCGCGGACCGGGCTCCTTCCCCGCCACGCGGGCGGGTGGACCCGGACCCGCGGCCCAAACGAGGAGCCGCAAGGTGGCGCTTGATCTTGATTTCGTCCGTTCCCAGTTCCCGGCATTCCGGTCGCCGGTCCTGTCCAGCCATGCCTTCTTCGAGAATGCGGGCGGGAGTTACCCCTGCCAGCAGGTGGTCGACCGGCTGACCCGATTCTACCATGACCGCAAGGTGCAGCCCTATGGGCCCTATCCGGGGGCGCAAGCCGGGGGCAGCGAGATGGACGAGGCGCGCGAGCGGCTGGCGGCGATGATGGGCGCGCGGCGCGAGGAGGTCTCGTTCGGGCCCTCGACCAGCGCGAATACCTATGTGCTGGCCCAGGCGGTGCGGAAATGGCTGGCCGGGACCGGCGGCGCGGTGGTGGTGACGAACCAGGACCACGAGGCGAATTCGGGCGTCTGGCGGCGTCTGGCCGAGGAGGGGATCGAGGTCCGCGAATGGCGGCTGGACCCGGCGACGGGGTCGCTGGCGCTGGAGGCGCTGCAGGCGCTTCTGGCGGACGGCAAGGTGCGGCTGGTCTGCTTCCCGCATTGTTCGAACGTGATCGCCGAGATCAACGACGTGGCGGCGATCTGCGCCATGGCGAAGGCGGCGGGCGCGCGGACGGTGGTGGACGGGGTCAGCTATGCGCCGCATGGCCTGCCGGACATTCCGGCGCTGGATTGCGATGTCTACCTGTTCTCGGCCTACAAGACCTATGGGCCGCATCAGGGGATCATGGTTCTGCGCGAGGATTTCGGCTTTGAACTGCCAGGGCAAGCGCATTTCTTCAACCATGGGGTGTTGTACAAGCGGCATACTCCGGCCGGGCCGGACCATGCCCAGATCGCCGCCTGCGCCGGGATGGCGGATTACATCGACGCGCTGGCCGAGCGGCACGGGATCGCGGGCGACGCGGCGGCGCGCAACCGCGGCGTGCATGACCTGATGCGGGAGCAGGAGGTCGTGGTGATCCAGCCCTTGCTGGATTATCTGGCCCAGCGGAACGATGTTCGGCTTTTGGGTCCGCGGGACGCTGCGCGACGGGCGCCGACCGTGGCGGTGGAGCTGGACCGGGTGGCCGAGCCGGTGTCGGAGGAGTTGGGCCGGAACGGGATCGCCTGCTGGGCGGGGGATTTCTATGCGGTGCGGCCGCTGGAGGCGCTGGGGATTTCCCGCGACAAGGGCGTGCTGCGCATGTCGGCGGTGCATTACACCAGCGCCGAAGAGGTCGCCCGGCTGATCTCGGCCCTGGAGCGGGTGCTCTGAGGTCCGTTTAGCGGAGCGCTGGCGCGCAAGCCTTTGCGTTTGTCCCTGCGCGAAGAGTGCGCAGGGACGGCGTTGGGGGTTTTCCACCCCCAAACCCCCGAGGATATTTGTCCAAAGATGAAAGGGTTAGGTGATCCGTCCGCCGCGGGCGGGCGTAATGGTCTTGTGGGAAAGGCTGGGGCATGTCTGACAAACCGTTGATCCTGTGGTTCCGCCGCGACCTGCGGCTTGGGGACCAGCCGATGCTGGCGGCGGCGGCGGCTCTGGGGCGGCCGGTGCTGCCGGTGTTCATTCTGGACCCCGAGACCGAGGCCTTGGGCGCGGCGCCGAAGTGGCGGCTGGGGCTGGCGGTGGCAGCTTTTGCGGCGGCGCTGGAGGGGCTGGGCCTGCGGCTGGTGCTGCGGCGGGGGCCGGCGCTGGAGGTGCTGCGCGCGCTGGTTGCGGAGGTCGGTGCGGGCGGGGTCTGGTGGTCGCGGCTGTATGATCCGGCTTCGGTCGCGCGGGATACCGCGGTGAAGGCGGCGCTGCGGGCCGAGGGGGACGAGGCGCGCAGTTTCGCGGGGCATTTGCTGCATGAGCCCTGGGAGGTCGCGACCGGACAGGGCAGTTTCTACCGGGTGTTCACGCCCTATTGGAAGGCGGTGCGGGGCCGTGAGGTGGTGGCTCCTGCCGTGGCGCCGGGGCGGATGCGCGGGGTCGATGTCTGGCCTGCGAGCGAGCGGCTGGCGGATTGGCGTCTGGGCGCGGCGATGGATCGGGGGGCCGAGGTCGTGCTGCGCTATCAGGCGGTGGGCGAGGCGGCGGCACGGGGGAAGCTGGCGGCGTTTCTGGCCGGGCCGGTCGGGCGCTACAGCGAGATGCGGGATTTTCCGGGGGTGGCGGGGACCTCGCGTCTGTCCGAGAACCTGACTTATGGCGAGATCGGGATCCGCGAGGTCTGGTATGCGGGCCTGCGGGCGCGGGAAGAGGGCAAGGCGGGGGCGGAGAGCTTTCTGCGCGAACTGGCCTGGCGGGAGTTCAGCTATCACCTGATGCACCACTCGCCGCAGATCGTGAGCACGAACTGGAAGCCGGAGTGGGACGATTTCCCCTGGCGCGGCGACAACCCGGAGGCCGAACGCTGGCGGCGCGGCATGACGGGCGAGCCCTTCGTCGATGCGGCGATGCGCGAGATGTATGTCACGGGGACCATGCACAACCGGGCGCGGATGATCGCGGGGAGTTACCTGACGAAGCATCTGCTGACGCATTGGACAGTGGGGCTCGACTGGTTCGCCGATTGCCTGACCGACTGGGACCCGGCGGCCAATGCGATGGGCTGGCAATGGGTCGCGGGTTCGGGGCCGGATGCGGCGCCTTATTTCCGGGTGTTCAACCCGGCCGGGCAGGCGGAGAAGTTCGACCCGAAGGGCGCCTATCAGCGCCGGTTCATCGCGGAACTCGCGCGGGAACCGGGGGCCGAGGCGCTGGGTTTCTTCGACGCGGTGCCGCGGTCCTGGGGGTTGGATCCGAAGGCGCCCTATCCGCGGCCGGTGGTGGACCTGGCCGAGGGCCGCGCGCGGGCGCTGGCGGCCTATGCGGCACGAAAGTCTTGATGTGATGGATGGGCTTGGTGAAACTGGCCAACAAAAGAACCCTGGGGGTGGGCGCATGGACGTGTTGACGACGGTGCGGGGCCAGACGGGCCTGCCACGATATTTCGCCCCGGCATTCGAGGCCGTGGGGCGGCTGGGCGAGGGGCGGCTGGACTTTGTCCTGCCCGACGGCCGCCGCTTCCGCATCGAGGGCAAGGCCCCCGGGATCGCGGCCGAGATCCGGGTGCTGAACCCCGACCTCTTCGCCCGGCTGATCCGCGAGGGCGACCTGGGCTTCTGCGACGCCTATCTGGAGGGCTGGTGGGACACGCCGGACCTGCAGGCCTTCCTGGACCTGATCCAGCGCCCGGCGAACAATGTGGTGGGCGACGGCTTCCCCGGCCTGGGACTGGTGCGCGCCTATGAACGGCTGCGCTTCTGGCTGCAGTCGAACTCGCGGCGGCAGGCGAAGAAGAACATCGCCTATCACTACGACCTGGGGAACGAGTTCTACCGGCTGTGGCTGGACGAGACGATGACCTATTCCTCGGCGATCTTCCAGAACCCGCAGGAAAGCCTGGAGACGGCGCAGCGCCGGAAATATGCCAGCATGGTAGACCAGATGGGCGCCCAGCCCGGCGAGCATGTGCTGGAGATCGGCTGCGGTTGGGGCGGATTTGCGGAATATGCGGCGGGCGAGCGCGGCCTGCGGGTTACGGGCCTGACGATCAGCCAGGCACAGCATGATTACGCGGTCGAGCGGATCGCCAGGGCGGGCCTTTCGGACCGGGTGGAGATCAAGCTGCAGGACTATCGCGACGAGCGCGGCAGCTATGACGGCATCGCCAGCATCGAGATGTTCGAGGCGGTGGGCGAGCGGTACTGGCCGGTCTATTTCGACACGCTGCGCCAGCGGCTGAAGCCGGGCCGCCATGCCACCTTGCAGATCATCACCATCGCCGATGCGCGCTGGCAGGTCTACAAGCGGGGCGTGGACTTCATCCAGAAATACATCTTTCCCGGCGGGATGCTGCCCGCGCCCTCGGTCCTGCGGGCCGAGGTGGAAAAGGCCGGGCTGCGGGTCAAGGGATCGATCGAATTCGGCGAGAGCTACAGCCTGACCCTGCGGCGCTGGCACGAGACCTTCACCGAGCGCTGGGCCGAGGTGAAGCGGTTGGGCTTCGACGACCGATTCAAACGGATGTGGGACTTCTACCTCGCCTCTTGCGCGGGGGCCTTTCAGGGTGGAAACTGTGATGTGACGCAGATCACGGTGACGCGTCCCAACTGAGGGCTTGTCATGACGACCCCGATGCCGACCGGAGCCAAGGCCATGTCCGCCGCCGCCTTCGCGGTGCTGGGCTGGCTGACCGCCAATGTCTATGTCGCCAACATGCCGGTGGTCGAGGCCGTGGGCAGCGTCCGCGAGATCGTGGCGCTGATCGGGGCGATTGTGGGGTGGAAGGTGATGGGGCCCTCGGTCGGGAAGGGCTATCTGGAATCGGCGGCGGCGGGGCTGAAGACCATGGTGGTGCTGGTCTTCGTGTCGCTCATGTCGATCGGCCTGTACGAGATGCTGCAGAACTCGTGGAAGATGCGCTATGAAGGGCCGTTGGAGGCGATGGTGGACGTCTTCGCGCTGATGCTGGACCGCGCGCCGACGCTGGGCACGTTCAACGTGCTGGTGGTGATGGTTGTCGGCGGGATCATCGGCGGACTCCTGGCCGAAAACGCGAACCGGCGCTGGCGCTGAGGTGTCCGTCGGTTCCCTGAGGGAGATCGTCCTGGGCACTCCGGGACCGGATCAGGCGGCGCGGCTGGACTATTACGCGGCAGTCATGGGCGAGGACCCCGAGACCGGGGAACCGGACCCGGAGGCGCTCGCGCTGGCGCGGCTGGTGATGGAGGGCTTCGGACAGGTTCCGGCCGTGGTCCTGCGGCGGCGGCTGGGCTCGTTGCGGGTGGCCGCGGCGAGCCGGGTGCGGGCGGCCGCGGGGCCGGTCATGGAACTGCGGCGGGGCGGCGGGCTGGTGGAGGTGCTGGAACGGCGGCATCCCCATGCCGGCTTCTTCGCGCTGCAGGAAGTGGCGCTGACCCATCCGCGCTTTGACGGGGGCCGAAGCCCGCGCCTGTCGCGCGAGGTCTTTGTGGTGGGCGATGCGGTGACGGTGTTGCCCTATGATCCGGTGCGCGACCGGGTGCTCTTGATCGAGCAGTTCCGGGTGGGGCCCTTCGGGCGGGGCGACCCGCATCCCTGGCAGCTTGAGGCGATCGCGGGGCGGATCGATCCGGGCGAGACCCCGGAAGACGCCGCCCGGCGCGAGGCAGTCGAGGAAGCGGGGCTGGTGCTGGGGCGGCTGGAGAAGGTGGCGGAATACTATCCGACGCCGGGGGCGGTGACGGAGTATCTCTATTCCTATGTCGCGCTGTGCGACCTGCCCGACGGGGTGGCAGGAGTCTTCGGCGCGGCGGAGGAGGCGGAAGATATCCGGGGGCAGCTGTTGGCGTTCGACCGGCTGGTGGACGTGATGGCCACGGGCGAGATCGGAAATGCACCGCTTCTGTTGACGGTCCTTTGGCTCCAGCGCGAGCGGGCCCGTCTGCGTGGGTGAGAAGGGTGGGCGAATAGCCCACCCTACGCTTGCGCTTTTGCTCTGAGCCTTCGGGCCCAGAGGCAGCCGGGATCAGAGATTGAGACTGACCCAGGCGCCGTTCCGGGCCGAAGAGCGGACGCAGGCATCGACGAAGGCCACGCCCTCCAGCCCCTCTTTCAGGCCGGGGAAGGTGGTGCCTTGGGGGAGGGGTGTGCCGGTTTTGGCCGCGCGGATGGCGCGGGCGGCTTCGGTGTAGATGTTGGCGAAGCCTTCCAGGTAGCCCTCGGGGTGGCCAGGGGGCACGCGGGTCACGCGGGCGGCGTCGGGGCCGGAGCCTGCGCCACCGCGGGTGAGCTTGCGCTTGGGCTGGCCGAAGGGCGTGAACCAGAGGTAGTTCGGGTCCTCCTGCGACCATTCGAGCCCGCCCTTGGTGCCATAGACGCGGAGCCTCAACCCGTTCTCGTTGCCGGGCGCGACCTGGCTGCACCAGAGCATGCCCTTGGCCCCGCCCTGGTAGCGCATGAGGACATGGCCGTTGTCGTCGACCCGGCGGCCGGGGACGAAGGCGGTCAGGTCGGCGGCAAGCTGGTCGAGCGTCAGGCCGGTGACGAAATTCGCCAGGTTGAAGGCATGGGTGCCGATGTCGCCGGTGGACCCCCCCGCGCCAGAGCGCGCCGGGTCGGTGCGCCAGTCGGCCTGCTTGTTGTCCACCGCCTCGGTCAGCCAGTCCTGGACATATTCGACGTTCACCAGCCGCAGCTCGCCCAGCTCTCCGGCGGCGATCATCGCCTTGGCCTGCCGGATCATCGGATAGCCGGTGTAGTTGTGGGTCAGCGCGAAGACGACGCCCGAGGCCTCGGCGGCCTTGGCGAGTTTCTTGGCCTCGGAGAGGGTGGCGGTGAGGGGCTTGTCGCAGATGACGTGGATGCCGCGCTTCAGGAACTGCATCGCCACGGGGGCATGCATGTGGTTCGGGGTCACGATGGCCACCGCGTCGATGCCGTCCTTGCGGCGGGCCTCCTTGGCGGCCATTTCGGCGAAGGAGGTGTAGGCGCGGGGGACGCCCAGGTCTTGCGCGGAGGCCAGCGCCTTCTCCGGGTTGGATGAGAAAGCGCCTGCAACCAGTTCATATTGATCGTCGATCCGCGCGGCGATGCGGTGGACGGCGCCGATGAAGGCGTCGCGTCCGCCGCCGACCATGCCAAGGCGGAGACGTTCGGGGCGGGCGGTGTGGGCGGCGTCGATTGGCATGTCTTACCTCGTCTGATCTTTCATCTTTGCGCAAATATCCCGGGGGTCCGGGGGCTGGCCCCCGGTCCACCCTGTCAGCCTAGTCCAAGCATGCGGCGGTTGGCGGCGCGGTCGGTGCCGGCGTCGGCGAAATCGTCGAAGGCCTTCTCTGTCACGCGGATGATGTGGCTGTCCACGAAGGCGGCCCCCTCGCGCGCGCCATCCTCGGGGTGTTTCAGGCAACATTCCCATTCGACCACGGCCCAGCCGTCATAGCCGTACTGGGTGAGCTTCGAGAAGATCCCGCCGAAATCGACCTGACCGTCGCCGGGCGAGCGGAAGCGGCCTGCGCGGTTCACCCAAGGTTGGAAGCCGCCGTAGACGCCCTGGCGCCCCGTCGGGTTCAACTCGGCGTCCTTGACGTGGAACATGCGGATCCGGTCGTGGTAGATGTCGATATGGTCAAGGTAATCAAGGTGTTGCAGGACATAGTGCGAGGGGTCGTACAGCATGTTGGCGCGCCTGTGCCCCTTCACGCGGTCCAGGAACATCTCGTAGCTGATCCCGTCGTGCAGGTCCTCGCCGGGGTGGATTTCGTAACAGACGTCGATCCCGCAGTCCTCGGCATGGTTCAGGATCGGCAGCCAGCGGCGGGCGAGTTCGTCGAAGGCTTCCTCCACCAGCCCGGCGGGGCGCTGCGGCCAGGGGTAGAGGTAGGGCCAGGCGAGCGCGCCGGAGAAGGTGGCATGGGCAGAGAGGCCGAGGTTTCTGGACGCGGTGAGCGCCTTCCGGACCTGGTCCACGGCCCATTCCTGCCGGGCCTTTGGGTTGCCGCGCACGGAAGGCGCGGCGAAGCCGTCGAACGCGGTGTCATAGGCGGGGTGGACGGCGACGAGCTGGCCCTGGAGATGGGTCGAAAGCTCGGTCACCTGAAGGCCCGCATCGGCGGCGATGCCCTTGAACTCGTCGCAGTAAGCCGTTGACGTGGCTGCCTTTTCCAGGTCGAAAAGGCGGCCGTCCCAGCTGGGGACCTGCACGCCGACATAGCCGCAGTCGGCCGCCCATTTCGTGATCTCGCCCCAGGAATTGAACGGCGCCGCGTCGCCCGCGAACTGCGCCAGGAAGAGGGCCGGGCCCTTGATCGTCTTCATCTGCATCCTCCCTTTGGGGCCCTAGGGGCCCGTTTCCACCTTGACCGGAACCTCCAGCCCCTGCCGTTCGGTCCAGTCGCGCTTGTCGATCGCGGCCACCAGCGCGCGGGCGAGGAATTCGCCGGCGCGGCCCACATCCTCGCGCACGATCAGGATGTCCTTGCGGAAGCGGCGCAAAAGCGGGATCGCCTCTTTCGCCACCACGTCGAAATCGCGCCCCAGCACCCGGCCCGAGCGTTCCGCCCCGGCGATGGCGGCCATGGCGGCGGTGGTCGAGCCGACGACGAAGCCGTCGGGCGGGTTTTGCAGGGCGAAGCGGGCGGCGATGGCGGCCTCTACCGCTTCGCCGCTCGAGTCGGAGGTGACGGTTTCGGCCACTTCGAAAGGCAGGCCCGCCAGCGCGGATTCGTCCGAGAAGGCGAAGGTCATGTGGCGGGCATACATGTGCGACCGGGGCGGCGGCAGCAGGAAGAGCCGCTTGCGCCCCCGCCCGGCCAAGGCGCGGACGCCAAGGCGGGCAAAGGCCTCGTTGTCGAAGTCGAAATAGGGGTGGTCGATCCCCATCATGGTGCGCCCATGAGTGGCGAAGGGAAAGCCGCGGTCCTGCATGTAGCGGATCCGGGGATCGTCGGGCTTGGTCTGGTTCAGGATGATCCCGTCGGCGCTTTCGGTTTCGACGATGTAGCGGATCGGCTCCATCGGGTCCTGGTCGGGGAAGAAGGGCGTGACGATCAGGTGATAGGCGGTGCCGCGGAGCGCGTTGGCGATGGAATAGATCAGCCGCGAGGTGTGGTTCATCACATCGGTCTCGGTGGACAGCACCAGCGCGATGACATTGGTCTTGCCCGTGCGCAGGCGCACCCCGGCGCGGTTGGGCCGGTAGCCGAGCTGGGCGGCAGTCTCGCGGACACGTTTCTTCGTCTCTTCGCCGATGTCTGGCGCGTCCTTGAGGGCGCGGGAGACGGTGGCGACGGCAAGGCCGGTCGCGGCGGCGATGGTCTTGAGCGTGGGACGCTCATGTTCCGAATCGTGATGCAGGACGGGGGCGGGTTCAGAGGGCAGGGGCATGGTCGACCTTTCCCGCCGGTGGGGCAACGGCGCGAATACGCCGAGGCGATTCGGATCGGACGAAGGACCGTGCAGGTGCAGAGGCGCCGCAAGCGGCGGTTGTGGCAATCCGCGTGCGGACAAGCAGTTGCGCGATGTTTCGGCGCTGCGGCATCGGTCGGTTCCGGCCCGGCGTTCCGCGCGGAATTGCGCGGAATCATCCCCCGATCAAAACTTGGGGCGCGGGGGCAGACAAGCGAAAAGATCTGTTGATCGGCGAAACTACAACGTTATAGACTAATTCTATAACGTTATAGAAACCGGGAGGAACGGATGACACTTGCGAAATGGACGGCGCTGATGGCGACCGTGGCAATGCCCGCCATGGCGACCGAGCTTGAGGTCACCCATTGGTGGACCAGCGGCGGCGAGGCGGCGGCGGTGGCCGAGCTGGCCAAGGCCTTCGATGCTTCGGGCGACAAATGGGTCGACGGTGCAATCGCCGGTGGTGGCGGCACTGCGCGGCCGATCATGATCAGCCGGATCACCGGCGGCGACCCGATGGGGGCCACCCAGTTCAACCACGGCCAGCAGGCGCTGGAGCTGGTGGAGGCGGGCCTCATGCTGGACCTGACCGATGTGGCCGAGGCGAACAACTGGAAGGATGTCGTCTATCCGGCGAGCCTGCTGGACGCCTGCACGGTGGAGGGGCGGATCTATTGCGCGCCGGTGAACATCCACTCGCCGGAATGGCTGTGGCTCTCGAACAAGGTCTATGAGGATCTGGGCATCCCGGTCCCGACCAACTGGAACGAATTCGTGGAAACCGCCCCGCAGGTCGAGGCGGCGGGGAAAACGCCGCTGGCGCTGGGCAACCAGCCCTGGCAGTCGAACCTGGCCTTTGGTGCGATCACCGTGGCGGTCGCCGGGCTGGACGTCTGGAAGGCGGTGAACGTCGAGAAGAACATGGATGTGGCCGCGGGCCCGGAGATGGCGGCGGTGTTCGAGGCGGCGGCGAATGTGCGCAAGCTGGCTGCGAAGTCGAACGTGCAGGACTGGAACCAGGCGACGAACCTGGTGATCACCGACCAGGCGGCCGGGCAGATCATGGGCGACTGGGCGCAGGGCGAGTTCCAGGTCGCGGGCGAAGTGGCCGGGACGGATTATACCTGCCTGCCGGGCCTGGGGCTGAACGCCTACCTCTCCACCGGCGGCGACGCCTTCTATTTCCCCAAGCTGGACGATCCCGAGAAGGAAGAGGCGCAGAAGCGTCTGGCCGCGCTGCTGGTCAGCCCGGAGGTTCAGGTGGCGTTCAACCTGAAGAAGGGCTCGCTGCCGATCCGGGGCGACATCGACCTGTCGGCGGCCAACGACTGCATGAAGAAGGGGCTGGAGATCCTGGCCGGCGGCAATCTGGTGCCCTCGGGCGACATGGCCTGGAGCCCGGACGTGCAGAAGCAGAACGAGGACCTGCTGGTCGAGTTCTTCAAGTCGGAGATGCCCGCCGGGGATGCCCATGCGCAATGGGTGGAAAACCTGAAATCGGGTCTCTGAGCTTGTCTTGAGGCGAGGGGCCGTCCCGAGGGCGGCCCCGTTTCGCACCTGACAGACAAAGGGAGGCAGGGGGCCGATGTCAGCAACAACCGAGGCGGCGACGCCACGCACCACTTCCGCGGCTCGGCCGCGGGCGCGCTTTACGCGCAACCTTAGCGCCAAGATCGCGGCGATCCCGATGATCGCGACGGCCTTGGTGATCTTTGTCGGCGGCACGATCTGGACCGTCGTCTATTCCTTCACCAATTCGAAACTGCTGCCACGGACGAATTTCGTCGGCTTCGACCAGTATGAGCGGCTGTGGGAAACCAGCCGCTGGGTGATCTCGATCCAGAACCTGATGTTCTACGGGGTCATGTCGTTGGTCTTCACCGTGGTGATGGGCTTTGTCCTGGCGGTGCTGATGGACCAGAAGATCCGGTTCGAGGACACGTTCCGCACCATCATGCTGTACCCCTTCGCCCTGTCCTTCATCGTGACGGGCCTGGTCTGGCAGTGGATCCTGAACCCCGAATTCGGCATCGAGGGCGTCGTGCGCGACCTGGGCTGGACGAGTTTCAGCTTCGACCCGCTGAACAACCCCGACACGGTGCTCTTCGGCCTCTTGATCGCGGGGCTTTGGCAAGGAACGGGCTTTGTCATGTGCCTGATGCTGGCGGGCCTGCGCGGCATCGACGAGGATATCTGGAAGGCCGCGCGCGTCGACGGCATCCCGACCTGGAAGACCTATGTCATGGTCATCATCCCGATGATGCGCCCCGTCTTCATCACCACGCTGGTGATTGTCGCAAGCGGCATCATCCGGCTTTACGACCTGGTGGTCGCGATGACGTCCGGCGGGCCGGGCGGCAACGCAAGCCAGGTGCCCGCGATGTATGTCTACGACTACATGTTCCAGGCGCAGAACCTTGGACAGGGCTTCGCGGCCTCGACCATGATGCTGCTGAGCGTGCTGATCGTGCTGATCCCCTGGGCCTATCTGGAATTCGGAGGCAAGAAGCATGGCTGACGTGTCCATGGCCCAAGGCGCTTCGATGTCCGGCCCGCGCGGCGCGAAGCCGAAAAAGACGCTGAGCAGCCGCAACATCATGCTTTACGGCACGCTGATCGTGGTCTGCGTCTATTACCTTCTGCCCCTGTGGGTGATGGTGATGACCAGCCTGAAGGGCATGCCCGAGGTCCGCATCGGCAACATCTTCTCGCCCCCGGTCGAGATCACCTTCCAGCCCTGGGTCAAGGCCTGGTCCGAGGCCTGCACCGGCCTGAACTGCGACGGGCTTTCGCGGGGCTTCTGGAACAGCGTCATCATCACCGTGCCCTCGGTGATCCTGTCGATCGCGATCGCCTCGGTGAACGGCTATGCGCTGATCAACTGGAAGTTCAAGGGATCGGATGTGTTCTTCACCATCCTGATCTTCGGCTCCTTCATCCCCTATCAGATCATGCTGTATCCGATCGTGATCCTGCTGCGGGAGATGGGGCTTTATGGCTCGCTCTGGGGGCTGGTGCTGGTCCATTCCGTCTTCGGGATGCCGATCCTGACGCTCTTGTTCCGCAACTACTTCAGCTCGATCCCGGAAGAGCTGTTCAAGGCCGCCCGCGTCGACGGAGCGGGGTTCTGGGGCATCTACTTCCGCATCATGCTGCCGATGAGCCTGCCGATCTTCGTCGTCGCGCTGATCCTGCAGGTCACGGGGATCTGGAACGATTTCCTGTTCGGGGTCGTCTACACCAAGCCCGACCTTTATCCGATGACCGTGCAGCTGAACAACATCGTCAACTCGGTCCAGGGGGTGAAGGAATACAACGTCAACATGGCTGCCACCTTGCTGACGGGGCTGGTGCCGCTGGTTGTCTACTTCCTCTCGGGCAAACTCTTCGTGCGCGGTATCGCCGCTGGTGCCGTGAAAGGCTGACCCATGGGAAATTCGATTGAAGTCAAGGACCTGACGCTGAACTTCGGCGCGGTGTCCGTGTTGAAGAACATGAATCTCGACGTGGCAGAGGGAGAGTTCGTTGTCCTTCTGGGCCCGTCGGGCTGCGGGAAGTCGACGCTGTTGAACTGCCTGGCGGGATTGCTTGACATCACCGACGGGCAGATCTGGATCAAGGGGAGGAACGTCACCTGGTCCGAACCGTCGGAGCGCGGGATCGGGATGGTGTTCCAGTCCTATGCGCTTTACCCGCAGATGACGGTGCGGGGGAACCTGTCCTTCGGGCTGAAGAACGCGCGCGTGCCGCAAGCCGAGATCGACAAGCGCATCGCGCGGGCGGCCGAGATCCTGCAGATCCAGCCTTTGCTGGACCGCAAGCCTGCGGCCCTGTCGGGCGGGCAGCGGCAGCGGGTGGCCATCGGGCGGGCGTTGGTGCGGGATGTGGATGTGTTCCTGTTCGACGAGCCGTTGTCCAACCTTGACGCCAAGCTGCGGAGCGAGCTGCGGGTCGAGATCAAGCGCCTGCACAACGCGCTGGGCAACACGATGGTCTATGTGACCCACGACCAGATCGAGGCGCTGACCCTGGCCGACCGCATCGCGGTGATGAAGGGGGGCGTGATCCAGCAGCTGGCGGCGCCACTGGAGATCTACAACCGCCCGTCGAACCTGTTCGTGGCGGGGTTCCTTGGCAGCCCGTCGATGAACTTCCTGAAGGGGCGCACGGTGGACGGCGGCCGGGCGTTCCAGTTCGGCGCCACGAAGATCGACCTGGCGGGCTACGACGGCGGGGCGGTGCTGGAACGCGACGATGCTATCCTGGGGGTGCGGCCCGAGCATATCACGGTGTCGACTTCGCCCGTGTCGGGTCCCTCGATCCCGGCCGAGGTGGAGATCGACGAGAACCTGGGGGCCGACAGCCTGCTGTGGCTGAAAGCCGAAGGGACCAACATGAGCGTGCGGGTGCCGGTCGAAGGGCGGGTGCCGCCGGGGACGAAGGTGCATCTGGGGCTGGATATCCCCAAGGCCTCGCTTTTCGACGCGACGACGGAACAGAGGATCTGACCATGCTCGATCTGGCGGGGTGCTGGACGCTTTCGGATGAAAGCGGCGCCCATGTCGTGCCCTTCGATCTGCCGGGGGATGGTGTCTCGGCGTTGGCGAAGGCGGGGGTGATCCCGGAGCCCTACTGGGGCCGGAACGAGTATGACTGCCGCTGGGTCAGCGAGCGCGACTGGGTGGCGCGGCGCAGCTTCATGCATGATGGATCTGCGGCAGAGCTGGTGGTCGAGGGGTTGGATACCGTGGCCGAGGTGCGGCTGAACGGGGTTCTGGTCATGTCGGCGGCCAATGTGCACCGGCGCTGGCGGGTGGATGTGTCGTCGGCGCTGAAGGCGGGGGAGAATGCGGTGGAGATCCTGTTCCGCTCCCCCGTCCGCGAGGCCAAGGCCCGGGCAGCGCGGATGCCGTTTCCGATCCCCTATCAGCAGGTCAACGGGCCGATTGCCCATGCCAACATGCTGCGGAAACAGCAGTGCGATTTCGGTTGGGACTGGAACATCGCGCTGGGGATATTCGGGGTCTCGGGCTGCGTCCGGCTTGAGGCTTTGGGGCCGCGGATCGGCGATGTGTTGGTGGATCAAGTGCACTCGCCCGGACAGGTCGAGCTGCGGCTGGCGGTTCACGCGACGTCTAAGGAAGTGACGGCAAGCCTTTGTGATGTAGCGCAAACTGTGCTCGTAGTGGGGGGCGTGGCGAAGCTGTCGCTGGTGATCCGGGACCCCGTGCTCTGGTGGCCCGCGGGACAGGGCGCGCAGGTGCTGCATGACCTGGTGCTGACGGGTGGTGGCGCGCGGGTGGTCAAGCGGATCGGCCTGCGCGACATGCAGCTGGTCAGCGAAGCGGACGCGGCGGGGCGTTCGTTTGGCGTGCGCGTCAACGGCCGCGCGGTCTTTGCCAAGGGGGCGAACTGGATCCCCGCGGATGCGCTGTTCGGGCGGATCACGGTGGAAGGCGTCCGCGCGATGCTGCAATCGGCGGTCGACGCAAACATGAACATGATCCGCATCTGGGGCGGCGGGCGGTATGAGCCGGACTGGTTCTACTCCTTATGCGATGAGCTGGGGTTGATGGTCTGGCAGGACTTCATGTTCGCCTGCCACCTCTATCCCTCGACCCCCGAATTCCTGGCCGAGGTGGATGCCGAGGTCCGCGATGTTGTGGGCCGGATCAGTCACCACGCCTGCATCGCCCTTTGGTGCGGCGACAACGAGCTGATCGGGGCGCTGACCTGGTTCCCTGAAAGCCGCAAGGATCGGGACCGCTATCTGGTGAACTATGACCGGCTGAACCGGACGGTGGAGGCGGCTTTGCTCGACGTGC
This sequence comes from Alphaproteobacteria bacterium, assembly GCA_046569765.1. GTDB lineage: Bacteria > Pseudomonadota > Alphaproteobacteria > Rhodobacterales > Rhodobacteraceae > Tabrizicola. The sequence continues at coordinate 12,308 of JBKHWC010000028.1, read as the reverse complement.
TGCCGGGGGCGAACTGGTGGCCGTCGTCGCCGTCGCCCGGGCCGCTGGCGTTCGGGGATGCGTGGCATGACGACTCCAGTGGCGACATGCACTTCTGGAGCGTGTGGCACGAGGGGCGCGACTTCGATCACTATCGGGATGTAAGCCCAAGGTTCTGCAGCGAATTCGGCTTCCAGTCCTATCCCTCGCTGACCGCCATCGCCCGGTTCGCCGACCCGAAGGACTGGAACATCGCCGCGCCGGTGATGGAGAGCCACCAGAAGAACCCCGGCGGGAATGCGCGGATCGCCGAGACGATGTTCCGCTATTTCCGCTTCCCGGTGGACTTCCCGAACTTCGTCTATGTCAGCCAGGTCCAGCAGGCGCTGGCGATCAAGACGGCGGTGACGCATTGGCGGAGCCTGAGGCCGCATTGCCAGGGGACGCTGTATTGGCAGCTGAACGACACCTGGCCGGTCTGTTCCTGGGCGAGCCTCGATCACGGCGGGAACTGGAAGCTGCTGCACCACATGGCCGCGCGGTTCTATGCGCCAGTGCTGGTGACGGCAGTGCCGCAGGCGGGTGGGATCGTGTTGCGGGCGGTGAACGACCGGCCCGAGGCGGTGACGATCACCGTGAGCGCGCAGGCGGCGGCGATGGACGGGACCACGCGCGACTTGGCTGCGGCCACCGTCACGGTTTGCCCCGATGCGGCGGTGCAGGCCCTGCACCTTGCCCCGGACGCCCTGGGGCCGGACGAGGTTCTGGCGTTCACCTGGTCGGGGGATGCCGAAGGCGGTGACGTCCATGCTCCGAGGCCGTGGAAGGCCTATGACCTGCTGCCGTCGGGCCTGTCGGCGGATGTCCGGCAGGAAGGGTCACTGTGGAAATTGACGTTGCAGGTCAAGGCTCTCGCGCCATTTGTTGCAGTAGAGTCTGAAGTTCCCGGCCGCTTCTCGAGCAATGCCGTGACCCTGTTCCCCGGCCATCCCGCCACGATCACCTTCACGCCGAAGGACCCCTCCGCCGTCCCGTCCTTCACCTTCCGCGATCTCCACTCCGCCACCTACGGCGGCTGATGAAAGGCACCCCCATGTTCTCATACCAACTCTACTCGTCGCGGAACTTCCCGCCGATGGCGGCGACTTTCGAGATGCTGGCCAAGGCCGGATACACCTCCGTCGAGGGTTACGGCGCGCTTTATGCCGATGATGCGGCGGTCGCGGCGACGCAGGCCGGGCTGGCGGCCACCGGGCTGACCATGCCGACGGGGCATTTCAGCCTGGCGATGCTGGAGGGCGAGGTGGACAAGGTCCTGGCCATCGCCCGCGCGCTGAAGATGGAGCGGCTTTACTGCCCGCACATCATGCCGCAGGACCGCCCCACCGACGCGGTCGGCTGGCGCGCCTTCGGCGAGCGGTTGCAGCGTGTCGGCGCGCCCTACAAGGCGGCGGGCTACGGGTTCGGCTGGCACAACCACGATTTCGAGTTCAAGCCGCTCTCCGACGGCTCGATCCCGCAGGACCGCATGTTCGAGGGCGGGCCGGGCCTGGAATGGGAGATCGACGTGGCCTGGGTGATCCGGGGCGGCGCGGACCCGCTGGCCTGGATCGAGAAATACAAGGACAGGATCACGGCGGCCCATGTCAAGGACATCGCCCCGGCGGGCGAATGCACGGACGAGGACGGCTGGGCCGATGTCGGCCACGGCACCATCGACTGGCCTGCGATCATGGCGGAGCTGCGGGCGATCGGGGTCCGGCACTTCGTCATGGAACACGACAACCCGAAGGACCATGCGCGCTTTGCGCAGCGGTCCATCGCATCGGCCAAGACATTCTGAGGACAGCGAACATGGCAAATCTGGGTTTGGGCATCATCGGCTGCGGCAATATCTCCAGCGCCTATCTGCGCCTGGCGCCCCTGTTCAAGGGGCTGGAGGTGCGCGCGGTCGCCGACATGAACATGGACACCGCGCAGGCCCGCGCGGCCGAGTTCGGGGTCAAGGCGCAGTCGGTCGATGACCTGCTGGCCAACAATGACGTGGATGTGGTGATCAACCTCACCATCCCCGACGCGCATTATGGCGTGACGAAGCGCATCCTCGAAGCCGGGAAACACGCCTATTCGGAAAAGCCCCTGGTCCTGACGCTGGAGGAAGGCGTCACCCTGCGCGATCTGGCGAAGTCCAAGGGCCTCGCGGTGGGCTGCGCGCCCGACACCTTCCTGGGCGGGGCGCACCAGCAGGCGCGGGCGGTACTGGATGAGGGGCGGATCGGCCAGATCACCGCGGGCTGTGCTGCGGTCCTGAACCACGGGATGGAGCATTGGCATCCGAACCCCGACTTCTTCTTCCTGCCGGGCGCGGGGCCGATGCTGGACCTGGGGCCCTATTACATCGCGAACCTGATCAACTTCCTTGGCCCGGTCCGCCGGGTGGGGGCGCTGACCTCATCGGCGCAGGCGGTGCGGACGATCTCGAACGGGCCGCGCAATGGCGAGGTGGTGCCGGTCAAGACGCCCTCCAACATCCACGCCCTGCTGGAGTTCCAGAACGGCGCGACGATCAACCTGTCCACCAGCTGGGACGTCTGGCACCACAAGCGCAACCATTTCGAGCTTTATGGCACCGAGGGCACGCTGTACGTCCCCGATCCGAATTTCTTCGGCGGCACGGTCGAGATCGGCGGCACGGATGGCAGCCTTACCGTGCTGGAGCCCTGGGACCATCCGTTCGGCATCCCGAACCAGGAGCATCCGCAGCGCGGGCCCTTGGCGAATTACCGCACGGCGGGGCTGGCCGACATGGTCGCGGCGCTGATGTCGGGGCGCGATGCGCGCTGTTCGCTGGAGCGGACACTGCACGGGGTCGAGGTGATGACCGCCTGCCTTAGATCGGGCGAGACGGGGGAATTCGTCACCATGACCACGACCTGCTCACGCCCGGCGGCGCTGTCGCCGGACGAGGCGCGGGCGCTTCTGGTCTAGGACAGTCGCGCCCGGCGCCTCCCTGCCGGGTGCGGCCCAGCGGGCGGGGGGATTGAGGGGTCCCTCCGCCCGTGTCTGTGCAAGGATAGGAAGATGCTGGAAAATCCCGTGATCCGCGGCTTCAACGCCGACCCGAGCTTCTGCCGCGTGGGCGAGGAGTATTACATCGCCACTTCGACCTTCGAATGGTACCCGGGGGTGCAGATCCACCACAGCCGCGACCTGGTGAACTGGCGGCTGGTCAGCCGCCCCCTGCGGCGGCCCAGTCAGCTGGACATGCGGGGGAACCCGGACAGCTGCGGCATCTGGGCGCCATGTCTGTCTTATGCCGACGGGCGGTTCTGGCTGGTCTACACCGACGTCAAGCGGCTGGATGGGGCGTTCAAGGATGCGCACAACTACATCGTCACCTGCGAGACGGTGGACGGCGACTGGTCGGACCCGATCTTTGTCAACTCCTCGGGCTTCGACCCGTCGCTCTTCCATGACCGGGACGGGCGGAAATGGTTCGTCAACATGCGCTGGAACCACCGCGAGGCGGGCACGGGGCTGAACCCGGCGCATGATCGGTTCGACGGGATCGAGCTGCAGGAATGGCACCCGCAAGCGGGGCTGCTGGGCGAGGTGACGACGATCTATGTCGGCACCGACCTTGGCCTGACCGAGGCCCCGCATCTTTTCTGGCACGACGGGTATTACTACCTGACAACGGCCGAGGGGGGCACGGGCTATGACCATGCGGTAACGCTGGCGCGGTCGCGGGACATCCGTGGGCCGTATGAAACCCATCCGGCGAAGCATGTGATCACGGCGCGGTTTGCGCCGGAGAACCCGATCCAGCGCATGGGGCATGGGCAGTATGTCGAAGGGCATGACGGGCGGTTCTGGCATTCGTTCCTGTGCGGGCGGCCGCAGCAGGGTCCGCGGGGGCCGTTCTGTGCGACGGGACGCGAGACGGGGCTGGCCGAGGTCATGTGGCGCGATGGGTGGCTCTGGCTGAAGGACGGCGGGATGGTGGCGCCCTCCACGGTGGACCTGCCGGTGGAGCGGGTGGTGCCGGGGGCGGTGGAGTATGACTTCCGGGGCTCGGCGCTGCCGGATGACTTCCAGTGGCTGCGGACGCCTTACCCGGAGCGGATCTTTCAGATGACCGGCAGCGCGCTGCGCCTGATCGGGCGCGAGAGTCTCGGATCGTGGTTCGAACAGTCGCTGGTGGCGCGGCGGCAGGATGAGCCGGCCTATGAGGCGGAGTGCGATCTGATGGCCGATCCGCCCAACTGGCAGCGGGCGGCGGGGCTGATCACCTACTACAACCGGCACAAGTTCCATGCGGCCCTGGTGACCCGGGAAGGGGGCGAGCGGGTGGTTACGCTGGTCTCGTGCGAGGGCGACTGGCCGGGCGAGGCGCTGACCTTCCACGGGCGGTTCCCGGTGCCGGAGGGGAAGGTGACGCTGGGGGTGACGGTGGACAGGGCGGTGCAGCGGTTCACCGTCAATGGGGTGGCGGTGGGACCGGAGCTGGATGCCTCGGTCGTGTCGGACGAAGGCGGGCGGGGGGAACACTCCAGCTTCACCGGGGCCTTCGTCGGCGTCGTCGCGCATGACCTGACGGGGCAGGGCTGGACCGCCGATGTGACGCGGTTTCGCTATGCGCCCAAGGTGGGGTGAAAATTTGATCAACTCTTGATTGCCGGACAGATGCGGTCATAAAGGGCGGAAGGAAGGGAGCCCCGATGGACGCCGAAACCCGCAAGATTCCCAGCCACGAGGTCACCTATGCGCGGCTGCGCGACATGATCCTGTTCGGGCATCTGGCGCCGGGCGCGCCGGTCACGATCCAGGGCCTGATCACGGAACTGGACGCCGGTATGACCCCGGTGCGCGAGGCGATCCGGCGGCTGACGGCGGAAGGTGCGCTGCTGCCGCAGGGGAACCGCCGGGTGGCCGTGCCGGAACTTTCGGCCGATCTTCTGGAACAGGTGGCCTTCGCGCGGTTGGCGATCGAGCCGAAGCTCGCGGAACTGGCCGCACCCCGGCTGACTCCGTCACAGATCGACCGGCTGGAGGCGATCGACGGGGCGGTGAACCGGGCCATCGAGGCGGGGAAGCTGCCGGACTATCTGGCGGCGAACCATGCCTTCCACTTCGCGCTCTATGAGGCGGCGGAGGCGCCGGTTCTGCTGGACCTCGCGCGGTCCTTGTGGCTGCGGGCGGGGCCGTCGTTGCGGGCGGTGATCGACCGATACGGGCGCGAGGCGGCGCCGGACCTGCACCGCGAGGCGCTGGCGGCGATGCGCGCGGGGGATGCCAAGGCGCTGGCGCGGGCCATCGAGCAGGACATCCAGCAGGGCGTGGATCACGTCCGGCAGGCGCTGGTCGAGGGTCACTGACGGCTTTCAAATTGAGCGCCTTGCGGCGCGAGGCTTTTGTCTCGTCGTCGGGGCTTCGCCCTCCTCCTCGGATACGCCTCCGGCGGGGATATTTGGGCAAAGATGAAAGGGGGGTCGCGCTGCTTTGGAAATTTGATCAAATTTCTTGAACGACGCGGCGTTTGATCATATCGTGGCGGAAAGACGGGGCATCCGGCCCTGCCGATTCCGCGAGGTACCCCCATGAACATGATCACCAACCATCTGCCGACGGCCGAACTGCAGCGCCTGGATGCGGCCCACCACTTCCATCCCTTCACCGACAAGGCGGGGCTGGCGGCCAAGGGGGCGCGGGTCATCACGCGGGGCGAGGGCGTCTGGCTGACCGACAGCGAGGGCAACCGGATCATCGACGGGATGGCGGGGCTCTGGTGCGTGAACATCGGCTATGGCCGCAAGGAGCTGGCCCAGGTCGCGGCGCGGCAGATGGAGGAGCTGGCCTATTACAACACCTTCTTCCAGACGACCCATGTGCCGGCGATTGCTCTGGCGGCCGAGATCGCGAAGCTGGCGCCGGGTGACCTGAACCATGTCTTCTTCGCAGGCTCGGGGTCCGAGGCGAACGACACCAACATCCGGCTGGTGCGGCGCTATTGGGACGTGAAGGGGATGCCCTGGCGCAAGACGATCATCGCGCGGTGGAACGGGTATCACGGCTCGACCATGGGCGGCGGCAGCTTGGGTGGCATGAAGCCGATCCATGCGCATGGCGGCAAGATCGAGGGGATCGAGCACATCGACCAGCCCTACTGGTGGGGCGAGGGCGGGGACATGTCCGAGGACGAGTTCGGCCTGGCCCGCGCGCAGGAGCTGGAGAAGAAGATCCTGGAACTGGGGCCCGACAACGTGGCGGCCTTCATCGGTGAGCCGATCCAGGGCGCGGGCGGCGTCATCGTGCCGCCCAAGACCTATTGGCCGGAAATCCAGCGCATCTGCGACAAGTACGGGATCCTGCTGATCGCGGATGAGGTGATCACCGGATTCGGGCGGACCGGCAACTGGTTCGGCAGCCAGACCTTCAACATCAAGCCGCATATCATGACCATCGCCAAGGGTCTGTCCTCGGGCTATGCGCCGATCGGCGGGTCGATCGTCTGTGACGAAGTGGCGAATGTCGTGGGCGGCGCGGGCGAGTTCTTCCACGGCTACACCTATTCCGGCCACCCGGTGTCTTGCGCGGTGGCGCTGGAGAACCTGCGGATCATGCAGGACGAGAAGATCGTGGAGCATGTCCGGGACGTCGCCCATCCCTATCTGAAGGAGCGTTGGGACGCCCTGACCGAGCATCCGATGGTCGGCGAGGCCAAGCTGGTGGGGTTGATGGGCTCGATCGCGCTGACGCCGAACAAGGCCAAGCGCGCCAAGTTCGCCAGCGAAGCCGGGACCGTGGGCTTCAAGACGCGCGAGCGGTGCTTTGCCAACAACCTGATCATGCGCCATGTCGGCGACCGGATGATCATCGCGCCGCCGCTGGTCATCACCCCGGCCGAGATCGACGTGCTGATCGAACGCGCGAAGAAGTCGCTTGACGAGGCCTACAAGATCGTGCGTGACGAGGGGCTCTGGGTCGAGGGCTGAGCCGCGCCGGGGCTGGTCAAACGCCTTGCGCCGCGCCAAGCTGGCCACGCAAGGCAGGGCAGGGCGCGGGCATGTGCTGGGGGATCGAGGTTACCGCCGGGATGGCGGCGGTGGGTGTTGCCGGGGCTGTCCTGACCGCGCGGCGGGGCGATCCGGCGGCGGTACCGCTGACCCTGCTGTACTTCGCCGTGATGGAGGGGTTGCAGCTGGCCGGTTACATGGTGATCGACCAGTGCGGCACCCCTGCGAACCGGGCGGTGACGGGCCTGTCGATGCTGCATATCGCGCTTCAGCCCGTGGTGATCAACGCCTTCATGCTGGCTTGGCTGGCGCCCGGGCTGGGTGCGGCGGCGCGGCGCCGGGTGATGGGACTGGCCGTTGCGGCCTCGGTCCTGATCCTGTTGCAGATGCTGCCCTGGCCCTGGTTCGACGCTTGCGCGATCGGACAGCCCTTGTGTGGCGAGGTGCTGTGTACGGTCAGCGGGAATTGGCACCTGGCCTGGACGCTGCCCTATACCGACGTCCTTTCGGGCCCCGACCGTTGGCTCGGCACGAATTTCGGCTTCCCGACCTATGTCCTGGCTGTCTTTGTCATGCCACTGTTCTACGGCGCCTGGCGCTTCGCGCTGTTCCATGCGCTGGTCGGGCCGGTGGCGGCGAACCTGCTGACCTCGAACGTGAACGAGGCCCCGGCGATCTGGTGCATCGTCTCGGTCCTGATCCTGGGCATCGTGCTGATCCCCGGCGCACGGCGGCTGTTCGCTGCCGGAAGGTCAGCCCCGGCTTGAGTTTGGCCCCCGACCCACTTACACCTTTGCGGGACCAAGGAAGGACCGCACCCTATGCGAATTCACAGTGATCTGGCCGACACGATCGGGAACACGCCGCTTCTGAAGCTGAAGAAGGCCTCCGAGATCACGGGTTGCACCATCCTGGGCAAGGCCGAGTTCATGAATCCCGGCCAGTCGGTCAAGGACCGGGCCGCGCTGTACATCATCAAGGACGCCATCGCGAAGGGTCTGCTGAAGCCCGGCGGCACCATCGTCGAGGGCACGGCCGGCAACACCGGCATCGGCCTGGCGCTGGTGGGCGCAAGCATGGGGTTCCGCACCGTCATCGTGATCCCCGAGACGCAGAGCCAGGAAAAGAAGGACATGCTGCGCCTGGCGGGGGCCGAGCTGGTGCAGGTCCCGGCCGCGCCCTATCGCAACCCGAACAACTATGTCCGCTACTCCGGCCGTCTGGCCGAGGCTTTGGCCAAGACCGAACCGAACGGCGCGATCTGGGCCAACCAGTTCGACAACGTGGCCAACCGGCAGGCCCATATCGAGACGACGGGACCGGAAATCTGGGATCAGACCGGCGGCAAGGTTGACGGGTTCATCTGCGCGGTGGGGTCGGGCGGGACTCTGGCGGGCGTGGCGGCGGCGCTGCAGCCGAAGGGCGTGAAGATCGGTCTTGCCGACCCCGAAGGCGCTGCGCTGCACAGCTATTACACCACCGGCAAGCTGGAGGCGCCCGGAAGCTCGATCACCGAAGGGATCGGCCAGGGGCGGATCACCGCGAACCTGGAAGGGCTGAAACCCGACTTCAGCTATCGCATCCCCGACAGCGAGGCGCTGCCGATCATCTTCGACCTGCTGACGGAAGAGGGCCTGTGCATGGGCGGCTCGACCGGGATCAACATCGCCGGCGCGATCCGCATGGCGCGCGAAATGGGGCCGGGCAAGACCATCGTCACGATCCTGTGCGACTATGGCAGCCGCTACCAGTCGAAGATCTATAACCCGACCTTCCTGCGCGAGAAGGGCCTGCCGGTGCCGGATTGGCTGGACCGTCCCGCCCGTCCGATCCCGCCCGTCTACGAGGACGCATGACGCGTCTTCTGCGATGGCTGGCGCTGGTCCTGGTCCTTGCGGCCGGACCGCTGGCGGCGCAAGACCTGGCCCCGCCGCCCATGGAGGAGATCGCCAGGGACGGGTCGGTTCTTGATTACGAAAACTGGGACCGCCGGGCGCAGCGGGCCGAGGCGGAAATCGCCGAGCGCCGCACCTCTTCCGAGCGGCTGGAGGAGATACGGGCGCAGCTGGCGCAATGGCGCGCGGCGCTGCTGACGGCGCAGAATGCGAACTCGGCCCGGATCGCCACGGTGCGCGAACAGATCGCCGCGCTGGGCCCCGCCCCGGCCGAGGGCGAGACCGAAGCCGATGAAATCTCGCGTCGGCGGCAGGAACTGGCGCAGCAACTGGTCAAGCTGCAGGCCCCCGGCATCGCGGCCGAAGAGGGCTATCGCCGCGCCGACGGGCTGATCCGCGAGATCGACCGCACCTTGCGCGAACGCCAGGCGGACCAGCTTCTGCAACTCTGGCCCTCGCCGCTGAACCCAGGCAACTGGCCCGAGGCCGCGGTCGGCCTGTCGGATACGGTGCAGCGCCTGTGGGACGAGGCGGCGACCGCCTGGACCGAACCCCCGGCACGGGCCAAGTTGTTCGACAACCTGCCGCTGATCCTGGTCCTTCTGGGCGTGGCGGTGGCGCTGGTGGTCTATGTCCGGCGCTGGATCGAACGCTTTGCCGAACGGCTGCAGCAGGGTGCCTCGGTCCGCGGGCGGAAGGTCTGGGCGCTGCTCGCCTCGACCGGCGAGATCATCCTGCCGACGCTGGGCGTGGTGGCGCTTGCCGCCGCGATACGGGCCAGCGGGATGCCGGGCGAGATCGGGCGGCAGGTGGTCGCCGCGCTGCCGGGCATGGGCTTTGTCATCTTTGCCGCGACTTGGCTGGGTGCGCGCGCGTTCCCGCGCGTGCAACTGGAGAACGCCGTCCTGCCAATGCCGCCCGAGAACCGCGCCGAGGGCAGGTTCCTCGCGGTGCTGATGGGCCTTGTCATCGCGACCGAGATGCTGCGCTCGGCCGCGATGGATGCTCAGGCCTATTCCGATGCGACGACCGCGGTGATGAGCTTCCCGATCCTGCTGGCCGGGGGGCTTGTCCTGCTGTGGACCGGGCGGCTTCTGCGCAAGGCGGGGACGGTCGAGGACAAAAGCTATGTGCTGCGGCTGCTGCTGGTCTTTGCGCGGGCGCTGACGGTCGTGGGCGTGGCAGGGCCGGTTCTGGCGGGGCTGGGCTACGTGCAGGCCGCGACCGCGCTGATCTATCCGGCGATCCTGACTCTTGGGCTGATCACGCTCTTGTTCATCCTGCAGCGGCTGGTCAGCGATGTCTGGGCGCTGATCGTCAAGGCCGACGAAAAGGCCGCCGACACGCTGGTCCCCGTGCTGGCGGGCTTTGTCATGGTGCTGGCGGCGCTGCCGGTCTTCGCGCTGATCTGGGGCGCGCGCTTCTCTGACCTGACAGAGCTCTGGACCCGGTTCACCGAGGGCTTCCAGATGGGCGAGACGCGGATCTCTCCCACCGATTTCATGATCTTCGCCGCCGTCTTCGTGCTCGGCTACATGGTGACGCGGCTGTTCCAGGGGGCATTGCGAGCCACGATCCTGCCCAAGACGCGGATGGAGCCCGGCGGCCAGACCGCCTTGGTCGCGGGCGTGGGCTATGTCGGCATCTTCCTGGCCGGGCTGGTTGCGATCAACGCGGCGGGGCTGGATCTGTCCGGTCTGGCCATCGTCGCCGGTGCGCTTTCGGTCGGTATCGGTTTCGGTCTGCAGAACATCGTGTCGAACTTCATCTCGGGCATCATCCTTCTGGTCGAGCGGCCGGTGTCCGAGGGCGACTGGATCGAGGTCGGCGGCGTGCAGGGCCGGGTCCGCGCGATCAGCGTCCGCTCGACCCGGATCGAGACCTTCGACCGCAACGACGTGATCGTCCCAAACGCCGACCTGATAACCGGCCGGGTGACGAACTGGACGCGGTTCAACCTGTCCGGCCGGATCATCGTGCCGGTGGCCGTGGCGATGGGGTCCGACACCCGGAAGGTTGAGGGGATCCTGAGAGAGTTGGCCGAGGCCCAGCCGCTGGCGATCCTGAAGCCGCCGCCGTTGATCGTGTTCATGGGCTACACCACGAACCAGTTGAATTTCGAGCTGCGCATCATCCTGCGCGACGTGAACTTCAGCGTGCAGGTCCGCAGCGAGCTTTACCACCAGATCATGGCCCGCTTTGCCGAGGAGGGGATCCACATCCTGCCGCCCCCGCCGCCTCCGGCCGAGCCCGACCCGGTCAAGACCGCGCAGACGGTGCTGGCGCTGGCCGATCTGGTGCAGGAGGAGCGGCCTCCGGTGGCGCGGCGGACGGGGCGGAAAGCGCAGCCGAGCGATGTGAAAGGGGCGGAACGGTGACGGAACTTCTGTTCAGGGCGGATCCCTACCAGACCGCGGCCGAGTGCCGGATCCTGGCCCACACGCCCGAAGGCGGGCTGGTGGTGGACCGGACGGTGTTCTATCCGACCGGCGGCGGCCAGCCCGGCGACAGCGGCCTGCTGGACTGGAGCGGTGGACGCCTGCCCATCGCGACCACGCTGAAGCTGGACAACGGCCGGGTGGCGCTGGTCCCGGCCGAGCCGCTGGCGATGCCGCCCGTGGGCACTCCGGTCCGGCAGTTGCTGGACTGGTCCCGCCGCCACCGCCACATGCGCGTCCATACCGCGCTGCATCTCTTGTCGGTGGTGATCCCGCTGCCGGTGACCGGAGGCGCGATCGCCCAGGACCGCGGTCGGCTTGACTTCGACATGCCCGAGCCGCCGGGTGACCCCTCGGTGATCTCCGGGGTCCTGAACGCGCTCATTGAACGCGATCTGCCGGTGACCGAGGACTGGATCACCGATGCCGAGCTCGAGGCGAACCCGGGGCTGGTCAAGACCATGTCGGTCCGTCCCCCCACAGGCCAGGGCCGGGTGCGCCTGGTGCGGATCGGCCAGGGCGCGGACCAGGTCGACCTGCAGCCCTGCGGCGGCACCCATGTTGCTCGGACCGGCGAGATCGGCCGGATCGAGATCGGCAAGATCGAGAACAAGGGGCGCCAGAACCGCCGGGTGACGATCAGCCTCACAGGCTGACAGGAAGTGCTTGAACCCCTTGCGTCGGCAGGCTAAGCACCGCTCCAAGGACAGTTGGCCGAGTGGTCGAAGGCGCACGCCTGGAAAGTGTGTAGGCGGGGAACCGTCTCGAGGGTTCGAATCCCTCACTGTCCGCCATTTCCTGATATTAAATCATTGAAATCAAACGAAAATCGAAAAACGCTTCCCCCAAAAAATCCCCCACAGCCTTCGGGATGCCCCTGGAATTTGTCGGAACGTGGCGGTTTTGTCGTGGGTGCCGCGCTTTCCGTTATCGGGAAAACGGCGGCGGTTCTGTGCGGCGTCGGCCTCGGTTGGCCCGAC
>JBKHWC010000027.1:0-36439 GCA_046569765.1 Alphaproteobacteria bacterium | reverse complement strand
GACCAGTCCGCGCCGATATAGAGGACATTCACGTCCACCGGCCCGTCGGTGTTGTTGCGGGCAAGGACATGCACCTCGTCCTCGGGGATCAGGGTCGGGACCGGGGTGAAGGGCAGGGGCCGCAGGGTGCGGTCCTGCGGCGTGCGGGTAAGGAGTTCGACCTGCACGTCCAGATTGCCCGCCCCCACGGCGGCGGCGAGTTTCAGCAGGTTCTGCGCCCGGGCCATCGTGGTCAGCGTGTCGGCCAGGGTTTCGGCCAGTTCCGCCCCGGTCTTGTCGGCGGTCGAGACCGAGGGGGTCGCGGCAAGATCCTCGGCCAGACCCGTACCGGGCAGGACCCAGATCGCATCGGGGCGCGGGCTGTCGGGCAGGACGGCGAGGCGGAGGTCGGCCTCGTCGTCGGGGGCGACGAAGCTGAGGCGGGGACCTGCGGCTTCGGTCAGCGCGTCCTGCGCGGCAAGCAGCGCCTCGGCAGGGGCGGAGCCGGGGGGCGGCAGGGCGACGGTCAGGGTGAAGTCCAGCGCCTGGTCGAGCTTGCGCAGCGTCACCCCCGCCGGGAGGTCGGAGGGCAGGGTCTTGCCGTCCCTTTCCACGGGTGTCCCGGTGGCGGTGAACGTGTCGACGGCGGTCAGTTCCACGAAGCCCAAGGCCGCGTCGTCGGCATCGGCGGCGCTGCCCAGCACGGCAAGGACCGTGCCTTCGCTCAGCCCGTGCAGCGTGCCTGCCGGAATCGTCAGGCCCGATTCCGTCACTTCGGCCTGCCATTGCGAGACGCGGGTCCCGCCGGTTCCGGCGAAGGCCACCTGGTCCAGATCGCCTTCGAAGAGCGGCGTGGAGCGCGCAAGGTTCTTGACCGCATAGCGGCGCAGCACCTCTTGCCCGATCTGGGAATAGGTGGCCTGCGGGTATTCGGCCAGCACCTCCATCAGCGTCCAGGTGAACACGCCTTGCGGCTTGCGGCCGGGCTTGCCCTTGGGGAGGTTCTTTTCCGGCGTGACCTCATTGGTCTGGGCGGCGAAGAAGGCGACAAAGCTGCCCTCTGCACTGTCGGTCGCGTCGAAGGGGGCCTCGGGCGCGCGCGGGTCGCCGAGGGAGCGGGTGACCTCGACCGCGTCCGGGTCGATGCCCAGGGCGGCAGGCGGAAGCTGGCGGGTGCGGACCTCTTCCCCGGCGCCGTCGAGGCTGCGGGTCGCGGTGCCGGAATGGCAACTGTCGAAGACGGCCCAGACATGGGCGCCTTTCGCGCGCAGGCCATCGATGAGCGCGCCGATCTCGTCATCGACCAGCGCGTTTTCCACCGCGCCGATCTGATCGGACCAGGGACCGATGTCGATGGGCAGGAAAAGCTCGTCCAGGCCATCGAGTTCGGTGGCGGGGTCAAGCGCGGGGGCCTGGGTGCCGTGGCCGGAGAAGTGGAGATAGACGAAATCACCGGGTTGGACCCTGGCGGTCAGATCGGCAAAGGCAGCACGGATCGCGGCCAGCGTGGGCGGCGTGGCGCCCGGCACGCCGTCTGACAGAAGGGTGACATTGGCCGGATCGAAAGGGGCGGGGGCCTGGGTGGTCAGGTAGCTGGCCACCAGTTGCACGTCGTTCGCGGGGCCTTTCAGCCACCAGCGTTCGTCAAGGTTCTGGTACTGGTTCGCCCCGATCAACAGGGCGTAGTTGTCCCGCGCCAGGGCTGGAAGGGCGGCGAGGCACAGGGCCGAGGCAAGCAGCGCGCGCAGCATCAGTTGGTCATCAGGGCATAGGGGGCGTCGCTGGGCCCCTTGTTGTCGACCCGCAGCGTGAAGCTGCCGCCTGCTGCCGGGGTCCAGCCGCAATAGGCGATGTGGGAGATGTCGGTGTCCGAGCAGACCAGGCGGCCCTGGTCGTCATGGACGGTCAGGTTCAGGTTGGTGGCTGCCTTGGCCTCGACATAGACCTCGGCGTATTCGCCGCCGAGGAAGGCGATCGGCGGATAGGTGTCGCCCCTGCCGTTGGCAAGCTGGCCGATGTTGTAGACCGGGCCGGAGGCGACGCCTTTCGTGGTCTCGGCGCGGAGGTCGGCGATCAGGCCGGTGAGGGTATCGTCGCCTGCGGCGAGGGTGTCGGCGGTGGCGAGCATCTCCTCCCATGTCAGGGGGACGCCGTTGCCGGGGGTGCCGTCAATCGCGGCCCGGTCGGTGGCGACGGGGGCGAGCGTCTTGCGCAGGCGGGCGGCGGTCAGGATCAGCAGCGGGTCGGACTGGGCGAGGCCCATGGCGTAGAGCCGGGCCGAGAGCCTGGCCGTCTGGAGGGGGGAGGCGGTCTCGGCCCCGGCGGGCAGCGCGAGGGCAAGGATCAGGGCGAGGGTCAGGCGCATGGGCTTTGGTCTCCTTGGCGCGAGGATGGGCCGGGGCGGCGGGGCTGTAAATGCCGGAATTCCGCATGACGGGCTTTGTCATGTGCCCTTGCGGGGGGCGGCTGCTAGCAAGGCGGCAGGATGGTGGCACAGGGGTTGCTGATGGGACGGTTCAGGATCGAGGGGCTTGCGGTGCTGGTGGTTCTGCTGCTGGTGGCGCTGGTCGGGCCGGCGCGGGCTTCGGCGCTGGATCGGGCGATGGACCGGGTCTTCACGGTGCGCTCGGCGGATGCGGAGGGGCGGTTCCTGGGCTCGGCCTTCCTGTGGGGCGATGGGTCGGTGGTGGTGACGAATGCGCATGTGGTGGGCGAGGCCGGGGAGGTGCGGCTGGTCTCGCGCCAGGGGATGGAGGCGGTGGCGCTGGTCATCGCGCGGGACGCGGTGCGGGATGTGGCGGTGATCGCCGCGCCGCCGGGAGGCGCGGGGCTGGCGCTGGCGGAGGACATGCCGGGCCTGGGGGATGAGGTCTTTGCCCTGGGCGCCCCGCTGGGGGTGGAGTTCTCGCTGACCGAGGGGCGGATTTCGGCGGCGGCCCGGCAGGTGGATCCGGCGGTGCCGCTGCGGCTGGTGCAGCACGATGCGGCGGTGAACCCGGGCTCCTCGGGCGGGCCGCTGGTGGATGCCGAGGGGCGGCTGCTCGGGATGAACAGCCAGATCGCGGATGGGAGCCGGATGTTCGTGGGGATCGCCTATGCGATCTCGGCGGCGGATCTGGCGGTGATCGTGCCGGGGCTGGTGGAGGAGGTGCTGCCGCCCTTCCCGAAGCTCGGCCTGAGGGCGCGGCCGGTGGACCGGCAAGTCGCAGGCGCCCTGGGCGTGCCGGTGGGGGGACTTCTGGTCGACGGGGTCGAGGCCGGGGGGCTGGCCGAGGCGGCGGGGATCGTGGCGGGGGATGTGATCCTTGCGGCGGATGGCGCCGAGCTGGTGCAGCCGGGGGATCTCGCCTTTGCGGTGGAGCGCGCGGCTGCGGCGGGCGGGGTCCGGGTGGTGGTCCTTCGAAGCGGCCTGCGCATGGAGCTGGCGCTGCCCTTGCCGACCCAGACCGAGACGCTGCGGCTGCGGCAGGTCGATCCGGGGAAGCCGACGACGGTCAAGTCCTATCGGCTGGCGGCGCTGGGCGTGGCGCTGGAGGCGGACGGCAGGGTGACGGGGGTCACGGAGAATTCGCCCGCGCTGTTCGCAGGCCTCGCGCTGGGGGACCGGATCCTGACGGTGAACGGGGTGGCGGTGGATCTGGCGCGGTATGAGATCACGGCTCCGGTCCTTATCCTGGTGGCGGCGCCGGGCGGGGCGACGCGGCATATCTACCTGGACCCCTGGGGCAAGGCCGAGGGCGTGCGGCCGGTGGGCGGGGCGAATGTGCTTGACCCGGACGTGGTCGTGTTCTGAATTCGCCCGATGAAAGACCAGTGCCAGATCGTCGACAGCGGCCCCGGGAGCGCCCGAACGCGCCGCCAGTCCTTGCGCGCAGGCGCAAGGTGGGCGGTATCGTCCACCCTGGCTTGCGCCGGTTGGAAGAGGTGAGGCTCGGCCCATGCAAGACCGCATCCTGATCGTCGAGGACGACGCCGAGACCGCCGCCGCCGTGCGGGCCGAGGTCGAGGGTCTGGGCTGTGCCGCCGACCATTGCGACACGCTGGAGGCCGGGATCTCGGCGGCCACCTCCACCCCCTACAAGGTCATCGTTCTGGACCGGATGCTGCCCGGCGGCGACGGGGTCGAGGCGATGGCGCGGATGCGGGCGGGGGGCTCGCAGGCCTTGATCCTGATCCTGTCGGCCCTGGGCCGGGCGGCGAACCGGGTCGAGGGGCTGGAGAAGGGGGCCGACGATTATCTGCCGAAGCCCTTTGAGCCGGAGGAGTTGCGGGCGCGTCTGCGGGCCCTGCTGCGGCGGGGGACGATGCAGGTCCTGGACAACGACCTGCTGGTCTTCGGCGATCTGGAAATCCGGCTGAAGGCGCGGACGGTGCATGTTGGCCGTGCGCATGTCGCGGTGTCCCCGAAGGAATTCGAGCTGATCACCTACTTCGCCCGCAATGCCGGGCAGGTGGTCACGCGGATGCAGCTGCTGGAGAATGTCTGGAACCTGCATTTCGACCCCGGCACCAATGTGGTGGATGTCCATGTCGGCCGCCTGCGGCGGAAGCTGGAGGAGGCGGGCTCTGCCGCGATCCAGACCGCGCGCGGCGAGGGCTATGTCTTCGCGCCGAAGGTGGGCGGGTGACGCTGCGCCCGATGGCGGCGCGGGCGACGCTGCGGCTCGCGGCGCTGATGGCCGTGGCGGTCACGGTCCTGTCGCTGGGGGCGATGGCGCTGCAGTATCGGCTGGTGGAGGCTCGGCTGATGGCGGCGGCCGAGGCGGCGCTGGCGGCGGACCTATCCGGCCTTGGGGCGCTTTACGAGCAGCGCCGGATCATCGCGCTGCGACAGGCGATCGAGTACCGGGCGACGGCGGCGACGGGCGAGGAGATGCTGGTTCTGCTGGACCGGGCCGGGGTGGTGCTGGCCGGAACCCGAGAGGGGTGGCCAGAGGGGGTGGCGACCACGGGCGAAGGGTTCGGGCTGGAGGCGACGGAGATCATCGAGGCGGGCGGGGTCCGCTGGCTGGCCGTGGCGCGGGACCTGCCGGGGGGCTTTCCGCTGCTGGTGGCGCGGTCCCTGCGGCCGATGGACGAGACCCTGGCGGCGCTGCGACGGGGGATGCTGGGGCTTTTCGCGGCGCTCTTGGTCGCGGGGGGCGCGGTGGGGTGGTTCGCCGCGCGTTCGGTCATGCGGCGGATCGGGCGGGTCAATGATCTGGCCGACCGGGTAGCCGAGGGGGCGCTGGACGCGCGCCTGCCGGGTCCGCGCAGCGACGATGAGTTCGGCCTGCTGGAGACCCATGTCCATGCGATGGTGGACCGGATCCAGAACCTGAACCGGGCGACGCATCGCCTGTCGGACACGATTGCGCATGAGCTGCGGACGCCCCTGAACCGGATGCTGCAGAAGCTGAACCGGATCGAGGGGCAAGAGGACCTGACGGCCGAGTTGAAGGCCGAGATGCGGCAGGCGGTGCGGATGTTCGATTCGCTGCTGGATATCAGCCGGGCCGAGGCGGACCAGGGGACGGGCGGCGGGCTGGTGCCGGTGGACCTGTCGTCGGTCTGCGCCGAGGTCTGGGAGCTTTACGAGCCCCTGGCCGAGGACAAGGGGCTGCTGGTCGGGGCGCAGGTCGCGCCGGGGCTTCTGGTGCTGGGGGATCGGAACCTGATCGCGCAGCTGCTGGCGAACCTTCTGGACAATGCGATCAAGTATTGCGCGGCGGGGGATCGGCTGCAGCTGGTGCTGGAGGCGGCGGGGGATCGGCATCTGCTGCGGGTTTCGGACAGCGGGCCGGGGCTGCCCGAGGCGATGCGGGGCGAGGCCTTCGAGCGGTTCGTGCGGGCCGAGCGTGACCGGGGCACTCCGGGGCATGGGCTGGGCCTCGCTTTGGTACGGGCCATTGCGGCGCGGCATGGGGCGCGGCTGGTTCTGGCGGAGGGGCGTGGATTCTCGCTTGAAATCCAGTGGCCGAGGCTTCAGCACTCAGGTTGATCCCTTGCCACGGTTTCCCGATGCGGCCTGCGCTTCTTTCCCTGCTTCTGCTTCTGGGCTGCGCGCCGTGGAACCAGCCGCAGAACCAGCCCCTCGCGGGGGAAAATGCGCCCCTGGCCGATCCGGCGACGGGGGAGGGGGAGCTGTATGTCGGGCTGGCGTTTTCCGGCGGGGGGATGCGGGCCACGGCCTTTGCCTACGGGATGCTGGAAGAGCTGCGCGCGGCGGGGCTGTTGTCCGAGGTGCGGCTGGTGTCCGGCGTCTCGGGCGGGTCGGTGATGGCGGCGCAGTTCGGGCTGCGCGGGCCGGCAGGGCTGGAGGGGTTCCGCGAACGGTTCCTGGTGACGGATGCCGAGCGGTACATGGTGACCTCGGGCGCGAACCCGGTGACCATCGTGAAGGGCATCGCGGGCGGCGTGAACGGGCGTGAGACCTTCGGGCGCTATCTGGATGAGGCGCTGTTCCAGGGCGCGACCTTCGCGGACCTGCGGAAGACGGGCATCAAGACCTGGATCAACGCCACCGACATGGCGAACAACGTGCCATTCCTGTTCAGCCCCGAGACCTTTGATGCGCTGTGTTCCGACCTGTCCAAGGTGCGGATCAGCGAGGCGGTGGCGGCCTCTGCGGCCTATCCGCTGGTGTTCACCCCCATCGTGCTGGAGGCGCATCAGGGGCAATGCGACTACCGCGAGCCGGACTGGCTGACGGCGGCGCGCTACAATCCCGAGGCGACGGCGGCGATGCGGGCCCACGCCCGGGCGCTGGAGAGCTATACGGACCCGCGCGAGGTGCGGTTCGTGAAGCTCCTGGACGGGGGGATCACAGACAATTTCGGGACCACGGGCCTTGCGGTGGAGCGGGCGCGGGCGCAGGTGCCTTACGCTCCGCTGACGGCGGAAGAGGCGGTGAGGCTGCGGCGGATGCTGTTCCTGGTGGCCAATGCCGGGGTGGAGCAGGACTACGACTGGACGCAGCGGGTGGCGGGGCCGGGGGGCGTGAACCTGGCGATGTCGATCGCGGGCAGCGCGATGGCGGCGGCCTCGCGGTCCGGCTATGATTCGATGCGCGGCGAGTTGCGGCTGTGGGAGATGGAGCTGATCGAATGGCGCTGCGCCCTGCCGCTGGACGAGGTGCGGCGGCTGCGGGGAACGGTCGCGGGCTGGGACTGCACGGATGTGAAGCTGTTCGTGGGCGAGGCGAGCTTCGCCAGCCTCGCCAAGGACATGCGGGACGCGGTCAACCAGGTGCCGACGCGGTTGAAACTGGACACCGCGCAGGTCGATGCGGTGATTTCGGCGGGGCGGATGGCCACGCGGCTGACGCCGGAATTCAACGGCTTCCTTGCCTCGGTCGCCGGGGATGTCGAGGCGCGGATCGCGGCCGAGGGAAAGCGGCGGGTCGTGCCCCTGGGGAACTGAGCACGAATTTTCTGCGAAAATTCGGGGGCGGGGCAGTCGCGCCACCCGGGGCGCGTGCACGCCGTTTCTGCGGTGCTGACATGTTCCGAGGCTGCGTTGCAGGCTGTCATCCCGCGTGTCGCCGCGGGTCTGACGGGCTTCATCGAGATCCTTCACCCTGGGGGCCGGGTCTCGCCGTGGCGGGACGGGGACCCGCTTCGCCCAGGCCCAAAGGCCGTTTCCCCGTACATGACGGCCTGCCCGGCCATCGTGGCAAGAGCCTTGCGCGGCCCTGCCGGAGCCCGGCCACAAGACGCCGCAGAGCCAGGCAAGACCCTTTGCGCGTGACAAAAGTCGTCACGCCGATCTGGGTGCTTGTTCCGGTACGGTCCGGCGATATCCTGCGTGCATCATGCGCTGGCTTATGCCCCTGTTCCTTGTCTCCTTCGCCGCCCCGGCCCTGGCCGACGTTCGGGCGGTTCTGGTGGGGGTCTCGGACTATCTGGTGCTGGATGCCGACCTGAACGGGCCTGCCCATGACGTGCGGCTGATGGCCGAGGTCCTGGCGGGGCGGGGTGTGGCGGAGATGGTGGTGCTGACCTCTGATCCCTTGGGTCTGCCTGCCGACGTGACCACGGGTCAGCCGATGCGCGGCGAGATTCTGGCGGCGCTGGAAGCCGCCGCAGCGGCCTCGCAGCCCGGCGATACGCTGGTCTTCTATTTCTCGGGCCACGGGGCGCAGGCGCCGGATCTGTCGGGGGATGAGGGCGGGGGGTATGACGAGATTCTGCTGCCCGCCGATGCCTCGGGCTGGAAGGGGGCGATCGGGGCAGTCGAGAATGCAATCCTGGACGACGAATTGCAGGCCTGGGCGCAAGGCGCGCTGGCGCGGGACGTCAAGGTGGTGGGGCTGATCGACGCCTGCCATTCGGCCACAGGGTTCCGCGCGCTGGACGCCGCAGGCGTGGCGCGGGTGGTGGACGAGGGTCTTCTGGGCATCCCGGACGATGTGGTGTCGGTGGCGGGCGACCCGGCGCCGGGATTGAGCGGGGAGTTCGTGTTCCTCTATTCCTCGCAGTCGGATCAGCGGTCGTTCGAATACCCGCTGGGAGATGGCAGCACCTGGCATGGCGAGTTCACCCTGCGGCTGGCGCAGGTGCTGCGCGAGGCGCCCGAGGCGAGCTGGGCGCAGGTCCTTGCGGCCACGCGCGAGGCGATGGTGCAGGGCCCGGCGCGGCAGATGCCCGAGGGCGAGGGACCGCTGCTGGAGGCGCAGGTCTTTGGTCAGGGCGCAGGGGCGGCGCGGCTGCCGGTCTCGGGCGGGCGGCTGGAGGGCGGGCTCTTGCACGGGCTGGCCGAGGGTGCGGAGGTGGCGCTTTACGCCGCGGCGGCGGGGGGCAAGGCGCTGGCGGTGCTGCCCCTGGCCGAGGTGACAGCGCGGGAGGCGCGGCTGCTGGGCGAGGTGCCCGAGGGCGCAGCCTGGGCGGAACTGGTCAGCGCGCCGCCGCCCCCGCCGCTGGTGCTGGGCCCGCCGGTGGTGGCGGATGTGGCGGACCGCCACGACTATTCCGCCTGGCGGGCGGCGCTGCCCGCGCCGGGGCCGCGCCCGGACCTGGTGCCGATCCTGGTGGAGGGCGCGGTGGCGCTGGCCGGGGCGGATGGGGTGCTGGACCCGGCGGGCCCCGGCTCCAGCCCCCGGATCGTGGCGCTGGCGGGCGAGACCGAGGCCGAGGCGGTGGCGCGGGTGCTGGAGCAGGCGGCGCATGGGCTGCGGCTGCGCGCGGTGCTGGCCGGGGCGACAGGGCGCGGGCTGACGGCGCGGCCGCCGGTGGCGATGGCGATCGAGCGGCGTGCGGCAGCGGGCTGCGGCGCGGTCGGCGCGCCCCGGCCCTTCGATCCGGGCCAGCCGGTCGCGCCCTGCGACCAGCTTTGGCTGACGCTGACCAACACGGGCGGCAAGGCCCAGGATGTAAGCGTGTTGTATTTCGCGGTGCAGCCGATCTGGCCGCGGCAGAATCTGGCGAACCGTCTGGCCCCGGGCGAAAGCGTCCGGGTGGGCTTGCAGATCGAGGACGACAGCGCTGCGGGGCTGGAGGAGATCTGGGTGCTGGCGGTGCCCGTGGACCCGGACTCCCCCCGCGTGGACCTGACGCGGCTGGCGAGCGCCGACACGACCCGGAACCTGACGGGCGAGGCGATGGCCGACTGGCTGGCCGGACGGCTGGACCCCGAGAGCCGGACCCGTGGCTTTTCCCTGAAACCCGCGCCTCTGGTGATGCTGCGCCAGGTGCTGCGCCTTGCCCCTGTCCATTCGATGGAGAATTGAGATGAGCCTTCGCCTTCTGCCGATCCTCATGGCCTCGACGCTGATCGCCCCCTCGGCCCTTGCCGAGGGGTTCGAGCCGCCCGCGCCGGTGACCTCGTCGCCCTATGCCTATGCGAAATCGGGGGCCAAGGGCGAACGCGCCCGCGCGGCCGGGTCAGCCGGGGCCAAGGTGATCGGCGGCGAGGTCTCGGCCGAGGGGGCCTGGCCCTGGCAGGTCGCGCTGCTGGTCAGCGGGATGCCGGTCTCGACCGAGGCGCAGTTCTGCGGCGGCACGATGGTGATGGAGCGCTGGGTGCTGACGGCGGCGCATTGCATCCACATGCCGCAGGAGGACGGGAGCTTTGCCGACCTCTGGCCGCAGGACCTGTCGATCCTGGTGGGGACGAACCAGCTGACGCCGGGGCAGGGCGACCTGATTCCGGTCGAGGCGATCTTCCGGCATCCGTCCTATGACGGCACCCAGTTCGATTTCGACATCGCGCTGGTCAAGCTGGCTCGCGCGCCGCAGGTGCCCTACCAGACGATCGAGGTGCCGGATGCGGACTATGGCGCGATCCTGAACCAGCAGGGGGTGACCACCATCGTGACCGGCTGGGGCCTGCAGGAGGGCGCGCAGCCCTCGCCCGAGCTGCGGCAGGCCGAGATCCAGATCCTGGACCGCGAGCTGTGCAACAGCGCGATGATGGAGGTGCGGGCCGAGGATGCGGCGGACGGGTTCAGCTATGCGGTGCAGACGCTGGGCGTGGGCGAAGCGGATGCCTATGCGATCTGGGACGAGCTGATGGCGCGGGCGCCGATGCCCGTCAGCGAGAACATGATCTGCTCGGGCACGTTCGAGGGCGGCAAGACCTCGTGCAATGGCGATTCGGGTGGGCCGCTCGTCGTGCCGCTGGAGGATGGCCGCTATATCCAGGCCGGGATCGTGAGCTGGGGGCTGAGCGCGCAGACCGGCGAGGGCTGCGAAGAGACGGCGCTGTTTTCGGCCTATACCGACATTTCCCGCTTCGTGCCCTGGCTGAACGAGGTGATCGCGGCCAATCCGTAATGACCGGGGCCTGTCAGGCGGAGCGCCTTGGCAGGCGCAAAGACTCTTCCTCTCGTCGTCGGGCTTCGCCTCCTCCTCGGCTGGACGAGGGGCGCTGCCCCTCGAGCTCCCCGGGATATTTGGGCAAAGATGAAACTGCACCTTTCATCTTTGCCCAAATATCCCCGCCGGAGGCAGCCGCCGGATTTGACCCGCGGGCGGCTTCAGGTTAGGGCGCGGGCATGGAACTGGTCGAGACAGTGATCGAGGATGCGCGCTGGGAGGGCTTCGGGCTGGACCAGATTGCGGAACGTGCCGCACGGGCGGCGCTGGCGGGCCTTGGGCTGCCCGGGGACGGCTTCACGATCAGTCTGATGGGCTGCGACGATGCGCGGATCGCGGTGCTGAACGCGGATTTCCGGGGCAAACCGCAACCGACCAACGTGCTGAGCTGGCCGTCGGAGGAGCGGGGGGCGGAATTCGTGGGCGAGGAGCCCGAGCCTCCTGAGCCGGGCGATCCTGAGGACCCCGAATCCCTTGGCGATATTGCCATCGCCTGGGAGACTTGCGCCCGCGAGGCCGATGAACAGGGCAAGCCGATGGCCGATCACGTCACCCATCTGATCGTGCATGGGGTCCTGCATCTGTTGGGCTACGACCATATCGAGGAGGAAGATGCCGCCGTGATGGAGGCACATGAGGTGCGGATACTTGCCAGCCTTGGGGTTTCTGACCCATATTAGGCGTTGCACCCGCCTGACGGGTGTTTTTCGGACAAAGGACCGATGGGCAGTAGCACCGACGGGTCTCCCGCAGCGCAGGGCGCGCTTGACGGGACGGCCGATGAACCTTCCCCTGACCAGGGCCAACGCGGCTTTTTCGGCAGGCTCCTTTCCGCCTTCAGCCCCGCATCCGAACCCGCCGCCACCGAGGCCGCGCCGGGTTCGGTTCCAGCGTCGCAGGGCCTGCACGCCCTGCGCAGGATGCGGGTGGATGATGTGGCGATTCCCAAGGCCGAGATCGTGGCCGTGCCCCTCGACATCGGCAAGGACGAGCTGGTCGAGGTGTTCCGCGAGCATGGCTTCAGCCGGGTGCCGGTCTACAAGGGCACGCTGGACCATCCGCAGGGGCTGGTCCTTCTGATGGACCTGGCCTTGCAGCATGGGTTCGGGGCCTCGGGCCGGTTCAGCCTGAAGCGGCTGCTGCGCCCGATCCTTTATGCTCCGCCGTCGATGCCGACGGGGGTCCTTTTGCAGAAGATGCAGAAGGAGCGGGTGCATATGGCGCTGGTGATCGACGAATATGGCGGGGTCGACGGGCTGGTCACCATCGAGGACCTGATCGAGACGGTCATTGGCCAGATCGAGGACGAGCATGACGAAGACGAGGGCGCGCTGTGGAAAGAGGAACGCCCCGGCGTGATCCTGGCACAGTCCACCGCGCCGCTGGAGGAGGTCGAGGCCGCGCTGGGCGTCGCGCTGCGCACCGGCGAGGAGGATGAGGAGATCGACACGCTGGGGGGCCTCGTCTTCCTGCGTTCGGGCCGGGTTCCGGCGCGGGGCGAGGTGATCGAGCATGAAAGCGGCGTGCAGTTCGAGATCGTCGATGCCGACCCGCGCCGGATCAAGCGGCTGCGGGTGCGGTTGCCCTCGGCCCAGGCGAGCTGACGCGTGGCGCTGGCCCGGCTGACGTCCCGGCGCCGGGCGGTGCTTGCCTTTGCCCTGGGCGCCGTGGTGGCGCTGGGGCAGGCGCCCTTCGGGCTGTGGTGGGTGGCGCTGCCCGCGCTGGCGGGGGTGATCTGGCTGGTCGCCCGGGCAGAAAGCCGCCGGGCGGCTTTCTGGAGCGGGCTTGCGGCCGGGACGGGGCAGTTTGCGCTGGCCCTGTCCTGGATCGTGGAGCCCTTCCTGATCGACATCGCGCGGCACGGCTGGATGGCGCCCTTTGCGCTGGTCCTGTTGTCGGCGGGGCTGGCGTTGTTCTGGGGGGGGGCGGCGGCCTTGGCCCGGGCTGCGCCGAATCCTGCTCTGGGGTTTGTGGCGGCTTTCGCCGGGCTGGAATGGCTGCGCGGCGTGATCCTGACCGGCTTTCCCTGGGCGATGCTGGGGCACGTCTTCATCGGCACGCCCTTCGATCAGCTGGCTGCGGTGCTTGGGCCCTCGGGGCTGAGCCTGTTGCTGCTGCTGGCGGCTGCCCTGCCGGTCGCCTGGCGCGGGCGGGGGGGCTTCGGCTTGGCCCTGCTCATGGCCGCGGCTTTCGGCTTCGGGCTCTGGCGGCTGGACCAGCCCTTGCCCGAGGCGCGTGACGGCGTGGTGCGGCTGGTCCAGCCCAATGCCGAACAGTCGCTGAAATGGGACCAGGCGCTGGCCGACATGCACCTGGACCGCCTTCTGGACCTGACGGCCGCGGGCGGGCCGGCGGACCTGACGCTCTGGCCGGAAACGGCGGTGCCCTACATGCTGGAATATGCGCCCAGCCTGGCCGGGATGGTGGCAGCGGCCTCGAAAGGTCGGCCGGTCGCGGTGGGTATCCAGCGCGAGGAGGCGGGGCGCTTCTACAACTCGGTCCGGGTGCTGGAGGGCGACGGGCAGGAGACCGCGCGCTATGACAAGGCGCATCTGGTGCCCTTCGGCGAATATATTCCCTTCGGCGACCTGGCCTATCAATGGTTCGGCCTGCGTGCCTTTGCCGCCCAGGCGGGCAACACCTATTCGGCCGGGCCGGGGGTGCGGGTCCTGGACCTTGGCCGGTTCGGCAAGGTGCTGCCGCTGATCTGCTACGAGGCGATCTTCCCGCGCGAGGTCAATGCGGCGCCCGAACGCGCGGACTGGATGCTGCAGGTGACGAACGACGCCTGGTTCGGCGTCTGGACCGGTCCGTTCCAGCATTTCGCCCAGGCCCGGCTGCGCGCGGTCGAGCAGGGCCTGCCGCTGTTGCGGGTGGCCAATACCGGGGTCACGGCGGTGATCGACGCGCGTGGACGAGTGGTGGACCGCCTGCCCTTCGGCGAAATGGGGGCGCTGGATGCGCGGATTCCCGGCGCCCTGCCGCCCACGCCCTATGCCCGGTGGGGCGACCTGCCCGTGCTTCTGTTGCTGGCGGGCCTCTCCCTTCTGTCGTGGCTTCGCCCGCGCAAGGCCGCCCATTGACGGGCCAGCCCCTGCCGTCTAGGGGGAACATCCATTGAACCGCCACAACGGCTTCCTGGCGTGGCGGGGATTCACCCAACGGAGCACTTCCCCATGAGCCGCAAAGATTACGTCTTCACGTCCGAGTCCGTCTCGGAGGGACACCCCGACAAGGTCTGCGACCGCATCTCGGATGCCGTCCTGGACGCCTTCCTGACGGAAGAGCCCAACGCCCGCGTGGCCTGCGAAACCTTTGCGACGACGAACCGCGTCGTGGTCGGCGGCGAGGTCGGCCTGTCCTCCAAGGAGGCGACGGCGGCGATGATGAAACGCGTTGACGGGATCGTGCGCGATTGCGTCCGCGACATCGGCTATGAACAGAAGAAGTTCCACTGGGAAAAGATCAAGGTCCACAACTACATCCACGAACAGTCGGCCCATATCGCGCAGGGTGTCGACAAGGACGGCGCTGGCGACCAGGGCATCATGTTCGGCTATGCCACCACCGAAACGCCCGAGTTCATGCCGGCCCCGATCCAGTACGCCCACGCGATCCTGCGCCGCCTGGCCGAGGCGCGGAAGTCCGGCGCCGAGCCGACCCTTGGCCCGGACGCGAAAAGCCAACTGACCCTGCGCTATGCCGATGGCAAGCCGGTCGAGGTGACCTCGATCGTGCTGTCGACCCAGCACACGTCCAAGCGTCAGACTTCGAAGGTCATCCGCAAGATCGTGGAGCCCTATATCCGCGAGGTCCTGCCCGAGGGCTGGATCACCCGCAAGACCGAATGGCACGTCAACCCCACCGGGACCTTCGTGATCGGCGGGCCGGATGGCGACGCGGGCCTGACGGGCCGCAAGATCATCGTCGACACCTACGGCGGCGCGGCCCCGCATGGCGGCGGCGCCTTCTCGGGCAAGGACCCGACCAAGGTCGACCGCTCGGCCGCCTATGCCGCGCGTTATCTGGCGAAGAACGTGGTGGCCGCGGGCCTGGCGGAACGCTGCACGCTGCAGGTCTCCTACGCCATCGGCGTGGCGAAGCCCCTGTCGATCTACGTCGACACCCACGGCACCGGCCAGGTCGAGGCGTCGCGGATCGAGAAGGCCGTGGCCGAGGTCATGGACCTGACCCCGCGCGGGATCCGCACGCATCTGGAGCTGAACAAGCCGATCTACCAACGCACCGCTGCCTATGGCCATTTCGGCCGCGCGGCCGAGGCGGATGGCGGCTTCTCCTGGGAACGCACCGATCTGGTCGAGGCGCTGAAGCGCGCGGTCTGATCCGCCCCCGGCAAACGCCAAAGCGCCGCCCCCACCGGGCAGCGCCTTTCATTCAGGCGGGCGAGTTGTAGGCCCTCGCGATCTCGCCCGCACGTTTCTGCGCCGCCAGGAACTCGTCCGAGGTGAAGGCCTGCATCGTCGTCAGCCCCGTGATCGTGCCCGAGGCCCCGGCGACCAGAAGCGCCGGCAGCATCTTCTGCATGTCGTCGGTCTCGACCACCATCAGCATGTCGGTCGCGCCGGTGGTCAGGTAGAAGGCCAGCAGCTTGCCGCCCCCCGCCGCGACAAGGGCCCCCGTCGCCGCCTCGCGGTCCGAGGGGCGGGCCAAGAGGCCCCGCATGGCCTCGGCGGTGTAGCGCCCGGTGACGATGTAGCGTGCCATCTCGTCCTCCCCTGTTCCGGCGGACTGCCCGTTGCGGCCAGACCGATGCACTGCCCAGCCTGCGCGCTGCACGACCCCTCGCATTGACCGGCGTCAATCGCCCCCGGCCCTGCAGGCCCCGCTTGACCATGGCCAAGCCGGGACCTAAAGCCCCCGCCATGACCGACAGCCAGCCCCCCGTCCGCCGCAACTTCTATGGCCGCATCCACGGCAAGACCCTGCGCGCCAGCCAGAAGGACTACCTGGCCGAGGACCTTGGCCCCCTCACCCTGCGCGGCGTCACGGTCGAGGAGAACCCCTCCCGCAGGCCGCTCGACCTGAGCTTCGTCAAGGGACCGCTCTGGCTGGAGGTCGGCTTTGGCGGCGGCGAGCATCTGGTCCACATGGCCGCCCGTAACCCGGATGCGACGATCATCGGGGCCGAGCCCTTCGTGAACGGCGTCGCCATGCTTCTGGGCAAGATCCGCGGCGCGGGGGTCAAGAACCTCTGGCTGCATCCGGGCGATGTGCGCGACCTCTTCGACGTGCTGCCCGATGCCTGCCTGTCGAAGGTCTTCCTCAACTACCCCGACCCCTGGCCCAAGGCCCGCCACCACCGCCGCCGCTTCGTGACGCCGGATTACCTGCTGCCGCTGGCCCGCATCACCGCCCCGGGGGCCGAGTTCCGCGTGGCCACCGACATCCCCGACTACGTCCGCCAGACGCTGGAGGAGGTCCCGCAGGCTGGGTTCACACTGGTCCGCCAGGCAGGGCAGGGCGAGGCCTGGGAGGACTGGCTTTCCACCCGCTACGAGCAGAAGGCGCTCCGCGAAGGTCGCAGCCCGCATTACCTGACCTTCCGTCGGGGCTGACCCCGGAGTTTTCCAAAACTCCGGACCGATTTCTTCGCAGAAATCGGGGTCGCGCGCCGGATTGGGTTGCGCTATCAGGCATGCCGGAACGGTAGGGGAGACGACGATGTCCGGCCATGGCGACGCGCAACCGATGAAATCCCGCAAGTCGGGGCCGCTGAAGGGCGTGGCCGAAGTGCCGGGCGACAAGTCGATCTCGCACCGCTCGTTGATCTTCGGGGCGATGGCGGTAGGGGAGACCAGGATCTCGGGGCTTCTGGAAGGCCAGGACGTGCTGGACACGGCCAAGGCGATGCGGGCCTTCGGTGCGACCGTGACGCGGCATGGTGAGGGCGCCTGGACGGTGAACGGGGTCGGCGTCGGCGGCTTCCGCGAGCCGGAGGACGTGATCGATTGCGGCAACTCCGGCACGGGCGTGCGTCTGATCATGGGGACGATGGCGACGACGCCGATCACGGCGACCTTCACTGGGGATGCCAGCCTCAGGAAGCGGCCAATGGGGCGGGTGACCGACCCGCTCAGCCTGTTCGGGGCCCGCGCCTACGGTCGTCAGGGCGGCCGCCTGCCCATGACCATCGTCGGCGCGGCGAATCCTGTGCCTGTCCGCTATGCGCTGCCGGTGGCCTCGGCGCAGGTGAAGTCGGCGGTGTTGCTGGCGGGGCTGAACGCGCCCGGCGAGACGGTGGTGATCGAGAAGGAGCCGACGCGGGACCATTCCGAGCGGATGCTGCTGGGCTTCGGGGCGCAGCTCTCGGTCGAGAAGACGGGCGAGGGGCATGTCATCACCCTGCGGGGCCAGCCCGAGCTGCGGCCGCAGGTGGTGGCGGTGCCGCGCGATCCCTCCAGCGCGGCCTTCCCGGTCTGCGCGGCGCTGATCGTCGAGGGGTCGGACATCCTGGTGCCGGGGGTCAGCCAGAACCTGACCCGGAATGGGCTTTACCTCACGCTGGTCGAGATGGGGGCCGATATCGAGTTCCAGAACCCCCGGGAAGAGGGCGGCGAGCCGGTGGCCGACCTTCGGGTGCGGTTCTCGGGCGGGATGAAGGGGATCGAGGTGCCGCCGGAGCGGGCTCCCAGCATGATCGACGAATATCCGGTCCTGTCGGTGGTGGCGGCCTTCTCCTCGGGCAAGACAGTCATGCGGGGGGTCAAGGAGCTGCGGGTCAAGGAGAGCGACCGGATCGACGCGATGGCCCGGGGGTTGGAGGCCTGCGGGGTGCGGGTCGAGGAGGATGAGGACACGCTGATCGTCCACGGGATGGGGCCGGGGGGCGTGCCGGGCGGGGCGACCTGTGCGACCCATATCGACCACCGGATCGCGATGAGCTTCCTGGTCTGCGGGCTGGCTTCGAAGGACCCGGTCGCGGTGGACGACGGGTCGCCGATCCAGACCTCGTTCCCGGTCTTCGAGGGGCTGATGCGGGGCCTTGGTGCCGAGATCGAGCGGGGATGAGCCGGGTGTCCACGGTGGACAAGGTCAGAGATCCTCAAGATTTCAATGGGTTGATTGCGGGCGTTTACCTGGGCTTAACTTCTGGAAACGGGGCGGACCCCCGGTAGGCCGGGCGATCCGCCCATCGTCGCGTACGGAGACGAAGATGGCGTTCACAGTGGCGATCGACGGGCCGGCGGCGGCGGGGAAGGGGACCATCGCGCGGGATATCGCGGGGCGCTTCGGACTGCGGCATCTGGACACCGGCCTGCTGTATCGCGCGGTCGGCGCCAAGGGAGGCGATCCGGTCGCCGCCGCCCGCGCCTTGACGCCCGAGGACCTGCTGCGGGACGATCTGCGCAGCCTGGCCGCCGGGCAGGCCGCCAGCCGGGTCGCGGCGATCCCCGAGGTCCGCGCCGCCCTGGTCGAGTTCCAGCGCCGCCTGGCCCGCGATCCGCAGGGCGCGGTCCTTGACGGCCGCGATATCGGGACGGTGATCTGCCCCGAGGCCGAGGTGAAACTCTACGTCACCGCCAGCCCCGAGGTCCGCGCGCATCGGCGTTGGCTGGAACTGGGCGGCGACGAGGCGCAGGTCCTGGCCGAGGTCCGCGAGCGCGATGCCCGCGACATGGGCCGGGCCGATGCGCCCTTGCGCCCCGCGCCGGATGCCTTGCTGCTGGACACCAGCGAAATGACCATCGGCGAGGCGGTTGAACGCGCCGCCGCGGCGGTCGAGGCCGCCTTGCGCCGGGCCGGTACAGGCTGAGATGGCCGCCCGGCCCGAGGTCCATTTCCATATCAATCCCCGGCAGGCCCATGCCTGGCGCGGCAAGGAACGGCTGGCGATCTTCACCCGGCTGGCCGTCATGTGCGAGGCGCATGGCCTGACCGTCCGCGCCCTCGCGCGGCCCTGGAGCGAGATGAATCCCAACCGGGGCGGGGCGGATGGCAACCTGCATATCGTCGAGAACGGCCAGATGCGGGGCGAAGGTTGGCTGAACACCGCTCTCGCCTATCTCGAGGGGTTCTGGCATCTGGACCCCGAGGGTATCCAGGCCGAAAGCAGCGCGGGTCGCGCCGTCTTTGACCCCGAGGCGATGGACAAGGCCGAGGCGCTGCGCTTTCTGCGCCGGTTGCAGCGCCGCTTCGTCGCCCCGCGCCGGTCGCGGTTTGCCCAGCCGCGCGAGGTCGCCCTGGACCTGCCGAAGGGGGCGGTGGCGCTGTTCCTGCAGGGCCGGTCGGCCTATCACGGCGGGCGCTGCAGCCTGCCGATGGCGCGGATGATCCTGGGGGTCGCGCAGGGCTCGGGTGGGCGGCCGGTCGTGGTGAAGCCGCATCCGCAGGCGCTGGAGGAGGGGGTGGCGGCGATTGCCGAAGCCATGGCGCAGGGCGCGCAGGTGCAGGTGACGGACGCGAATGTGCATGACGTGCTGGCCGCCTGCGCGGTGACCGTCTCGGTCAACTCGGCGGTGGCGATGGAGGGGTTCCTGCACCGCAAGCCCGCGATCCTGTTCGGCCGGTCGGATTTCCCAAGCCTGGTGGAAGAGGCGAGGGACGAGGCGGATTTCCCTCGGGCGCTGGAGGCGGCGCTGGCGCGGCATTGGCCGTTCGGCAAGATGCTGCACTGGTATTACAGTCGTCACGCGCTGGAACTGGCGGCCCCGGATTTCGAAGAGCGCGCCTTCGTGGCCTTTGCCCGGGTCGGATTTCCGAAGGAACGGCTGGGGCTTTAGGAACCAGGCGCGGCGCTTGCCGGTTTTCCTGAAAAGGAGGCGCGCCATGGCCATCACCAGTCTTGCCGATCTTCAGGATATCGCCCGCGACCTTTGGGGCGAGATCCAGCGCGACCGGGTGCTGGCTGTGGCGGCGGGGGTGACTTTCTATGCGCTGCTCGCGGTGGTCCCGGCGATCACGGCGCTGATCTCGATCTTCGGGCTGGTGCTGGCGCCAGAGGATGTGCCGGGGCTGATGGCGCCCCTGGCCGGGCTGATGCCGGAGGAGGCGCGGGTCCTGGTGACGGACCAGGCCACGCGGATCGCGGCCAAGGCCGATGACAGGCTGTCGCTGACCGCGCTGGTCGCGCTGGCGCTGGCTTTGTGGTCGGCCACCGGCGGCACGCGGGCGCTGATCGAGGCGCTGGGCGTCGCCTATGACGTGCGCGAGACGCGAGGGTTCCTGCGGTTGGTCCTGGTTGCCCTGGCCTTCACTTTGGGCGGGTTCGTGCTGGTCATGGCAGTGGGCGTGGCGGTCGCGGCGCTGCCCTTCCTGGTCGAGCGTCTGGGTCCGGTGGGCGAGGCTTTGGTCCTGATCCTGCGCTGGCCCGTGATCCTGGCGGTGATGATCGTCGTCCTGGCCGTGGTCTATCGCTGGGCGCCGAACCGGCCGGATGCGGAATGGCGCTGGATCACGCCGGGGGCGGTCGTGGCCTCGGTCGGGCTGGTGCTGATCTCGGGGGGCTTGGGCTGGTATGTGGCGAATTTCGGCAGTTATGACGAGACTTACGGCTCGCTGGCGGCGGTGGTGGTGCTGATGCTGTGGCTTTGGCTCTCGACGGTAATGGTGCTGGTCGGGGCCGAACTGAACGCCGAGCTGGACCGACGGACGGCCGCGCGGCGCTGAATTTCTTGCAGCGGGGCGGCAATGGGTCTATAGGCCCGGCATCCCGAAGCGATCCTGACCCGCGGCTTGACCGGGGGTTTGGGTATTTTCATCCGGGGCCAAGACCGGCGGAGCCAACCGCATGGCCAGTGAAAACACGAGAAAAGGAAACTGAACTACATGTGCGCTAAAGCATCCATGGAAGACTTCGAAGCCCTGTTGAAGGAGAGCTTCGAGATCGACACGCCCGAAGAGGGCACTGTCGTCAAGGGCAAGGTCATCGCCATCGAGGCGGGCCAGGCCATCATCGATGTCGGCTACAAGATGGAAGGCCGCATCGATCTCAAGGAATTCGCGAACCCCGGTGAGCAGCCCAACATCAACGTGGGCGACACCGTTGAAGTGTATCTGGACCGCGTCGAGAACGCGCGTGGCGAAGCGCAGATCAGCCGTGAGAAGGCCCGCCGCGAGGAAGCCTGGGACCGTCTGGAAAAGGCCTATGCCGCCGAGCAGCGCGTCGATGGCGCGATCTTCGGCCGCGTCAAGGGCGGCTTCACGGTCGACCTGGGCGGCGCCGTGGCCTTCCTGCCCGGCAGCCAGGTTGACGTCCGTCCGGTGCGTGACGCCGGCCCGCTGATGGGCATGAAGCAGCCGTTCCAGATCCTGAAGATGGACCGTCGCCGCGGCAACATCGTTGTCTCACGTCGTGCGATCCTGGAAGAATCGCGTGCCGAACAGCGCGCCGAAGTCATCGGCAACCTGTCCGAAGGTCAGGTCGTGGATGGCGTGGTCAAGAACATCACCGAATACGGTGCCTTCGTTGACCTGGGCGGCGTGGACGGCCTGCTGCACGTCACCGACATGGCCTGGCGCCGCGTCAACCATCCGTCGGAGATCCTGTCGATCGGCGAGACCGTCAAGGTCCAGGTCATCAAGATCAACAAGGAAACCCACCGCATCAGCCTGGGCATGAAGCAGCTCCAGTCGGATCCGTGGGATGCCGTCGAGAAGATGTATCCCATCGGTTCGGTCCACAAGGGCCGCGTCACCAACATCACCGACTACGGCGCCTTCGTGGAGCTGGAAGCGGGCGTCGAGGGCCTGGTCCACGTCAGCGAGATGTCCTGGACCAAGAAGAACGTGCACCCCGGCAAGATCGTCTCGACCTCTCAGGAAGTGGACGTCATGGTGCTGGAGATCGACAGCGCCAAGCGTCGTGTCTCGCTTGGCCTGAAACAGACCCAGCGCAATCCGTGGGAAGTCTTTGCAGAGACCCATCCGGTCGGTTCGACCATCGAGGGCGAAGTCAAGAACATCACCGAATTCGGTCTGTTCGTCGGCCTCGAGAACGACATCGACGGGATGGTCCATCTCTCGGACCTGTCCTGGGACCAGCGCGGCGAGGAAGCCATCCAGAACTACCGCAAGGGCGACGTGGTCAAGGCCGCCGTCACCGAAGTGGACGTCGAGAAAGAGCGGATCTCGCTCTCGATCAAGGCTCTGGGCGACGACACCTTCACCGATGCGGTTGACGGCGTGAAGCGCGGCGCGGTGATCACCGTGACCGTCTCGGCCATCGAAGACGGCGGGATCGAGGTGGAGTACAACGGCGCCAAGTCGTTCATCCGCCGTTCGGACCTGGCCCGCGACCGTGCCGACCAGCGCCCCGAGCGCTTCCAGGTGGGCGACCACGTCGACGTCCGCGTGACCAACATCGACCCGAAGACCCGCAAGCTGGGCCTGTCGATCAAGGCGCGCGAGATCGCCGAAGAGAAGGAAGCCGTCGAACAGTATGGCTCGTCCGATTCGGGCGCCTCGCTGGGCGACATCCTGGGCGCGGCCCTGAAGGACCGCGGCTAAGCCTTCCGGCGCAAGCGATTGCAGCGGCCCCGCCCACCGGCGGGGCCGTTTGCGTTTCCGGGGGGACGGTGCCGCGCGCTGCCTCTCCTGGCTGCGTCCGGGCCCCTCTGGTGCAGAGCCTGAAGCGCCGCATGCTGCAGAGCGGTCTGGGCCTGCGCTGATCGGTCGCGGTCGATTGCATCTGCCTGACCTGGGGAGCGCCTCTGCCCTGCAGATCGCTGCCGTCAGCGCGACCGAAGGGCGGGCCTGGACCGCGGTGCAGCGGTATCTGGCGGGCGATCTGGTCGAAAGGACACAACGCGCGCCGGGCGGACCGGCGTTTCACCTGCGGTTGCCATGGCCAACCCCGCCCCGCGCGGGGCCGTCTGCATTTGCGCGGCAAGTCCCCGTTTTTATTTGTCAGATGCCGAATCCTGCCGCTATAGTCGGGCGAGAAAAACATCGTGGCGGCTGCTGCCAACCTGGCCGACCACAGGGGGGACAACGGATGATCCGATCCGAACTGATTCAGAAGATCGCGGACGAAAACCCGCATTTGACCCAGCGCCATGTCGAGCGGATCGTGAACACGGTCTTTGAGGAGATCATCGAGGCGCTGGCCAAGGGCGACCGGGTCGAATTGCGCGGCTTCGGGGCCTTTTCGGTCAAGGCGCGCGACGGGCGGGTGGGCCGCAACCCCCGCACTGGCGAGGCGGTGAAGGTCGATGACAAGAAGGTGCCGTTCTTCAAGACCGGCAAACTTCTGCGCGACCGGCTGAACGGAAAGTAGCGCCGTCGCTTGCGCCCGGGCAGGATCGGGCCGATATTGGCCCGATACGCCGGGGTTGACCGCATGATCCGTTACCTTCGTCTGATCCTTCTGGGCCTTCTGGCTCTGCTGCTGCTGACCGTGGCTTTGGCCAACCGGGCTCCGGTGGAGGTGCGGCTTCTGCCGGGCGACCTGGCGGCGTTGACCGGGCTGACCTGGGCGATGCAGCTGCCGCTGTTCCTGGTGATCTTCGGCGGAATCGTGGCGGGGGTGCTGATCGGCTTTGTCTGGGAATGGTTCCGCGAGCATGGCCACCGCGCCACGGCGGCGCAAAAGGCGCGCGAGGTCGTGCGGCTGGAGCGGGAACTGGCGGTGCTGAAGGATTCGACCTCGACCCCGCCGCAGGACGAGGTGCTGGCGCTGCTGGACAAGCGCTGAGATGGACGTCCGGGTCAAGATCTGCGGGCTGCGCACCGCGGCCGATGTGGCAGCGGTGGCTGCGGCGGGGGCAGCCTATGCCGGATTCGTCTTTTTCCCGAAAAGCCCGCGGCATCTGACGCTGGAGACGGCGCGGGACCTTGCTCTGGGCGCTCCTGAAGGGCTGTGCAAGGTGGCGCTGACGGTCGACGCCGATGACGCGGCGCTGGATGCGATCGTCGAGGCGGTGCCGTTGGACATGTTGCAGTTGCATGGCCGGGAAAGCCCCGAGCGGGTGGCCGAGGTCAAGGCGCGCTACGGTCTGCCGGTGATGAAGGCGATGGGCGTGGCGGATGAGGGCGATCTTGCGGGCCTGATGGAGATGAGCCTTGCGGCCGACCAGCTTCTGATCGACGCCAAGCCGCCGAAGGGCGCGGATCTGCCGGGGGGCAATGGGCTGGCTTTCGACTGGCGGCTCCTGGTCGGGCGGAAATGGCTGAAGCCCTGGATGCTGGCGGGGGGCCTGACGCCGGAGAACGTGGCGCAGGCGGTGCGGCTGACGGGGGCGCGGCAGGTGGATGTCTCCTCGGGCGTGGAGAGCGCGCCGGGGGTGAAGGACCCTGCGAAGATCGCGGCCTTCGTCCAGGCGGCCCAGGGCGTGAAGGGCGGCGTGCCGATCCTGCGGTAGCGATTTCTTTGAAGAAATCGCAACGGAGCCTTCGAAGGCTCCGGTCCGGAGTTTTCGAAAACTCCGGCTTTTCCCGACGCCCCATTGGCGCTACATCCCGAACGGAACAACGGGGGTGCATCATGGCCGAGGACGGGTTGAACAGCTTCATGACGGGACCGGACGAGGCGGGTCGCTTCGGCCTGTTCGGCGGCCGTTTCGTCAGCGAGACGCTGATGCCGCTGATCCTGGAGCTGGAAGAGCGCTACAACCACGCCAAGACCGACCCCAGCTTCTGGGCCGAGATGGACGATCTGTGGAAGCACTATGTCGGCCGTCCCTCGCCGCTGTATTTCGCGCCGCGCCTGACGGAACACCTGGGCGGCGCCAAGGTCTATATGAAGCGCGACGAGCTGAACCATACCGGCGCGCACAAGATCAACAACGTGCTGGGCCAGATCATCCTGGCGCGGCGGATGGGCAAGACCCGGATCATCGCGGAAACCGGGGCGGGGCAGCACGGGGTGGCGACGGCGACGGTCTGCGCCAAGTTCGGGCTGAAATGCGTGGTCTACATGGGCGCGCATGACGTGGAGCGGCAGGCTCCGAACGTGTTCCGGATGCGGCTCTTGGGCGCCGAGGTGATCCCGGTGACCAGCGGTCGCGGGACGCTGAAGGACGCGATGAA
This sequence comes from Alphaproteobacteria bacterium, assembly GCA_046569765.1. Taxonomy (GTDB): domain Bacteria; phylum Pseudomonadota; class Alphaproteobacteria; order Rhodobacterales; family Rhodobacteraceae; genus Tabrizicola. The sequence continues at coordinate 11,681 of JBKHWC010000027.1, read as the reverse complement.
CGACGCGCTGCGCGACTGGGTCACCAATGTCCGCGACACGTTCTATTGCATCGGCACGGTGGCGGGGCCGCATCCCTATCCGGCGATGGTGCGGGACTTCCAGTCGATCATCGGCAAGGAGGTCCGCTGGCAGCTGGCCGAGCAGGAAGGCGAAGGCCGTCTGCCCGACGTGGTTGTCGCGGCCATTGGCGGCGGGTCCAATGCGATGGGCCTCTTCTATCCTTTCCTGGATGACAAGTCGGTCCGAATCGTGGGCGTCGAGGCGGGGGGCAAGGGCGTGGATGACCGGATGCAGCATTGCGCCAGCCTGACCGGCGGGCGGCCGGGGGTGCTGCATGGCAACCGGACCTATCTTCTGCAGGACGAGGATGGGCAGATCCTGGAGGGATTCTCGATCAGCGCGGGGCTCGACTATCCGGGAATCGGGCCGGAACATGCCTGGCTGCATGACGTGGGCCGGGCGGAATATGTCAGCATCACCGACGCCGAGGCGCTGGAGGCGTTCCAGCTGTGCTGCAAGCTGGAGGGAATCATCCCCGCGCTGGAGCCGAGCCACGCGCTGGCGCAGGTGATGAAGCTGGCGCCGACGCTGCCCAAGGATCAGATCATCGTGATGAACATGTGCGGGCGCGGCGACAAGGATATCTTCACCGTCGCCAAGCACCTGGGCTTCGAGATGAAGGTCTGAGTCGTTCCCACGACCCTGGGTTGCGCCCCGAAGGCAAGTTTTTCGGCATAAACCGAAGTTTAGGCGTGCAGTCCGGGGGTTTATGGACAGCGGGATAAACCCCAGGGCAATTTCCGTCGCAGCCGAGCCGGTGTCAGGTCGGGTTGTGCCACCCAGCGTGGTGCGGACCCGGCCCCAGAGGCCAGCAATCGCAACGGAGTTGACCTGATGAAACTGAAAACCAAACTGCTGATGTTTGCCGCCGCCACCGCGCTTTCGGTCAACATGGCCCATGCCGCCATCGACGGGAACGCCCTGGCCGATGCCTATCTGGCAAAGGACTATGACTTCGTCGAGGTCAAGGTCGGCCCGACCCAGACCAAGGTCGAGGCGTTCAAGGACGGGATCAAGGTCGAGGTCGTTTACGACAACGAGACCCAGTTGATCCTTGATCAGGAGCAGGAACGGGCCGATGACGACGACGCCCGCCGCACCGGCAAGCAGGTCAGCACCGTCAACCGCGATTTCGAGGATGACCTGGACGGGGACGACGACGATGACGACGACTCGGACGGCGACGATGACGACGACAACGATGATGACCGGGACGATGACGATGACCGCGATGACGACGATGACAGCGATGACGACCGCGATGACGATCGCGATGACGATCGCGATGACGACAACGACGACTGAGGCTTTCGCCTGAATGGCCTGGAGGCCCCGGTCTTGCCGGGGCCTTCCGCATGTTCCATATTTGCCTGGAAAGGGTGGGCAGATGAAACGCCGCGAGTTCCTGACCGTGTTGGCAACGGCTGCAGCCCTTGGCTCGCCTGCCCTTGCGCAGGACTATGTCGACAGCGTCGTGCGCCAGCTGCGCGCGCAAGGCTTCCGCTCGGTCGTGCAGGAACGCACGCTGCTGGGCCGCGTCCGCATCCTCGCCACCAGCCGCGACGGGCGGCGCGAGATCATCCTGAACCCGCGAACGGGCGAGATCCTGCGCGATCTGTGGTTGCCGACCGCGGGCGCGACATCCCAACCGAGGATCATCGACGACCGTCCCTCGGCATCGGACGACGATGACGATGACGACGATGATGACGACGACGATGATGATCGCGACGACGATGACAGGGATGACAGGGACGACAATGACGACGATGATGATCGTGACGACGACGATTGATCGTACGTCCCATCACCGAGTACTCGATTGAAACGTGCAGCCCCGTTCCTTCTTATCTTCGTGATCCAGGCGTTTTGCGCCTTTTTTTTCGTGTCCGATATCCTGGCCTCGGTCCTGGGGCTGCAGACCACGCCGATCAGCTGGGAAATGCGCGAGCTGATGGAGATCGGCGCCTCGGTCGGGCTGGTGCTGGGCGTGGTGGTCGGGGGCTTGATGCTGCACCGCGCCCTGCGCGAACGGCATCGCGCGGAAGAGCGGCTTCGTCGCGCTTCGGGGGCGTTCATGGACCTGCTGCAGGAGCGGTTCGCCGAATGGGGGCTGACCCCGTCCGAGCGGGACGTGGCCTTGTTCGCGATCAAGGGCATGTCGACGGCCGAGATCGCCGGGTTGCGCTCGACCAGCGAGGGGACGGTGAAGGCGCAGACCAATGCGATCTATCGCAAGGCCGGGGTCAGCGGGCGGCCGCAGCTTCTGAGCCTGTTCATCGACGATCTGATGCGCGAGGACGGCGCCGTCCAGGCGGCGGCAAAGGATAGCGCAGCCTGATCAGGCGTCGGTGGCGTATTCGCGCAGGATCTTGAGCGGGACGACGGCGAGCGTGGCCTCGTGGGTGGCGGCAAGGCGCACCTGGGGGGCCGCGCCTTCCTCATGCGCCTGAAGGAAGCGGGCGGCGCAGAGGCACCACTGGTCGCCGGGCTTCAGCCCCTTGAACCCGTATTCCGGGCGCGGGGTGGACAGGTCGTTGCCGAGGTATTTCGAGAGCGCGAGGAATTCGGCCGTCATCAGGGCGCAGACGGTGTGCAATCCGCGGTCCATCGGGCCGGTGTTGCAGCAGCCGTCGCGGAAGAAGCCGGTCACCGGGTCGGTCGAGCAGGCCTCCAGCGGCTGGCCAAGGACGTTGAGCGATGGGAGTTTCATGCGGGCTCCTTTCGGGCAAAGGGTAGCGCCCCGCGTGCCCTTGGCCAAGGGGCGGCCCGCACTGGACCCTGCGCGGGCCTTTGTCTATAAGGCCGCCCATGCAGACCTGGGCCCGCAACGCGCGAATTACCGGCCCGGCGGGCTGAGCTTCAGCCGCCGGGTTTGCTGTCTTGCCCCGGCCCGTGCCTTGCGGGCCTGACTGCCTCTTGATCCTGGGACCGATCCGCCATGTGTGCCGACACCACTCTGCCTTCCGACGCCCCCGACTACCGCAACACCGTCTTCCTGCCCGAGACCGCTTTTCCGATGCGGGCGGGGCTCCCTCAGCGCGAGCCGGACTGGCTGGCCCGGTGGGAGCGGATCGGGGTCTATGACCGGCTGCGGGAACGCGCGGCGGGGCGGGCTCCGTTCGTGCTGCACGACGGCCCTCCCTATGCGAACGGGCACCTGCACATCGGGCATGCGCTGAACAAGGTGCTGAAGGACATGGTGGTGCGGTCGCAGCAGATGATGGGCCGGGACGCCCGTTATGTGCCGGGCTGGGACTGCCACGGTCTGCCGATCGAGTGGAAGATCGAGGAGCAGTACCGCGCCAAGGGGCTGAACAAGGATGACGTGGACACGGTCGCCTTCCGGCAGGAATGCCGCAAGTTCGCCGAGGGCTGGATCGACGTCCAGCGTGAGGAGTTCAAGCGTCTTGGTGTCACGGGCAAGTGGGACCGTCCCTATCTGACGATGGACTATCACGCGGAAGCCGTGATCGCGGACGAGTTCATGACCTTCCTGATGAACGGGACGCTGTACCAGGGGTCGAAGCCGGTGATGTGGTCTCCGGTCGAGAAGACAGCGCTGGCCGAGGCGGAGGTGGAGTATCACGACCATACGAGCCATCAGGTCTGGGTGCGGTTCCGGGTGATTCATGGCGATGCGGTCTTCACCAAGACGCCGACCGATGTGGTGATCTGGACGACGACGCCCTGGACTATCCCGCAGAACCGGGCGGTGGCTTTTGGGCCGGAGATTGCCTACGGGCTGTACGAGATCATCGGCCGGCCGGAGGACAGCAGCGCGACCATCGGGCATCGGGTGATCCTGGCCGACAAATTGGCCGAGGCAGTGTTCGGGCAGGCCAAGCTGGTCGGGCCAGAGATGGTGCGGCGGCTGGGGGATGTCTCGGCGGCGGACCTCAAGGGCATGGTGATGGCGCATCCATTCCGCGGTGTCGAGGGCGGCGCGGGCGAGTGGGATTACGACGTGCCGATGCTGCCGGGGGACCATGTCACCGACGATGCGGGGACGGGGTTTGTCCATACGGCTCCGTCGCACGGCGATGACGACTATCAGCTGGGCGTCAAGTTCGGGCTGCCGATGACCTACAACGTCGAGGCGGATGGGTCCTATCGGGCCAATCTGCCGCTCTTCGGCGGTCAGCACATCATCACGCCCGAGGGCAAGGAGGGGCCGGCGAACGTTTCGGTCATCAAGCAGCTGGCGTACTCGGGCGCGCTGTTTGCCAAGGGGAAGCTGAAGCATTCCTATCCGCACAGCTGGCGGTCGAAGGCCCCGGTGATCTACCGCAACACGCCGCAGTGGTTCGTCGCGATCGACCGGCGGCTTGACGACGGGATGACCAGCTATGGCGACACGATCCGCAAGCGGGCGCTGACGTCGATCAACCAGCTGGTGGAGTGGACCCCCGCGACGGGGCGGAACCGCCTGCACTCGATGATCGAGGCGCGCCCCGATTGGGTGCTGTCGCGCCAGCGCGCCTGGGGCGTGCCGCTGACCTGCTTCGTCAAGAAGGGGGCGATGCCGACGGACCCGGACTTCCTGCTCAAGAACCCCGAGGTGAACGCCCGGATCAAGGCGGCTTTCGAGGCGGAGGGCGCGGATGTCTGGTATGTGCAAGGATTCAAGGAAAAGGTCCTGTCCGGGATCGTGACTCCGTCCGATTATGAACAGGTCTTCGACGTGCTGGACGTGTGGTTCGATAGTGGCTCGACCCATGCCTTCGTCCTGCGCGACCGCGAGGATGGCAGCCCGGACGGGATCGCAGACCTCTATCTGGAAGGCACCGACCAGCATCGCGGGTGGTTCCATTCCAGCATGTTGCAGGCCTGCGGGACCAAGGGCCGCGCGCCCTATCGGGGCGTGCTGACGCATGGCTTCACGCTGGACGAGAAGGGCATGAAGATGTCCAAGTCGCTCGGCAACACGGTCGCCCCGCAAGAGGTGATCGGCGAATACGGCGCGGATATCCTGCGGCTTTGGGTGGCGCAGTCGGACTATACCGTCGACCTGCGGATCGGGAAGGAGATCCTGAAGGGCGTGGCCGACAGCTATCGTCGGCTGCGCAACACGATGCGCTACATGCTGGGCGCGCTGAAGGATTTCAGCGAGGCCGAGCGGGTGGACGTGGCCCAGATGCCGGAACTGGAGCGCTGGGTGCTGCATCGCCTGGCGGAACTGGATGCCGAGGTGCGCGAGGGCTATGCGGCCTATGACTTCCAGGGCGTGTTCCAGAAGTTGTTCACCTTCTGCACCACGGACCTGTCGGCGGTCTATTTCGACATCCGCAAGGACGCGCTTTATTGCGACCCGGCCAACAGCTTGCGCCGCCGGGCCTGCCGGACGGTGATGGATATCCTGTTCCATCGCCTGACGACCTGGCTTGCCCCGGTTCTGGTCTTCACCATGGAGGAGGTCTGGCTGGAGCGGTTCCCGGGCGAGGAAAGCTCGGTCCATCTGGTCGACTTCCCTGAGACGCCTGCCGCCTGGCGGGATGAGGCGCTTGCGGCGAAATGGGACGATCTGCGCGAAGCGCGGCGGGTGGTGACGGGCGCGCTGGAGGTGCAACGGACGGCGAAGGTGATCGGCGCCTCGCTTGAAGCGGCGCCCGAGGTCTTCGTCTCGCCGGTGCTGGCCGGGCTGCTGGGCAGCGTGGATTTCGCCGAGCTTTGCATCACCTCGGACCTGGCGGTGAAGGTGGCCGAGGCGCCAGAGGGGGCGTTCCGGCTGGCGGATGTGCCGGAGGTGGCGGTGGTGTTCCATCCCGCGAGCGGGACGAAGTGTGAGCGGTGCTGGAAGGTGCTGCCGGATGTGGGGACGCACAAGCATCCGGGGACCTGCCAGCGGTGCAATGACGCGCTGGGTTAGGTAGGGTGGGCGATAACGCCCAGCCGACGCGCGCGGTGGTCCTGACGCCGTTCGGTCCGGTGACCCTGGCCGAGGAGCGCGGCCGCCTGGTCCGTTTGGACTGGCGGGCCGATCCGGGTGAGGGCTCGGCCCTGCTGGACGAGGCGGCCGCGCAGCTGCGAGCCTATTTCGACCGGCGGCTTGCCCGCTTCGACCTGCCCTTCGACTGGGGCGAAGGGCTGAACGCCCAGGTGCGCCGGGCGATGGCCGATATCCCGCTGGGCGAGACCCGGACCTATGGCGAGATCGCCCGCGCGGTCGGCGCGCCGGCGCAGGCGGTGGGGCAGGCCTGCGGCGCCAATCCCCTGCCGATCCTGATCCCCTGCCACCGCGTCACCGGGACCGACTGGTTTGGCGGCTTTTCGGCCCCCGGCGGAGTCGAGACCAAGGCCGCGCTTCTGCGCCACGAGGGGGCGCTTCTGCTGTGAGCGGGCGGATCCGGTCCGTGATCCTCGACCTGGCGCTGGCGCGCGGACGCGGGCGGAGCTTCTGCCCCTCGGAGGTGGCGCGGGCGGTGGCGGAGGACTGGCGGGGGCTGATGCCCGAGGTGCGATCGGTGGCGGCGACGATGCCGGAGATCCTGGCGACGCAGGGTGGGGTGGAGGTCGACGCGCTGACGGCGCGGGGGCCGATCCGGCTGCAGTTGCGCTGACGCGCGGGCGCAGGGTGGGCGATACGTCCACCCTACCTGACGCGCGCCCCGGCTTGTGCCTCTGCGCGCCGCAGCTTACGCCTGCTGTGACAGTTTCATGACGGGTGTGCGGTGACGCTTGGCATCTTCCTGGCCGTCCTCGGAGCGGCTTTCCTGCATGCGCTGTGGAATGCGCTGATCAAGCTGGGGACCTCGAAGGTTGGCGGGATGGTGATCCTGTCGATTGTCGAGGTGCCGATCGGGCTGTCGGTGGTGGCCTTTGCCGCGCCGATCGACCCCGCCGCCATTCCCTGGGTCATCGCAGCGGGCTGCACGCATTTCGCCTACAAGTTCTTCCTGACCTATGCCTATGACCGGGGCGACCTGAGCCGCGTCTATCCCATCGCGCGGGGTGCGGCGCCGATGGTCGTGGCGCTGGTCGGTGCGGCCTTCCTGGCGGATGCGGTCAGTGCACAGGAATATCTGGCGATCTCGGTCCTGGCGGGGGGCATCCTGCTGATGGCGCGCGGGGTGTTCACCAGTGGCGAGGACCGCAAGCTGTTGCCCTTCGCACTCGGCAGCGCGCTGGCCACGGCGACCTATACGCTGATCGACGGGATGGGGGCGCGGGTCTCGGGCGCTCCGGTGGCCTATGTGGCCTGGGTCTTCGTGGCGGATGGCTGCTTTTTCACGCTGGGCATGGTGGCGCTGCGCGGCTGGGACGTGATCCCGCGCAACCGGCACGCCTGGCGGATGGGGGCCTTCGCCTCGGCGGCGAGCTATGGGGCCTATGCCGTGTCGATCTGGGCGATGACCTTTGCGCCGATCGCGGTGGTGGCGGCACTGCGCGAGACCTCGATCCTGTTTGCGGTGCTGATCGGCTGGCTGGTCTTCGGTGAGAGGATGAGCGGGGAAAAGGCAGTGGCGGCGCTGGTGATCGTCGCGGGGGTCATGCTGATGCGGCTGTGACGGGGCAGCTCGTCGTGCGACTGCCTCTTCTCCTCGCAAGACAGCGAGGCGGGTCGCAGACATCGACGAGCGGGGCGTCAGCGGACGCGGCGGATCCCTTCGGGCACCATCTGTTGCGCGATCCCCGCCAGCATCAGGTAAAGCGAGGTCAGCACCAGAAGCCACTTGGCAACCGGCCCTTCCTGGAAATCCCACCAGGCGGCCCAGGCGGCGAGCGCGATCCAGGTGACGGTCACGGCCAGCGAGATCTGGTACCAGCGGTTGGTTCGCACGGGATGAATGAACTTGAGGTTGGTGAACATCGCCGCGGTCAGGAAGATCACGACGAGAAGGATCACCGTCTGGCTGGGCTGGGTCGCGAAGAGAACCAGAACCACCATGTTCCAGCAGGCCGGGAAGCCGGCAAAGCTGTTGTCCTTGGTCTTCATCCGCGTGTCGGCGAAATAGATCACGCTGCCGAAGCAGATCACGATGATCGCCAGCCAGCCGGTCCAGCCGGGCAGAAGGCCGGACTGGAACAGCGCGAAGGCGGGGATGAACACATAGGTCAGGTAGTCGACGATCAGGTCCATCAGGACGCCGTCATAGGTCGGCCAATTGGTCTTGACGTGATAGCGCCGAGCCAGCGGCCCATCGACGCCGTCCACGATCAGCGCGACGACGAGCCAGAGGAACATCATGCTCCAGTCGCCCTTGACCGCCGCCAGCATGGCGAACATCGAAAGGACCGCGCCTGAGGCGGTGAGCAAATGAACGGACAGGGCTTTCAGACGCGGGCTCATGCGGACTTGATGGCGGATTCGGGGCCGGGGCGCAACAGGGCTTGGCCGTCAAGTCAGGCCCTCGGGTGGGCTTTTTCGTAAACTTCCATCAATCGGGCGGCGTCGACGGCGGTGTAGCCCTGGGTTGTGGAGAGCGAGGCATGGCCCAGAAGCTCTTGAATTGCGCGGAGATCTCCACCGGCCGACAGGAGATGGGTGGCGAAGCTGTGGCGCAGCGCGTGCGGGGTGGCGCTGGCGGGCAGGCCAAGGCGGAGGCGGGCGCGCTCCATCGCGGACTGGATCAGCCGGGGGTTGACCGGGCCGCCGCGGGCGCCGCGAAACAGCGGCTCGGAGCAGGCGAGGTCGAAGGGACAGAGCCTGGCATAGGCGGCGACGGCTTCGGCCGCGGCGGGGATCACCGGGACGATGCGCGTCTTGCCACCCTTGCCGACGATCCGCAGCACCTCGGGCAGGGGATGGTCGGCGCCGCTCAGCGAGAGCGCCTCGGAGATGCGGAGGCCGAGGCCGTAGAGCAGCGTGGCGATGGCGGTGTCGCGGGCGGCGATCCAGTCCTGTCGCGCATCGCTGCCGATCTCGGACAGCATGGCGGCGGCCCCGTCCTCGGTCAGGGGGCGGGGGAGCTTGCGGCGGACTTTAGGGGCGCGGGCGGACAGGACGGTGGTGGCGTCGGTGCCGGTGCGGTCGGCGGCCCAGGCGGTGAAGCCCTTGACCGCCGACAGTGCCCGGGCGAGCGACCGGGGCGAAAGGCCGCGGGCGCGTTCCCAGGCGGACCAGGCGCGCAGGTCGGCCTGGCTGGTGGCGGCGATCCGGGCAAGGCCCGCGGCCTCGCCCTGGTGCCCGGCCAGGAAGGCGAGGTAGCGGGCCACGTCGCTGCGGTAGGCCTCGATCGTTCTGGGCGCGGCGCCTTTCAGGGCGGCCAGCTGGGCCAGCCAGTCGGCCAGCGCCGAGGCGAGTGCGGGGGCAAGCAGGGGCAGCGCCCCGGTCATTTAAGCCATTGCCGCATCAGCCGTTCGAAGACCCCGGCGAAAAAGGCCAGAAGGTCGGTGCCATGGCTGGTGCGGAACATCTGCGCATCCTCCGAGCCGAAGGCCAGCATCGCGGGCAGGCGGCCGCGGCCGAGGTCGAGCTTCATCAGCGCCTCGGACCGGATCTCGGCCGAGTGGGGGCCGTAGACGGTGGCCGCCAGCGGGGTAACGGGGCGCAGGACGACCGGGCGGACCGCCCCGCCGCGGCCGTTGGAAAGGTAATGCGCGACATGGCCGCGCGGGCCGACCTGCAGCACCTCACCCAGTTTGCGCAGGGCCGGGTCGGCCTCACCGCCGTCCTGGACGGTTTCCAGCACGAGGCGGACGATGTCGACGCGCAAGGTCTGGGCGACTTCGCCCCGAAGGGCGGTGATGAAGCCCTCGAAACTGGCGGGTTCAAGCAGTTGCAGGACGGCGCGGTGGATCTGGTTGGTCCCGGCGAGGTTCTCATAAGCCGCGGCGATGACGGAGCGGTGGGTGTCCTCCAGCCGGTCGAGCCGGGTTTCCAGCCGCTGCATCGCGATGCCGCGCAGGTCGACGACATTGGCGCCCATGGCCCGTTCATTGGCCGCGACAAGGGCGTTCATCACGTCGCGGTCGGCCAGCAGGCGTTCGGGTTCGGCCAGGATAAGGTCGCGCAGGTCGGGTTCGATCATGGGTTTCGCCAAGCGGTTTTCGCGGGATTTCCGGGCATTATAGGCCGAAGTTAAACCGCTTGGCGACAATTTTTCCTGCAGCATCGGCTGGGGATTGCCGTCCTGCAACAGGCCCGCGCCAGCCCGACGATTTTTCTGCGAAAAATCGGGGGAAGGCCCTGGACTCGGGGTCAGATGATCTTTTGCCCGGTCTTGGCCCAGTCCTGCATGAACTGGTCGAGGCCCTTGTCGGTCAGCACATGGTTCGCCATGGCCTTGATGACCGCCGGCGGCGCGGTGACCACGTCGGCGCCGATCAGGGCGCAATCCTTGACGTGGTTCGCGGTGCGGATCGAGGCGGCGAGGATCTGGGTTTCGAAGCCATAGTTGTCATAGATCGTGCGGATGTCGCCGATCAGGTCCAGCCCTTCGAGGTTGATGTCGTCCAGGCGACCGATGAAGGGCGAGATGAAGGTCGCGCCCGCCTTGGCCGCCAGCAGCGCCTGGTTCGCGCTGAAGCAGAGGGTGACGTTGACCATGAAGCCTTCGGAGGTCAGCACCTTGCAGGTCTTGAGCCCGTCCCAGGTCAGCGGGACCTTGACGGCGATGTTCGGGGCGATCTCGGCCAGCTTGCGGCCCTCGGCGATCATCTCGTCGGCCTTCAGCGCCACGACCTCGGCCGAGACCGGGCCTTCGACGAAGCTGCAGATTTCCTTCGTCACTTCCAGGATGTTGCGACCGGATTTCAGGATGAGGGAGGGGTTCGTGGTGACGCCGTCAACCATGCCGAGGGCGTGGAGTTCGCGGATCGCGTCGACGTCGGCGGTGTCGATGAAGAATTTCATGGGGGTCGCTCCGTCGGCGGTTGCGGGGGGTGCCGCGCGGGGGTTGAATGCTCTCGGGCCGCGGTTTAGCCCAAATGGCGGGTGAGCGAAAGGTTGCAGGTGGCAGAGCGGGTATATCGGGCGGGGGACCTGGTGGGGGTCCTGACGACAGAGCCGCTGGGCCGGGTGCTGGATTATCGCGCGCCGGAAGGGGGCTGCGGGGACGGGGATTTCGTCGAGGTGCCACTGGGGCCGCGCCGGGTTCTGGGCGTGGTCTGGGGGCCGGGCCTCGGGGGCTTCGATCCGGCGAAGGTGCGGCCGGTGAACCGGGTGCTGGACGCAAGGCCGATGCGGGCAGAGCTGCGGACGTTCCTGGCGCGGGCGGCGGATTACACGCTGACACCCCTGCCGGCGATGCTGCGGCTGGCCACGCGGACTCCGGGCTTGGGCGATCCTCCATCGACGCGGCGGGTCTACCGTCTGGCGGGGCCGGCGCCGAACCAGCTGACCGACGCCCGGCATCGGGTGATCGAGGCGCTGCGGGAGGTCGGGGGCGCTCCGGTCACGCTGGGAGAGCTGGCGGAGGCGGCGGGGTGTGGCGCGTCCGTGGTGAAGGGGCTGGTGAAGCTGGGCGTGGTGGCCGAGGAGGATGCGCCGCGGGATACTCCGTATCCGCGGCTGAAGGCGGACAAGGGGATGCGGCTGACCGGGGATCAGGTGGCCGCTGGCGATGCCCTGGTCCTGCAGCAGGCCTTCGAGCAGGAAGCGCGTGCCCGAGCCGGCCGGGCGGTTGATGAAGCGCAGGTCTTCGCGCACCAGGTCGGCCAGTTCGTAAACCTTCTTCGG
>JBKHWC010000026.1:0-37414 GCA_046569765.1 Alphaproteobacteria bacterium | reverse complement strand
CGCTGCTGCTGGCCGCCCGAAAGCTGGTGCGGGCGGCGGTCTCCCAGGCCCGCCAGTTGCACGCGTTCCAGCATCGCCTGGACTTCGGCCGCGATCTGGGCCGGTGGCAGGCCGCGCAGCTTCAGCCCGAAGCCGACATTCCCCGCCAGCGTCAGATGCGGGAAGAGAAGCGGGTCCTGAAAGACCATCGCCACGCGCCGCCTTTCGGGCGGCAGGCCCAGAAGCGAGCGGTCGCCGAGCCGGATCTCTCCGGCATCGGGGTCCAGATGCCCGGCGATCAGCTTCATCACCGTGGTCTTGCTGCTGCCCGAGGGCCCCAGCAGCGCGGTCAGACGGCCGGGCTCGACCACCAGGTCGAGGTCACGGATCGTCGCCAGATCTGCACCGGGATAGGCGAGGCGGAGGCCCTGCAGCGTAAGCCTCATGGCCGCAGCAGCGCGCCGAAGCCGCGGCCGGTGACCCGGCGGGCGGTGAACAGAAGGATGAGTAGGCCCGGCAAGAGGTAGATCAGCGCGATGGCCCCCGCGACGTCGTTCCGCCCGGCGGCGGCATAGCTGTAAAGGACCAGGGGCAACGTCTGCACGCGCCCGCCCCCGATGGCCAGCGTCAACAGGTATTGCGACCAGGACACCAGGAAGGCGAAAAGCGCCCCGGTCAGGACGCCGGGCAGGATCACCGGCAGGGTGACGCTCAGGAAGGTGCACAAGGGCCCCGCGCCAAGGCTGCGGGCCTGCGCCTCGATCCTTGTGTCGAAGCCCGTGAAGACGGCGGCCATGACCAGCGTCATGTAGGGCAGGACGGGGACCAGATGGGCCAGGATCACTCCGCCCGTGCTGCCGACGAGCCCAAGCCGGAGGAAAAGGTCGTGCAGGCCAAGGACCAGCGCGATCCCCGGCAGGATGGCGGGGGCAAGAAGCAGGAGGAGGACCAGCCGCTTGCCGCGGAAGTCGTGAAGCCCCAGGGCCCGGCCCGCGGGGACGCCCAACAGCGCGGCGAGGGTGGTGGTGGCAAGGGCGATGGCCAGGGTCAGACCGAGGCTCTCCACCACGCCGCCGCGGGGGGAGAGGGCCAGCGACCAGGCCTTGGTCGACCAGTCCTGCGGCAGAAGGTCGGGAAAGCGCCAGCCATGTGCCCCGGACCAGATCGCCAGCGGGACCAGCGGCAGGACCAGCGCCAGGGCCACGACGAGCCCGGCCAGAAGCCGCAAGGTTTCAGTTCGCATCGCGGGCTCGCGGTGGCAGGACGAGGCGGGCGTAAAAAAGCAGCAACGCCACCCCCAGCGCCGCCACCAGCACCGAGATTGCGAAGGCCTGGGGCCGCTGCGACAGGTCCACATCGGTAAAGGCGCGCCAGGCGGCGACCGGCAGCGCCTCGGGCGCGTGGGCGCCGAGGATCAGCGGGATCTCGTAGGCGCCGAAGGCGAAGGCGAAGACCAAAGCCGAAGCGGCGGCGAGCGCGGGGGCGAGTTGCGGCAGCAGGACATGGCGGAAAGCCTGCCAGCGCGTGGCGCCGAGGCTGCGGGCGACCTGTTCGTGCCGTTCGCCCAGCGTCTGGAGTTTTGCCAGCAGGATCAGGGTGATGAAGGGGACTTCCTTCCAGACATAGGTCAGGATGATCCCGATGGCGAAGGGGTCATGGGTCAGGGCCGGGAACTCCGCCGGCCGGGCAATCAGGCCCGCGGCATGGGCAAGGCGGGCGAAGGCGCCAGATTGGGAGATCAGGTAGAGCAGGCCGATGGTGCCAACCACATGCGGCACGGTCAGGTTGAGCTGCACAAGCACCGCCACCAGCCCGCGCCCCGGAAAGCCGCGGCGGAGGAGAAGCGCCAGCGCCAGCCCGGCGGCAAGCGCGGTCGAGGTGGTGGCGATCCAGACCGACAGTGCCAGCGATTCCAGGAAACCGGGTGAACCCAGCACCGCCGCAAAGGCCGACAGGTCAAGGTCCACGACCGGGAAGAGGTGCAGCGCGCGCAGAAGCGCCAGCCCCAGCGCCGACAGGACCATGCCGCCCACCAGCAGCAGCGCCGGGGCGAGCAGCAGCAGGATACGGGTCCGTTCGGTCACGTCATGCCCCTTTCGGCGCCAGGGTGCCGGGTCGGCCGGGCCCGCGCAAGGCTCAGTTGCCGACGTTGGCGGTCCAGCCGGCCTCGATCGCGGTCAGCCAGTCGGCCTGCAGCTCGGGCAGGGCGGCCTTGGCGAGGTCCTCGGCCGGGACGACGGAAGGGTGCGCCTTGATGGCGGCGAAACCAGCCTGGACCTCGGGTGAGGTGCGGGCGATCTCGATGGCCGGAGCGGCCCCCCAGACCTCGGCTTTCGCCTTTTCAAGCTGCGCCTCGCCCGAGAGCAGCACGTTCTGCACCACCATGGCGGCCGCCTTGTTGGGCGAGTTGAACGGGATCAGCGTGTAGTTGGTGTTGCCGATGGTCCCGTCCGCCAGCCCGTAGGAGCGCGTGGTTTCCGGCCAGAGACCGTCCTGCACCGCCAGGCCGAACTGCGCGGGGTCGTAGTTGAAGCTGAAGGCCACCTCGCCATTGGCGAAAAGCTCGTTCAACTGGGTGACGGTCGTGGGATAGGTCGCGCCCTCGCGCCAGAGAAAGGGCTCCAGCTCGTTCAGGATTGCCCAGGTCCTGGCCGCGACCTCGTCGAACTTCGCCTGGTCGAAGGGGCCAAGCAAGGCGTCCGGGCCGCCTGCCGCGTGATAGAACACATGCCGCACGAAGACCGAGCCGGTGAAATCCGGCGGTGCGGGGTAGGTGAAGCGGCCGGGGTTGGCCTTGATCCACTCGATCAGCCCGGCCATGTCGCGCGGAGGTTCGGGCAGGGTGGCGCTGTCATGGGCGAAGGCGAACTGGACGGTGTTCCACGGCACTTCGCAGCCGTCCACGGGGACGCCGAAGTCGTTGGCGATGGCCGGGTTGTCCCAGTTGACCAGCGCGTCGTTCGGCAGAAGCCCGGTGTAGCCGCAGAAGGCGAGGCCAGCGTCCTTCATGGAGCGGAAATTCTCGCCGTTGATCCAGATGAGGTCAACGGTGCCTGCATCGGTGATCCCGGCCTCTTTCTCGGACAGGATCAGGTTCACGATCTCGGCCGCGTCGGTGATCGGGACGCGGTTCAGCGTGATGTCGTATTCGGACTTCAGCCGGTCCGCCATGTAGCCCGAGACATAGGCGTTGATGTTGTCCGCGCCGCCCCACATGAACCAGTTGACCGTGCCGCCGCGCGCTTCCTCAACGATCTGGTCCCAGGTCATGCCCTTCAGCGCCTCGCCATCGGCGGCATCGGCCAGGGCGGCAGAGGAAAGCAGCAGAAGGGCGGCAAGGGGACGCAGCATGATGGCTCCGGGGCTGTTGGACCTGGCCCATCAAGCCGATAACCGGATGAAATGCCAGTCACATGGCTGTTTGCGCATTGTAACGGGAGTGGCAGCCCGTAGGGGAGTCGAACCCCTCTTCCCAGGTTGAAAACCTGGTGTCCTAACCGATAGACGAACGGGCCACTGCTGCCTTCCCTAAACGGAGGCGCGGTCGGGCGCAAGGGGGTCTTGGGCCCAAGTTGCGCTGGATCAAGGCGGGAATCCGGCCCAGGCTGCATGCAGGCACTGGCCGTCGCATCCGCGCGGTCGATTCGGCTGTGCGCTGGCGCGGCGGGGAACGACAGGAGGGCGGGATGCCACGGAAAACCGCAAAGCAGATTGACCAGCTGCCGGTCCCGGTGCCGTCGGTCGCTCCTGCGGTTGCCGAGACGTCGGCCGCCAAACCTGTTGACCATCGGTATCAGACGCTGGACCGCGCCTTCCGGGCCGCCGTCGCCCGGCATACGGGGGGCATTTCGCCCCATTCCTTCCTGGAGGCCTGGGCCGACTGGGCCTTTCACCTGGCCGAATCGCCCGGACGCCAGATGGAACTGGCCGAACATGCAATGCAGAACGTGCAGAAGCTGGTCTCGCATGCCCTGAAGCTGGACCCCGAGGCGCCGCCGCCCTTCAAGCCCAAGCCCTATGACCATCGTTTCGACGCCCCGGCCTGGGCGGGCCAGCCCTTCGCCTTGTGGCAACAAGGCTTCCTGGCAGTGCAGGACTGGTGGGACAGCGCGACCGACCATCTGCGCGGCCTGCGACCCGAAGACGCCGACCGTGTCCGCTTCATGGCCCGACAGGCGCTGGATGTGGTCTCGCCCTCGAACTTCCCGGCGACCAACCCGGAAATCCTTGCGGAGACCCTGAAGACCGGCGGGCAGAACCTGACGCATGGGGCGGCGCATTTCTCTCAGGATATCCTGAAGCTGGTGACGGGGACGCGCGAGCCGGTGCCCGAGGGGTTCCGGCTGGGCGAGGATCTGGCCTGCACCCCCGGCACGGTCGTGCTGCGGACCGAGCTGTTCGAGCTGATCCAGTACAGCCCGCAGACCCCGAAGGTCGAGGCCGAGCCGATCCTGATCGTCCCGGCCTGGATCATGAAATATTACATCCTCGACCTCTCGCCGCAGAATTCGATGGTCCGGCATCTGGTCGAACAGGGTTTCACGGTCTTCATGATCTCGTGGTGCAACCCGATCGCCGCGCAGGCGGACCTGTCGCTGGAGGACTACCGGCGTGATGGGGTGATGGCGGCGCTGGACGCAGTGGGCAAGATCGTCCCTGACCGCAGGATCCATGCCATCGGTTATTGCCTGGGCGGCACGATCCTGGCCATCGCCGCCGCCACCCTGGCGCGCGACGGCGACGACCGGCTGGCCAGCCTGACGCTCCTTGCCGCGCAGGTCGATTTCGCCGAGGCCGGAGAGCTTTTGCTGTTTGTCGAGGAAAGCCAGGTCGCGTTCCTGGAAGACATGATGTGGGACCAGGGCTATCTGGACCGGCCGCAGATGGCGCGCACCTTCTCGATCATCCGGTCGGAGGACCTGATCTGGTCGCGCGCGGTGCGCCGCTATTTCATGGGCGCGCATGAGGAACTGACCGACATGGCCGTCTGGGTGTCGGACACGACGCGGATGCCGGCGCGGATGCATTCGGAATACCTCCGCGCGCTGTTCCTGGAAAACCGGCTGACCGCCGGGCGTTTCGCGGTCGAGGGCAGCGTCATCGCGCTGAAGGACATCGCGGCGCCGATGTTCGTGGTGGCAACGGAAAAGGACCACATCGCGCCGTGGAAATCAGTCTACAAGACGCAGCTCTTCACCGATTGCGACCTGACCTTCCTTCTGACCAGCGGCGGGCACAACAGCGGGATCGTCAACCCTCCGGGCCAGCCGCGCAGCCGCTTTCACTGGTCGCACCGCCCGCCCGGTGCGCATTATGCCGGGCCGGACGAATGGACAGCCAGCGCTGAAACCGGGGCAGGCTCATGGTGGCCTGTCTGGGTCGACTGGCTGCGGGCGCGCAGCTCGGACCAGGTTGATCCGCCCGCGGTCGGAGCGCCGGGACTGCCGCCGCTGGGGCCCGCGCCGGGCAGCTATGTGTTCCAGAGCTAGCCGTCGATCCGGGCGCCCATGATCGCGATGGCCTGCTGATAGACCTTGGCCGCGTTCCACTGCTGGATCACGGCAAAGTTCGGCTCGCCTTCCTGATAGCCCTTGCCGGGTTGCCAGCCCTTCTGGCGCAGGAAGTTGGCCGTGGTCGCCAGGGCATCGGTCTGATTGTACAGATCCACCACCCCGTCGCCGTTGCCGTCCACGCCATAGGCATAGGCATTTCCGGGCAGGAACTGGGTATGCCCCAGCTCGCCATGTTTCGCGCCCACGGTGTTGGGCGAGATCATGCCCTTGTCCACCATCTTGAGCGCGCCGATCAGATGCGGCCGGAAGAAGTCCGACCGGCGGCAATCGTAGGTCAGCGTGGCGATGGCCGAGACAACATTGGTGTCGCCCATGAAACCGCCGAATCCGGTCTCCATCCCGTGGATCGCGATCAGAACCCCGGCGGGGACGCCGTAGGTGGCTTCGAGGCTGGCATAGAAGTCGGGGTTCTTCGCCTTGCGGCTGCGGCCCTGCTTGACGATCGTCTCGGCGCCGCGGACCTGCATGAACTTGTCCAGCGTGTATTTGAAGCTCTTCTGGTTCCGGTCGGCCCCGATCGTGGCCTTGGAGTAGGACGTGGCCATCAGCGCCTGGATCCCGCGCTTGCCGACGCCTTCGGCCTTTGCCTCGGCCGCCATGAGGTCCTTCCATTCCTCGTAGCGGCCGCCGGTGTCGCTGCAGATCGCGGCATTGGCGGCCATGGGCAGGGCAAGGATCAGAAAGGCTGCGAAAAGACGCGGGACAGGGATCACTTTTGCACCCATGCTAAGGTTTTGCGCCAGAGTATTGATAAGGCCGAAACAATCAAGCACGCCACCTTGAAAGGTGTGCAATGGCTTCTGACATGTTGGTGAAGTGGCAGCCCGTAGGGGAGTCGAACCCCTCTTCCCAGGTTGAAAACCTGGTGTCCTAACCGATAGACGAACGGGCCACGCTGTCGGTGGGCGGTATCTAGAATCTGTGCCCGAGCTCTGCAAGAGGAAAAATGCGTCTTATGCCGGTGCGGCATCATCAAGCCGCAGTTGCACCCTGGTCCGGCCGTTCCAGTGGTTCAGCTCCAGCTTGCCCGCCAGGTGAAAGCGGCGGTGGCCGGGGTTCTCCAGCGCCGGGCCGAGCGGGCCGTCGAAGGCGCCGAAGGCGATGGCGTCCAAGGCCGGGCCGGTGCCGTCGCCGAACGTCAGCTTCAGATGGCTGTCGCCGATCCGGCGGCCGCTGACCGCGACATTCGCAAAGGCAAAGCGCGGGGCGGGGGCCGAGGCGCCGAAGGGGCCGGCGTTCTCGATCTCTTCCAGCAGGGCGACGGTGGCGGCGGCGGGGGTCAGCAGGCTGTCGATCCGCAGGTCCCGCGCCCCGCCCAAGCCCGCGCCCTGTCGGGCCAGAAGCTCACCCAGCCGCGCCATCGCCGGGTCCAGCTGCGACCGGGTCAGCGTCAGCCCTGCCGCCATCTTGTGCCCGCCGCCCTTGAGGATCGCCCCCTCGGCCGCCAGCCGCTGGATCGCCGCGCCCAGGTCCACCCCGGGGATCGAGCGGGCCGAGCCCTTGCCGATGTCGCCCTCAAAGCCGATGACGACCGAGGGGCGGTTCGCGGCCTCTTTCAGCCGGGCCGCGACGATTCCGACGACGCCGGGATGCCAGCCCTCGGCCGCGGCCCAGACGAGCGGGCCGTCCAGTCCCCGCGCCTCGGCCTGGGCCAGGGCCTCTTGCCGCACGGCCTCGGTGATCTCGCGCCGGTCGGTGTTGAGCTGGTCAAGCTGGGCAGCCAGGCGGGCGGCCTCCATCTCGTCGGCCGTGGCCAGAAGCCGCGCACCGAGATCGGCCTTCCCGATCCGCCCGCCGGCATTGACCCGGGGGCCCAGAAGAAAGCCAAGCGCATGGCAGGTGGGCGCCTGGTCCATCCGGGCGACGTCGGCCAGCGCACGCAGGCCGGGGCGGTCGCGGCGGGCCATGATCTTCAGACCCTGGCGCACGAAGGCGCGGTTGACCCCGGTCAAAGGTGCCACGTCGGCGACGGTGGCAAGGGCGACGAGGTCCAGAAGGGCCATGAGGTCCGGCACCTGCTGACCCTGGCTTTTCAGGCGGCGGTTGGCCTCGACCAGCAGCAGGAAGACCACCCCGGCCGCGCAGAGATGGCCCAGCGTGCCGTCCTCGTCCTGGCGGTTCGGGTTCACCACGGCCAGCGCCTCGGGCAAGGTCTCCAGCGCGAGGTGGTGGTCGAGGATCACCACATCAGCCCCCTTCGCCGCAGCGACGGGTTCGTGCGAGAGCGTGCCGCAGTCGACGCAGAGGATCAGGTTGTGCGCCTCGGCCAGGGCGGCCATGGCCGGGACGTTGGGGCCGTAGCCCTCGTCGATGCGGTCGGGGATGTAGAGGGTGGCCGGCAGGCCGAAGGCGCGGAGCCAGGTCAGGAGAAGGGCCGCGGAAGAGCCGCCGTCGACGTCGTAATCGGCGAAGATCGCGATGCGTTCGCGTCGGGCGACGGCGCGGAGCAGGCGGTCGGCGGCGGGACCCATGTCGCGCAGGGTGAGAGGATCGGGCAAAAGGTCGCGTAAGGCGGGGGCAAGGAAGGCTGGCGCGGCCTCGGCCGTCACGCCGCGCGCGGCAAGGATGCGGCAGAGGGGCAAGGGCAGGCGGGTCGTCTGGGCCATCCCCTCGGCAAGGCGATCCTGGGCCGGGTCCGGGCCCATCCAGCGGCGGCCGGTGAGGGAGGCGGCAACATCAAGGAAGTCGGTCATGCGGAAGGGGTGCCGCAAAGGGGCGGCCCGCGCAAGGGGGGACGGGATGGCCGCCCCTGGGGCTGTCGGGGCGGGGCTCGTCGTGCGTCTTCTCCTTGCGACGGTCCCCCCCGACGAGTGACGAAGTCATCGAGGAGGGGTGCCAGGTGCGACCCTAGAGCGCGGGGGCAACGACCTTCATCACGAAGCCGCCCGTGGGCTGGCCGGGGCCGAAGGGACCGGGGACCTTGTTTTCCACTGCGGGCAGGGTCTTGAGGTAGGCGCCGATGGCCAACGCGTCCTCGTCGGTAAGGGCGGCATAGCCCATCCAGGGCATCGCCGGGGCAAGCTGGCTGCCGTCGGGGCGGATGCCGGTGCGGATGGCGGTGGCGATCTCGGCCTCGGTCCAGTTGCCGAGGCCGGTGGCATCGGGGGTCAGGTTCGGGCCGTAGAAGGTGCCGAGGCCGGGGATCTCGAATCCTACATCCGAGCCGCCAAGGAAGCGCGCCATGTCGGGCTGGCCAAGGAAATGGCCGGGCGTGTGGCAATCTGTGCAGCCCATGATCGTGGTCAGATACTTGCCGCGCTCAACGGTGTCGGCCTGGGCGGCGAGGGGCAGGAGGGCGAGAAGAAGGGCAGTGAGACGAGTCATGTCCGGGTCCTGGTCTGGGGCGCCGGAAGCGGCCGGGCGCCCTTGTGGGTCAGGCGGCTGCGGCCGCGTCGAAGACAAAGCGGATGTTGAACTGTTCGCCAATCTGGCAAATCCGCTCCGGGCTCGCGCCGGGCTCGCGGGCGACGGCGGGGAAGAAGCCCTCGAACCCGCCGGGCGTCATCACGACCATGAGGCGGCCTGTGGTCTGGCCGATGTTCTGGAACCGATGTACCGCGCCGCGCGGGACGCAGATCACGCTGCCGGCGTCAAGGTCGACCCGGGCGCCATTGCACCAGAAGGCGAAGGTGCCGTCGATCACGCGGAAGAATTCCTCTTCCTTTTCATGGACATGGAACGGAGGGCCTTCGCCTGCGGGAACCTCGGCCTCGAAACAGCCGAGGCTCCCGCCGGTCTGGTCCGCGGTAATGCGGATGATGTGGCGCCCGAAAGCGAGGGCTTCTGTCCCCGCGTCGGAGGTGGAAAAGGCAGCCTGGGTGAAAGGGGTCATTGTCTGTCTCCAGATGAAATAGTGATTGCGAATGCGCTTTGATGCGGGTGGTATAGGGGTAAAGCATCGCAGGGATAAATCCCGTCGACCTTACAGGATTGTCTGGATGATTTGACAAATGAAGACAGTCGATCCGTTGCATGGGTTGGCCGCTTTCCTTGCGGTGGCCGAGCATGAGAGCTTTACCGCGGGCGCGGCGGCACTGGGGCCGACGCGGGCCACCGTCAGCGCGCAGGTGTCCGAGCTGGAGGCGCGGCTGGGGGTGCGGCTTCTGCATCGGTCGACCCGCAGCGTACGGCTGACCCCGGCGGGCGCGGCGTTCCGCGACCGGCTGGGCGATCTGCCGGGGCGGATGGCCGAGGCGGAACGGGCGGCCAGGGCCGAGCAGACGGCGCCGGAGGGGCGGCTGCGGGTGACGGCGCCCCCTGATCTGGCGATGCGATTCCTGGTGCCCTGGGTGGCCGAGTTCCTGGCGGCGCATCCGGGCATTTCCATCGAGATGGAGCTGTCGAACGCGCCCCGTAACCTGATCGAGAGCCGGTTCGACCTGGCGATCCGGGGGACGCTGGAAGTGGGGCCGAACCTGATCACCCGGGCGCTGGGGCAGTCGCGGCTATTCACCTGCGCGCGGGCCGACTACCTGGCGCGGCGGGGTGTGCCGGGGGGGCCGATGGACCTGGTGGGGCACGACCTGCTGCACTTTGCAGGGCTGCGGCAGGGGCGGAGCTGGACCTTCCTGCGCGGCGCGGAGCGGGTGGATGTGCCGGTCTCGCCCCGGCTGGAACTGTCGGATGGCTGGGCGCTGCGGGCGGCCGCGCTGGAGGGGGTGGGGGTGGTGCAGTTGCCGGCCTTCATCATCGGGCACGACCTGCGTGAGGGGCGGCTTCTGCCGGTCCTGACGGATTGGCAGGGGCGGCCCGTCCCGCTGCATGCCGTCTACCCGGACAACCGGCTGATCGCGGCGCGGGTGCGGACCTTCGTCGGGTTTCTGGCGGGGAAGGCGAAGGCCGAGATCGACCTTCAGGCCGATTAGCGGACCGGCGTCTTGTAGGTCATCCGGCGGACCGAGCCGGTCTTGGAGCGCATCAGGAGCGTTTCCAACGTGACCCAGCCCGGCTCGCGCTTGATGCCGGCCAGAAGCGACCCGTTGGTGACGCCGGTCGCCGAGAAGATCACGTCGGACCGCACCAGATCGTCGCGGGTGTAGACGCGGTCGAAGTTGGTGATACCGGCCTTGCGGGCGCGGGCCTTCTCGTCCTCGTTGCGGAAGAGGAGCTTGCCGTAGAACTGCCCGCCCATGCATTTCAGCGCGGCGGCGGCCAGCACGCCCTCGGGCGCGCCGCCCGAGCCCATGTACATGTCGATGCCGGTGATCTCGGGTTCGGCGCAGTGCATGACGCCGGCGACGTCGCCATCGGTGATCAGCCGGATCGCTGCGCCGGTGGAGCGGACCTCGGCGATCAGGTCCTCATGCCGGGGGCGGTCGAGGATGCAGACGGTGATGTCTTCGGTCGAGCAGCCCTTGGCGGCGGCCAGCGCCGAGACGCGTTCCGAGGGCGACATGGCCAGCGTCACGGTGCCGGGCTTGAAGCCGGGGCCGATGGCGAGCTTTTCCATGTAGACGTCGGGGGCGTGCAGCATCGAGCCGCGCGGGGCCATGGCGATCACGGTAAGCGCGTTCGGCATGTCCTTGGCGGTGAGGGTGGTGCCTTCCAGCGGGTCCAGCGCGATGTCGACCTCGGGGCCGTTGCCGGTGCCCACTTCCTCGCCGATGTAAAGCATCGGGGCCTCGTCACGCTCGCCCTCGCCGATGACGACGACGCCCTTGATGTCGAGAAGGTTCAGCTGGTCGCGCATCGCATTGACGGCAGCCTGGTCGGCGGCCTTTTCGTCGCCGCGGCCGATCAGCCGGGCGGACGCAAGCGCCGCGGCTTCGGAGACGCGGCCGAGGCCGAGGGACAGGAGGCGGTCCTGGAATTGCAGCTGATCAGACATGGGTCCCCCAAAGGCTTTTGCCCCGTGTAGCCGTGGGTTGGCTGCGCGGCAAGCGTGGTGGCGCTAACGGATAACGTGACTTTGCCACGGTGCTGTGGAAGGCTGGTGCGCGGGCGTCGGATCGGGGGTGCGAGTGCGGTGGATGTGTGTCTGGCTTCTGGGCTGTGGGGTCGCCGGGGCGCAGGAATTGCAGATCAACGAGACGTCCTATGCGGAGCTGAAGGCGCTGGAGCCGGTGGTCGAGGGGTTCGCCACCCAGGTCTCGATCTGGGATGAGCTGCGGATCGGGAAGGCGGCGGTCGGGCAGATGCTGGCGGGGCAAAGCCTGCGGACCCGGACGGGGCGGGGGCTTGACACGCATTGGGTGCTGGATCGACGCAAGGCGCTGAGGCCCCTGGCGCTGGCGACAGGCAGTGACGGGCCGGTGGCTGGCGTGGTGCGTGATGGCGCCTTTGGCGGCAATGCCCTGGTGGGGATCGGGCCCCCGCAGGACGGGATGGGGCAGTTCCGGCTGGGGACCGGGATCGTGACGGTCCTCTTCGATGAGCCACAATGTCTGTTTGGCCTGCGTACCTGGCTGGACGGGGGGCAGGACAATATCGTGATGCGCGACCACCCCGAGGGCAATCTGAACCTCATCTTCTGGAACGAGGCCGGGGAGGAGCTGGGCGAATTCCGGCGCTTTCTGGATCAGGGGCTGACCGAGGTCGGCTATATCCAGTCAGCGGGAAGCTATCCCGAGATCAGGGCGGTGACGATCCAGAACCTCGACCCCGAGGGGATCGGGATCGACGAGATACTTCATGCGCCGATGTGCCCGATGATCGTTTCCTAGACTTCCTCGATGCGGATCGCGACGGGGTTGCCCACCAGCACTCCGGTCGCGGCGAAGCGGGTCATGGCGTGGGCCACGTCGTCGGGGGCGGCCTTGTGGGTGACGATCAGGACGGGGGCATTTGCGCCCTGGTGGCCGTACTGGCGCATCTGGTCGATGGAGACGCCGGCATCGCCCAGGCAGGTGGCGATCTTGGCCAGCGCGCCGGGTTTGTCGAGCAGCGTCATGCGCAGGTAGTAGGGCGCGGGCGTGGCCGATTTCGCAGGCTGGGCGGCGGTCAGGGTGCTGGCAGGCTGGCCGAAGGTCGGCAGGCGGAAGCCGCGGGCGATGTCGATCACGTCGGCCATTACCGCGCTGGCGGTCGGGCCCATCCCGGCTCCGGGGCCGCGCAGGACGATCTGGCCCACGCTGTCGCCTTCGAGGACGACCATGTTGGTCCCGCCCTGAAGCTGGCCCAAGGGGCTGTCGGCGGGGACGAGGCAGGGGGTCATGCGCTGTTCCAGGCCCCGGCCGGTCATCTGCGCGACGCCAAGCAGCTTGATGCGGTAGCCCATGTCCTGCGCCAGGCGGATATCGTCGATGGAGACATTGCCGATTCCTTCCAGCTCGACCGCGTCGAAGGCGACGCGGGTGCCAAAGGCGATGGAGGCGAGGAGCGACAGCTTGTGGCCCGCGTCGATGCCTCCGACGTCGAGGTTCGGGTCGGCCTCCAGATAGCCGAGCTGGCGGGCTTCCTCGAACACCGTCTCGTAGGGCAGGTTCTCGTTCTGCATCCGGGTCAGGATGTAGTTGCAGGACCCGTTCATCACCCCCATCACGCGCTTCATCCGGTTGCCTGCAAGGCCCTCGGTCAGGGCCTTTATGACGGGGATGCCGCCCGCGACGGCGGCCTCGAACCGCAGGGCGAGGTTCGCGGCCTCGGCCCGTTCGGCCAGGGCCTGGCCGTGATGGGCCAGAAGCGCCTTGTTGGCGGTAACGACATGTTTTCCAGCGGCGAGGGCGGCTTCGGTCGCGTCTTTTGCCGCGCCTTCATGGCCGCCCATGACCTCGACGAAGACGTCGATGTCGGGCCGCTGCGCCAGCGCGACGGGGTCGGTTTCCCAGGCATAGGCGGACAGATCCGCATCGCGGTTCTTCTTCGGGTCGCGGGCGGAAACGGCGGTGATGGCCACAGGACGACCGGCGCGGGCCGCGATCAGCTCGGCGTGGGCCTGGACGATCTTGACGACACCAATGCCGACGGTCCCGAGACCGGCAAGACCAAGACGCAAGGGGGCAGGCATGGGGAAACCTCGGGCTGCGGGACGGGCTTGGCGTCTGTTAGCCGGAACCCGGCCGGGGTGCAACGCCGTCAGGGCGCGGGCGCAAGTGGGGGGACTTCGGCCGCGGCCAGGATCTCGTCCATCGGGATCAGTTGCGGATAGTCGTTGCCCGTGGACGGGACCGTCCAGGGCGCCGCACAGCCTGCCGTCGCCAGGACCAGCGTCATGGCGCCAAGGTGCCGAAGGAGGGGGGCAAGGTGCAGCGGCGACACGGTCAGATGCCGACCGGGCAGCCGCTGGCCTGCAGGCAGATCGCGTTCCGGAAGCGGGGCGGTGTGACGACGAATTCGTCGAAGATATTGGATCCCAAGGCGTCGGCAATATTGAAGATGCCGGTGTTGAAGGGCGGGGTGTAGGCGACCATCGTCTCCACGATCACCACGGAATCCTTGTCGTTCAGAATCGGAATCCGGTCCTTGAGCTGTTGCAGGTCCTGTTCGGTATAGGCGGGGACCTTGTTGTCGGGCGAGACCGAGAAGATCAGTTTGTAGCTGTCGGTCGGCTGGTCATAGTAAAGGCTGGTGATCCGCAGCCGACTGTCCTGCGCGGTGCCCAGCATCAGATAGTTGAATACCTCCTGCATCCCGTCGACGAAGGAGTCGGTCAGGTTGTCCTCTTGCCGCGAAATCAGGTCCGAGACCGAATAGGCCGCCTTCTGAGCCGTGTTGATCGTGCGGAATACGTCCCAGAACACGACCATCGCGACCATCGCCCAGACGAGGATCGGCAGGAACAGCAGGAACTCCAGCAGCACGCTGCCGCGTTCGTCGCGAAGGAAGCGCCGGAAATCGATGTTGCGTGGCATGGCGCGTCCTCAGGTCCTTGGTTCGTTGACGAAGGTCGAGGTGGAGATCAGCGAATAGTTGCCGTCCGCGCTGGTACGGTTCATCCGTGCGCCGAAGACCGTGGTCTTGAACATCGGCTCGGCCTGGAGGCAGACCCGCATGAGCATGATCTGGTTGCCATCCCCCAGCGCATATTCCGAGGGGCTGGGTTCGATCGCCGGATCGATCGGCTGGGTCCGGTCCACGCAGGTGGTGGGCGTGGTGGGCATGGCGAAGCTGACGGTGTCGACCGGCTGCAGTTCGATCTTCATGCCGCTTATGCAATCGGCGGCATTGCCCAGCACGGCCGCGCGGTTGCAGATCTCGGCCTTGAGCTGATTGTGGCTGATCGACCCCAGGGAGCCCAGCCGCAGGTCGCGGATCACCAGGTCCAGGCTGCGCTCCAGGCTGACGCTCTTGATCATGTAGAAGCTGCTTTCGAAGGCCGCGCAGAAGATGATGATCACGACCGGGAAGCTCAGCACGAACTCCATCGTGGGGTTGCCGTCCTCGTTCGCGAGGAAGCGGCGAAGGGACTGGGCAAGCCGGATCATTGCGTCAGTCTCAGCTTCGAGATCTGCGAGGCGATGTCGCGGAAGACGACGGCAAGCTCGCCGCTGGTCTGCGGCTTGAAATAATAGCCGGTCTTGTCGTTCGGATCGCTGCCCTTGGCCGAGGCGCAGCCGCGGATCTGGTTCTCGCCGTCCCAGCCCGCGCCGAAGGCGATGCCGTAGATTTCGATCCCGGTCGCCTTGGCGGCGGCGCAATTGGCCTGGAGAAGCGAATCCATGGTGGCCTTGGGCACATAGGCGGTGGCGTTGTTGCCATCGTCACCTTTGAACAGTGCCATCTGGGTGTTGTAGATGCTGGATTGACCGGCACCATTGTAGTTCGAACGGCCATAGAGCTGACGGGCAACCCAGGTGATACGGACGTTCTGCCAGACTTCGCTCCAATCAAGCTGCCGGTATGTGCCAGTGTTGGAGGAGTTCGACCACGGTTGCGTCCGCCAGCCGGCGTTGCATGGGTTGGCGCCCGTGCACAGATGCGGGACCCAGTAGTCCGGTTGCGAGCCGGACCGGTCGAGAAAGATGGAATAGTTTCCGTCCACATTGCTGCGGTAGATCGGCGAAAGCCCGGTCTTGTAGGGATTGCGCACAAAGCTGGTTTGCACGTGTTCACCGTCGGTCATCAGCACGATGATCTTGCGGGTTTCCGGGTCGGAGTTGTTGGCGGGGCGGCCGGCCATCGTAGGCTCGCCTGCCCGCAGGTCAGTGTAGATCGGACGGGCCGACTCATCCAGAAGCGCCACGCCCCAGCGCATCCCCATCATGATCGACGTCCGGCCGCCGGGCTTCAGGCTGTTGATCTTGCTCAGCAGCGCCGTCTTGTCCATCGTGGGAAGCAGAACCTCGGAGTATGCATTGGCCGGGCACATGTAGTTGCTCTGGCCATTCACAGTTGTCCACGGCGTCAAAGCACCTCGGCTCGCCTCGTTCCATGAGTAATAGTATGTGCTGGTGTTCGTGGTGGTAGTGCCTTCCAGGTCGGCATGGACCGACATCGGCAGTGGAAGGTCGGTCGGGATTGCGGTCTGCTGGAAGAAGGTCGTGGTGGTCGGCACCTCCAGGCAGTTGACGTTCGGCACGCCGGCATTGGCCACGCCGTTCACGGTGGGAATGTTGGTGGCGTTGTACTTCGCGCGCAGCGCCGCGCCGAGGTTGACCTGCGTGTTATACGGCACGACCCCGATCGAGACCTGATTCAGCCCGTCGGCATTCTTGACCTCGTTCACGAACAGCGTCGCTGCCTCGATCAGGCCGGTGATCTTCTTCTTGCTATCGTTGGGCAGCGTCGAATTCATCGAGCCGGTGATGTCGAGCACCAGCATCACCTCGACCTGGCTGGCGCCCTGCACGGCCGTCGTGCCGGCCGGGCTTTCCAGATAGTCGACCGGCATGAAGCCCATGCCCATGAAATAGTTGTAGGACCGCACATCGGCCCGGATCGAGACCTGCTTGGACGATCTGTTCTGCCCTTCCACCACGGTGACGATCGGCTGGGAATACTCGGCCATCCGCAGCCCTTCGCCGAGCTTGGCCTTGGCCCAGTAATCCGCGACCACGTCCTGCGGGTTGCGGGTGTTTTCCAGGTTGGCAGCGGCAAGTGCGGCGCGGTCCATGGTCTGCTGCAGCGCGACGCGCCGGATCTCGAACCGCATGTAGTCGACAGCGATCCCGCCGAAGACCAGCATGAGGAAGAAGATCCCCAGCATGAAGATCGCCATCGCGCCGCGTTCATCGTCGCGGAAACGCCAGAGCGAGGCGGCAAGGCGGCCGGGTCGGTTTCCAAAGCCCAATACGGAGGTCGGTTTCGACATCGTATCACCTTTTCACTATGACACCTTGCCCCGCCGTGGGCAGGGGTTTGCCTCGCCATTAAGACATAACTTCTGGCAGAAGTGTGGCATTTGCAGCCGAACCGCCAGAAATCTCCCACTTTCGGAAACAATTCCCGCGCCGTAGGCGAGCTGATTGACAACTCCTGGGCAAATATTGTGGCGCGAGCGGCCTGTCCGGTCTGGCGGCGATGGCGTCGATTCGCCGCCGCCCCTCTGCCCGGCCGGCCGGGGCGGCGGGGGCAGCTTTCGGCTTCACAGACGTGAATTGTAAGGTAGGGTACCGCGGGGCGCTTCGTGGCGCCCGGCCGCAATGAGAGGACCAGATGCAGCACGCCGCCGAGCCGAGTTTCCGCGAATCCGTCGATCTCATGTTCAATCGGGCCGCCCGGCTGATGGACCTCAGCCCGGGGCTGGAGCAGAAGATCCGGGTCTGCAACTCGACCTACACCGTCCGTTTCGGTGTCCGTCTGCGCGGCAAGATCGAGACCTTCACCGGCTACCGCAGCGTCCATTCCGAACATATGGAGCCGGTCAAGGGCGGAATCCGCTATGCCATGTCGGTCAACCAGGACGAGGTCGAGGCGCTGGCCGCGCTGATGACCTACAAATGCGCGCTGGTGGAGACTCCGTTCGGCGGGTCCAAGGGGGGATTGTGCATCGATCCGCGCCAGTGGGACGAGCATGAGCTGGAGCAGATCACCCGCCGCTTCGCCTATGAGCTGATCAAGCGCGACCTGATCCATCCGGCGCAGAACGTGCCTGCCCCCGACATGGGCACCGGCGAGCGCGAGATGGCCTGGATCGCCGACCAGTACATGCGGATGAACACCACCGACATCAACGGCAAGGCTTGCGTGACCGGCAAGCCGCCGCATGCCGGCGGGATCCAGGGCCGGGTCGAGGCGACGGGGCGCGGCGTGCAATATGCGCTGCGCGAATTCTTCCGCCACCCCGACGACATGGCGCGTGCCGGGCAGAAGGGCAGCCTGGACGGCAAGCGGGTGATCGTGCAGGGCCTGGGCAACGTGGGCTATCACGCGGCCAAGTTCCTGAGCGAGGAGGACGGCTGCAAGATCATCGCCGTGATCGAGCGTGACGGGGCGATCCTGAACGACGCGGGCCTGCAAATCGAGGAACTGCGCCAGTGGATGACCGCCAACGGCGGCCTGGTCGCGGGATTCCCCGGTGGGCGTCATGTGCCGGACGGCGCGGCAGTCCTGGAGGAAGCCTGCGACATCCTGATCCCCGCCGCGATGGAGGGCGTGATCCACCTGGGCAATGCCGAGCGGATCAAGGCCCCGCTGATCATCGAGGCCGCGAACGGCCCGATCACCTTTGGCGCCGACGAGATCCTGCGCCGCAAGGGCTGCGTCATCATCCCCGACATGTATGCCAATGCGGGGGGCGTGACCGTGTCCTATTTCGAATGGGTCAAGAACCTGTCCCACATCCGCTTCGGCCGGATGCAGCGCCGGGCCGAGGAGGCGCGGAGCCGCCTTCTGGTCGAGGAGCTGGAGCGGCTGTCGTCGGACAAGGGCCTCGGCTGGACCCTGGCGCAGGATTTCAAGGAGCGGTTCCTGACCGGCTCGGACGAGCTGGCGCTGGTTCGCTCGGGTCTGGATGACACGATGCGCACGGCCTACCAGGCGATGCGCGAGGTCTGGCACTCCCGCCAGGATGTCGAGGACCTGCGGGTCGCGGCCTATATCGTCTCGATCGACCGGGTGGCGAAGACCTATCGGTCCAAGGGGCTGTAAGGGTCCCTTGCGACATCGCGCGTCGGGATTGGCGCAGGAATCCGGCGTGGTCTCTTGAATAACCTCTCCTGTCCCGCTTTGATGCCGGGGACAGGAGACTTACGCATGCGCTATTCCGGGCTGAAGGTCATCACCGAGGGATTGTTCGGCAACAGGGGCTGGACGCCCGCCTGGCGCGAGCCTTCGCCCAAGGCGGAATATGACGTGGTCATCATCGGCGGCGGCGGGCATGGGCTGTCGACGGCCTATTACCTGGCCAAGAACCACGGGATCACCAATGTCGCGGTGCTGGAGAAGGGTTACCTTGGCGGCGGGAACGTGGGGCGGAACACGACCATCGTCCGGGC
The DNA here is from genome assembly GCA_046569765.1 of Alphaproteobacteria bacterium. Classification (GTDB taxonomy): domain Bacteria; phylum Pseudomonadota; class Alphaproteobacteria; order Rhodobacterales; family Rhodobacteraceae; genus Tabrizicola. Next base: position 18,549 of record JBKHWC010000026.1, on the reverse strand, counting down.
CAACTATTTCCTGGCGGGGAATTCCGAGTTCTACAGCCACTCCCTGAAGCTCTGGGAGGGACTGGAGAGCGAGCTGAACTACAACGTGATGCATTCGCAGCGCGGGCTGATCAACCTGTTCCATTCCGACGGCCAGCGCGATGCCTTCGTCCGGCGCGGCAATGCGATGATCAATCAGGGCGACGATGCGATCCTGCTGGACCGCGAGGGGGTGCGGGAGCATCTGCCGTACCTCGATTTCGACAACACGCGGTTCCCGATCTATGGCGGTCTGTTGCATCCACGGGGCGGTACGGCCCGGCATGATGCGGTGGCCTGGGGCTATGCGCGGGGGGCGGACCAGCGGGGCGTGGACCTGATCCAGAACTGCGAGGTCACCGGAATCGACATCGAGAATGGTGTGGTCCGGGGCGTGCAGACCACGCGGGGGGCGATCCGGGCGAAGAAGGTGGGGATCGTGGTGGCCGGACGGTCGTCTCAGGTCGCCGCGATGGCCGGGATGCGACTGCCGATTGAATCGCACATCCTGCAGGCCTTCGTGACCGAGGGGCTGAAGCCGGTCATCAACCATGTGATCAGCTTCGGCATGGGGCATTTCTATATCAGCCAGTCGGACAAGGGTGGCCTGGTGTTCGGGGGCGACCTGGATTTCTACGCGTCCTATGCGGCGCGGGGGAACCTGCCGATGGTCGAGCATGTGATGGAAGCGGGGATGACCCTGATGCCGATGATCGGCCGCGCCAAGGTGCTGCGGAGCTGGGGCGGGATCATGGACATGTCGCCGGACGGGTCTCCGGTGATCGACAAGACGCATGTGGAGGGGCTGTTCATCGATTGCGGCTGGAACTACGGCGGGTTCAAGGCGGTGCCGGCGTCCGGCTGGTGCATGGCGCATCTGATGGCGACCGGCGAGCCGCATGAGGTGGCGCGGAAATTCCGGCTGGACCGCTTTGCGACGGGGCATCTTCTGGATGAAGAAGGCACCGGGTCGCAGCACAACCTGCATTGAGGGCGGCGATGGATGATCTTGCGGCGGCCCCCCATCCCCGGCCCCTCCCCACGCGGGGGAGGGGAGGCGCCTGGCAGCTTCGGCGCGCGCGTCCTGTGGCGGTGCGCCTTGTCCCGGCGTCGGATGCCTCCGGCGGGGATATTTTTGCAAAGATGAAAGCGGGGGCCGGACCATGCGGCTGACATGTCCCTTGTGCGGTGAACGGGACCGTCGGGAGTTCTATTACTACGGGGCAGAGGTTTATCTGCACCGGCCGGCGGAGGGCGCGCCCTTGGCCGAGTGGGACAGCTACCTGCACCTGCGGGACAATCCGGCGGGGGTGACGAAGGATCTCTGGTATCACGAGGCGGGCTGTGCGCAGTGGCTGGTGATCACGCGGAATACCGTCTCGCATGAGGTGCTGGGGGTGGAACTGGTGGCCGAACGGACTGCGGGGCGGGCAAAATGAGGATCGACGGCAAGGGTCTGATCGACCGGACGAAGCCGGTCCGCTTCCGCTTCGACGGCAAGGATTATGCGGGCTACAAGGGCGATACGCTGGCCTCGGCCTTGCTGGCCAATGACGTGCGGCTGGTCGGGCGGTCGTTCAAGTATCACCGGCCGCGCGGCGTGCTGACCGCGGGGTCGGAGGAGCCGAATGCCTTGGTCGAGGTCGTGGGGCCGACGAACCAGACGCCGAACGTCCGCGCCACGATGCAGGAGGTGTTCGAGGGGCTGGTCACGCAGTCGCAGAACCGGCTGGGGTCCTTGCGCTTCGACCTTCTGGCGGTGAACGACTACCTGTCGCCCTTCCTGTCGGCGGGGTTCTACTACAAGACCTTCATGTGGCCGCGTGCCTTCTGGGAAAGCCTGTACGAGCCCATCATCCGCCGGGCGGCGGGGCTGGGGAGCCTCTCGGGCAAGCATGACGAGGGCACCTACGAGAAGGCCTTTGCCTTCTGCGACGTGCTGGTGATCGGCTCGGGTCCCGCGGGGCTGATGGCGGCGCTGACGGCGGGGCGGTCGGGGGCGGATGTGATCCTGTGCGAGGAGAGCCATGCGCTGGGCGGGCGCCTCCTGTCGGATGGCGGAGCTGTCGGCGGGATGGCTGCGGGCGACTGGGTCGCACAGGTGGTGGCCGAGTTGCAGGCCCTGCCCAATGTGCGGATCATGCCGCGCACTACGGTAACTGGCGCCTATGACCACGGCACCTATGGCGCGCTGGAGCGGGTGGGCCTGCACAAGCCCGCGCGGCCCAACCTGCCGCGCGAGTGCTTCTGGCGGATCGTGGCGAAGCATGCGGTGCTGGCCTCTGGCGCGCTGGAGCGGCCGGTGGCGTTTGAAAACAACGACCGGCCGGGGATCATGATGGCCTCGGCCGTCCGCACCTACCTCAACCGCTATGGCGTGGTGCCGGGCAAGCGGGTGACGCTGTTCGCCAATACCGACCAGGCCCGGGCCACGGCGCGCGAGCTGATGGCGGCGGGCGTGCAGGTGGCGGCGATCATCGACCCGCGCCCCGATGCGTTCAGCGTCGAGGATTGCCCGGTCCATGTCGGCGCCGAGGTGATCGACACGCGCGGCCGCATGGGCCTGCGCGGGATCACGGTGCGCAAGGGATCGGAGACCTTCGAGATCGAGACCGATTGCCTGGCCATGTCGGGCGGCTGGAACCCGACAATCCACCTGACCTGCCACATGAACGGGCGGCCGCGGTGGAACGAGGAGCTTGCGGCCTTCGTCCCGATGGAATGCGCGGTGCCGGGGCTGGTGGCCGTGGGGGCGGCCAATGGGTCGATGTCCACCCATGGCGCTTTGGCCACGGGTCATGCCGCGGCGGTGAAAGCCGTCGAGGCGCTGGGGCGGAAGGTGTCCGTCCCGTTGCCCGAGGCCGAGGATATGCCTTACAGCCTGAAGGCCTTGTGGGCGGTCGAGGGCAAGGGCCGGGCCTGGCTCGACTTTGCCAATGATGTGACGACCAAGGACGTGAAGCTGGCCGCGCAAGAGGGCTTCCGCTCGGTCGAGCACATGAAGCGCTACACGACGCAAGGCATGGCGCCGGACCAGGGCAAGAACTCCAACGTCGCGGCGCTGGCGGTGCTCGCGGATGCGACCGGGCGGGGGATCGCGGAGACGGGGGTCACGACCTTCCGGCCGCCCTATACTCCGGTGTCGATCGCCGCGATGGGGGCAGGCGGCCGGGCCGAGGGCTTCGCGCCGCAACGCTTCCTGACCAGCGATCAGGCCAGCCGCGACCGGGGCGCGCCGATGATCGAGGCGGGGCTGTGGTACCGGCCGTCGTACTTCCCGAAACCCGGGGAGGCGACCTGGCGCGAGGCCTGCGACCGAGAGGTGGGCATGGTCCGGCAGGCGGTGGGCGTGGCCGATGTCTCGACGTTGGGCAAGATCGACATTCAGGGCAAGGACGCGGGCCGGTTCCTGGATTTCGTCTACACCAACACCTTCAGCACCCTGCCGGTGGGCCGGGTCCGCTATGGGCTGATGCTGCGCGAGGATGGGCTGGTGCTGGACGACGGCACCTCGGCCCGGCTGGGCGAGGATCACTACCTGATGACCACCACCACGGCCGCCGCGGGGCTGGTGATGCGGCATCTGGATTTCGTGCATCAGGCCTTCTGCGCGGATTGGCAGGTGCGTTTCATTTCCGTCACCGAGAGCTGGGCGCAGTTCGCGGTGGCCGGGCCGAAGGCGCGGGCGCTGGTGAATTCCTTCCTGGAAACCCCCGTCGAGCTGCCGTTCATGGGCGTGGCCCCGGTGCAGATCGGCGGCGTCGACGGACGGCTCTTCCGCATCTCGTTCAGCGGCGAGGAAGGCTATGAGCTGGCGGTGCCGACACGCTATGGCGAGGCGCTGTTCCGCGACCTGGTGGCGCGGGCCGAGACGATGGGCGGCGGCCCTTACGGGATGGAGGCGCTGAACGTCCTGCGGATCGAGAAGGGGTTCATCACCCATGCCGAGATTCATGGCCGGGTGACCGCGCATGACCTCGGGATGGAGAAGATGGTCAGCGCGAGGAAGGACTGCATCGGCAAGGCGGCGGCGACGCGACCGGGGATGTGGGGGCCGGAACGCGAGCAGCTGGTGGGCCTGAAGGCGAGCGCGCCGATTTCGGCGGGGGCGCATCTGTTCGTGCCGGGAACCGAGGTCCACCGCGAGACCGACCAGGGCTATGTGACCTCGGTCTGCTGGTCGCCGACCGTGGGGGCCTGGCTCGGCCTCGGGTTCCTCAAGGACGGGCGGGCGCGACTGGGCGAGAGGATCCGGCTGGTCGACCATCTGCGCGGCCTCGACGTGATCTGCGAGGTCTGCCATCCCGTGTTCCACGACCCGGAAGGGGAGAAACTTCGTGCCTGAACTGATCGCGAAATCAGCCCTTGAAGGGCGCAGCCTGACGCTCGACGGAATCACCCTGGCCGCGGCGGATCCTGGCCCGATCACCAGCATCGCCGTCTTCCCCGGGCAGGCGAAGGCCGTGGCCAAGGGCTTGAAGACGCTGGGCCTTGCGATGCCCGAGCCGAACAGCTTTGCCGAGAAGAAGGGCGCGCGGATCGTCTGGACCGGGCGGGATCAGGCCTTCCTGATCGGCGTCGAGCCCCCGGCGCTGGAGGGGGCTGCGGTGACCGACCAGACCGACGGCTGGGCCACGCTGGCGCTGTCGGGTGCGTCTTCGGTCGACGTGCTGGCGCGCTGGGTGCCGGTGGACCTGCGACTCGCGGCCTTTCCGGTGGGCCGGGCAATGCGGACCCAGCTGAACCACATGAACGTGATCCTGCTGCGGACCGGCGACTATGCCTTCGAGATCATGGTCTTCCGATCCATGGCCCGCACCGCCTGGCACGAGCTGGAGGCCGCTACCCATATGGTCGCCGCCCGTGCGGGGATGAAAATCTAGGCGGAAAGGTGCAGGGGGGGAAATTTGTCACTGGCATGTCATTAATGGGAAGTTTACACCTTTCCTGAACCTGAGTTTCAGAAAAGGTGCACGAATGGCCCCCGACGGTCAGACCCTCGCCCCGAATGTCTATGACGCCGAACCGATCCCCGAGGCCGCACGGGCCGAGATCGACCGGCTGCTCCTCTCGGGCGACCTGTTCCGCTATACCGCCCCCTCGGATGCTCCGGTGGCCCTGCTGGAGAAGGAATTCGCCGAGCTTCTGGGCGCCCGCTACGCGCTGGCGGTGTCCTCCTGTTCCGCCGCACTGTTCCTGTCGCTGAAGGCGCTGGACCTGCCCCGGGGCGCCAAGGTGCTGATCCCGGCTTTCACCTTTGCGGCCGTCCCTTCCTCGGTCGTTCATGCCGACTGTGAGCCGGTGCTGGTCGAGGTGGGGGACAACTACCGCGTCGACATGGCCGATTTCGCGGCCAAGTTGCCGACGGCGCAGGCGGTGCTGATCAGCCATATGCGGGGGCATACCTCGGACATGGATGCGATCATGGCTCTGGCCGATGCGGCGGGGGTGCCGGTGATCGAGGATGCGGCCCACAGCCTGGGCACGGTCTGGGGCGGGCGGAACATCGGGACGATCGGCAAGGTCGGCTGCTTCAGCTTCCAGTCCTACAAGCTGGTGAACGCGGGCGAAGGCGGGATCATGATCACCGACGACCCCGAAATCGCCGCGCGGGCGATCATCATGTCGGGCGCTTATGAGAGCAATTGGAAGAAGCATCCGGGGCTGACGAACTCTTGCGCGCACTGGCAGAACAAGCTGCCGCTTTATAACCTGCGGATGCAGAACCTTTCCGCCGCCGTGATCCGCCCGCAGCTGCCCCTGGTGGCCGAGCGGGTGACGAAGGGCCGTGCCGGGCATGACCGGGTGGCCGAGCAGTTGAACCAGTCCGCGCACCTGGCGGTGCCCGAGGCGCTGGGGCCGGAGGAACGCGCGCCGGATTCGATCCAGTTCAACCTGGTGGGCGGCTGGACCGACGCACAGGCGCTGGACTTTCAGAACGCCGCCAAGGCGCGCGGGATCGGGGTGCAGGTCTTCGGGCTGAGCGAGGGCAACGCGCGGGCCTTCTGGAACTGGCAGTTCCTGGGCGAGGTGCCGGACCTTCCCCAGACGCGGGCGATGCTGATGCGGGCCTGCGATGTGCGGCTGCCGACCCGGCTGACCGAGGAAGAGCTGGACTATATCGCGGCGGCGATCGTGGATGCGGCGGCCGAGGTGCGCGCCGGATGATGTCCACGCGTGGCGGGTAAGTCAGGCCCAGCGATTTCAAGGACTTGGTCGCGCGCTTTAACGAATCTTTAACGCGCGTTCCAACTGCACCGGCCTGAGCGCCGTTTGCGATTTTCCGCAGCGAAGGCTTCGGCTGGTGGGTCTCCAGCCGAATGTCCTGCAGGCCGGTCGGTCGAGAGCCTCGCGATCCGGTCGGGGTCGCGGGGGGGGGAGGCCGACAGGTCGGCCCTTTGGGCAGGAACCGGCACAGGAGGCCGTTGCTGTTTTCCGTCGACCGGCGTTGCCAGGGCGCGCGGGGGGCGCAAAACCGGATGTCGATCCTCAGAAGGCCGGGTGAAGCCGTCCAGCGCCGCCTTGGCCCCGTTCCCCTCCTGCTTCGCTCGCGTGACGAGGCGGATCTTGCGTTCGACCCGCAGGCCGACGGAGGAGCGGTCGCAGGCCCACCTTGGCGCCCCTTTACGTTGGCGGCACGGAGCGCAAGAAATCGGACAGCCTGTCCACGGCCAGAAGTTCGCACTCGCGCGAGATTTCGGATTGCAGGAGAAGATGCGGCGCGGGGACAAGGACGCCGCCTTCGGGATGGCCGGACTGCGGCAGATAGATCTCGGACCGCTCGACGTGACTTGTGAAGGGCGTGTAGATCAGAGCAGCGTCACGGCGGGCCGCCTCGGGGGTCATTCCGGCGATCTGCGCGGCGCCGGGTGTCCAGTCCAGAAGGTCTTGCGCCTGGGCGACCTGTTGCGGGGGCATGGGCGGATTGTCGGCCAGAAGCTCGGCCGCGCAGCCGTCGAGGCTGTTCGTGTGCAGGGTCAAGAGCTTGGCCTGCCGCAGGTTCTGCAGGCGCAGCATGAGGCCGGGCAGCTGGTCTGCCCCGACATCCACCGCCCGCGGGAGCGGTTGCCAATCCTCTTCGTGAAACCCGGGGAGGGCGCGCAGCAGGGTCAGCCAGTACCGCTGCGCGCCGATGAAGTGCTGGATGTCGGTGGCATAGCCCGCGAAGGGGAAGAACGGATCGTCCTTGAACGTGTCGACAAGCATCTTGCACCGTCACTGCGCTCGATCTTCCAAAGGCAAAGGAACAACATCGCGCCTCAGGTGGGCATGATGGCTGCGAATTCACCCTGGAAACGCGGAGTTGACCCGTTCGGCCGCTGCGCCCTCTGCAAGGAAAAGCTCCAGCGCGCGGCGGGCTTGGGGTTCGCAAAGTTCGGATATCGTTGCCGTCAGGATCAGCCTTTCGAGGGAGAATTCGATACCGCCCTCTGGATGACCGGCATTGGCACGCCATGCCGTCGCCTGTTCCACCCAGACCAGCATCGGCACGTGATGGGCGACGGTGTCGCGGTAGAGCTTGTCTTCTGGCGTGCCAGCGATGATGGCGGCACGTTGCTCGGGCTCCAGAAAGTCGGGAACGGTGGCCGGGTCCATCGGGCCATTCTCCCGCAGGGCCATGTTGATGTCCCCCTCCAGACTGAAGGTCTGGATCGACATCCTCTTGCCAAGACCGGGTGCGGTCAGGTCCAGCACCGTGCCGACATACATGTCATCCGCCAGATTTTCCGGACGCGGCGTGGGCTGCCACTGCGCCTCGACGAAACCCTTGGTGTCACGCAGCAAGGCAAGCCAGTATTGCTGGGCGTGGATGAATTGCGCGGGGTCGACGAAGTAGCGCGGGAAGGGAAAATCCGGCAGGTCGCGGAAGCGATCGATTATCATATGCAGTCCTTCCGGCATGTGTCTTGCATCACCCGCCCCACGGCCCGTCAAACATCACCGAATGCGCGTCCGGCCGTGACCTCCAGATCGACGCGGGGTGCATCGCGACCGGCGGCTGTGTTGCGGCGCACCTGACCTGCCGGCGTGATCCCCCAGCCCGCAGTATGACCGGCGGGAAAGCCACTAGGGGGTGCGGATTTCACATGCTGGCTCATGCGGCTGAAACATGGACCGCGCAGCCCTGCGCCTTCAAAACTGATCGCCTGTGTCTTGATCAGAAGGGCCGAGACCTTGACGAAGCCCACGGCACGCAGCGGGGCGTGGCAAGGTTCGAACCAGGACTCCGAGGTCTCGACACGGCGCGGCTCTTGCGAGGGGCGGTAGCCTTGTGCCTGAAACCGCCCGCGATGCGGGCCGTCGCAACGGCGTTCCTCTGTCCGGGTGCCGTCTTCGGCGCGAGGGACTGCCGGAGCCTGGGTCTCGGTCTCATCGGCAAAGAGGTTGCGGATGTTGTCCACCGCCTGCGACCCGCCTTCGACCATCGCCTCTCCCAGGGTCTGCGTGGCGCGCTGTCCCGCGGGGGTCATCAGCCAGATCGCCCCCGCGACCAGGGCCGCGCCTCCGACATAGACGGGTGCTGCGACAGCCTGTGCCACCATCTCATCGTTCCCCCTGCATCGGCGCTGCCTTCAGCGCCGCGAAATAGCTTTCCCGCAGCAGCGCGATCCGCTGCGACATCGGCACCAGACGCTCCCGCAGCAGCGGCCCCTTGGCGACCGTCGGCCAGGAGGGTCCGAGCAGGAAGGCGACCAGCGCAAGCTGGAAGCAATCCCGTTCGAGATCGGCGACCTGCCCGCTGCCGAACCGGCGGATGAAGGAGAGCGCCCCCTGGGCATAGGGCCGGGCGTGATGGGCCTGGGCCGGGTCCAGCTTGGCAAAGCGGTCGGCCAGCCGCGCCTCGACCCGGCGGACGATCTGCCGGTCGGCGGCCGCGCGGAAGATCGCCTCGTCCTCTGCGGTCAGAGAGGGGTCGGGGATCTGGGCCTCGTGCGGGAGGGGGCCGTGCAGGCTGAACCGTTCAAGACCGTGCGCTTCGCGGGGGGCCAGGAGGAAGGTTTCGACCAGCGGCACCGCCCCCTGCACGCCAAAGAGCCGGGCGGCGCGTTGCGGCAGGTCCGCGCAGCCCTCGAAATAATCGCAAAGCACCTGGCCGTCCCAGAAGCGGAACAAGGCGCGGGACCCGTCGGCGCGCTGCAAGCGGATGTAGTGCCGGAAATGCGCGACCAATGCGGGGGCCTCGGCGCGACTGCGCAGGAGGACAAGGTTGACCCGGCCCCAGAGGTGCTGTGGCGCGTTCGATGCGGTGAAGATCAACCGCGAGAGCTTGTCCTCGGGCCGAAGTTCGGCCAGCCAGGGACCGGCGGCGGCGCTGTCCTGCAGCGCGTCGTCCTCCTGAAAAAGGCCGTGCGCCCTGGCCCCCGCCGTCTCGAGCAGGGCGTCGACCGCGGCAACCCGGGCACCGTCGATCAGGACAAAGCAGCGCAGACCGCCCCCGAACAGCGCCTCGCGCAGCGGCTGGGGCAGGGGGGCCGGCCGGGCGGCGGCCGTGACGGGCAGGAACGGCTCACGCGTCAGACGCACGGGGCCTCACTCGTCCGGCTTCTGCTTCACACATTCCTCGACCAGGGGCAAAGCGGCGTTCGCGGCGCCCTGCAGGGTCGGCACCTGCGCGCTGCCCGCGCCGCCCATCTTGACCATCCCCTTGAGCTGGATCACCGGCGCTTCGAGCGTGATCCCCGAGGCGTCCAGCGTGATCTTTCCGGACGGTCCCTTGATCACGAACTTGCTGAAGGCCATGAGCGTGTGGATGCTGGTGTTGGTGGTGATCGAATTCGTCACGTCCAGCGTGTACTTGCCCGCAACCGCCCCTTCGAAATTGCGCCCGACCTCAAGCAGGTGGTCGGCAAAGATGTCCTGCTTGTGGATGTTGCCGACCACATGGACATGGTCCTTGCCGTAGGATTCCTGCTGGTTCCGGCCCACGGTGTAGACGACGTCGCGCCCGACGGCCTCGCGCTGGTCGCGGGCGACCGAGAGCGTTTCATCCTGCCCGACGGTCTGGCTGCGGTCGCGGCCGATGGCGTTGGATTCGTCCCGCCCGATCGTCTTGGAGCGGTCGTTCAGGATCTCGATCTGCTGGTTCTTCTGACCGTGCATGTAGATCAGCTCGTTGTCCTTCTCGTCGTCGAAGGTCAACTCGTTGAAACCCGAGCCCTTGTGCGTGTCCGTCTTGAAGACCGACTTGGTCTTGCCCTCGGGCAGCGAGTAGGGCGGACTGTTGCGGCCGTTGTAGACGCAGCCCGTCACCAGCGGCTGGTCCGGGTCGCCGTCGAGGAATTCGACCACCACCTCCATGCCGATGCGGGGAATGACCATGCCGCCCCAGCCGTTGCCTGACCAGTTCTGCGACACGCGACAGCGCATCGACCAGGCGCCGTCCAGGTCCCAGTGGAAGCGGACCAGGATCCGGCCGTATTCGTCGCAGTCGATCTGTTCGCCCGCGGCGCCCACGACCACAGCGGTCTGCGGCCCGCGCACATCTGCCCGCGGGGTCTTGCGTTCCGGAACCATCGGGGCGGTGTCGGGCGTCAGCACATAATACCCGCGATAGGTCATGTCGTCGCCCTGATCCCCGCTCGATCCATAGTTGTCCGAGGTGTAGGAATGAGAGGCGAAGAGGCAGAGATAGGTGGCGCCGGTTCCCGGCACCTCCTCTCCCGTCAGGGTCATCCGCGCGCCGGCCCAGAGCGAGAGCACGTCGCCTTCGGCCTCGAACCGGCTGTCCTGCCCGCGTTCCGCCTGCGCGCGCAGGGCTGCGACGAATTTGCCCCGCTCGAGATCGGGGTAATCGCCGGGCCAGTCGAAACTTTCGATCTTGCCATGCGTATGGGCCGCATCGCCGGTGCGGTCGACCTCCATCTTGGCATGGGGCGTCTTGAAATTGTAGTCCGTCAGGCGGATCGCGCCGGTGGTGATGCGCCGCGCCGGTTGCCAGCTCCAGAAATGCCCGTGCTGCGCCAGGTGGTGGCCCTCGTCCGGGTGGAATTCGCGCGGGCCGATGGTGGGATGGCTGGCCGCAGCGTCGGTCAGCACCATGTCATGCCCGCCCTCGTGGTGGCGGAAGTGATAGGAGATGCCGTGCCGTTCCATCATCCGGCAGGCGAAATCCAGGTCGGTTTCGCGGAACTGGACGGTATATTCCAGCTGCGGATAGTCGTTCTCGGTCTCGACGACCAGCTGGCCGGCATCACCATAGGCGGCGAGCAACTCCTGAAGGATCTGCACCACGTTCTGCTTGTGGAAAATGCGCTGATTGCGGCGCAGGCCGGCCAGCCAGAACCACGGCCGCAGCCTGAGGCGGTAGCGCAGCCCGTTCTCGCCCGCCCCCAGCCAGCGCGCCTCGGTCACGATCCCGTCAAAGCGGCGACTGGACTGCCGGTTCTCCAGCGTCACGCTGGCCTGTGTTCCCAGCAGCGCGTCGAAATCCAGCTCGGCGCTGGTGGCCAGGCAATCGACGTCAAAGTCGAACAGGCCGTTCAGCCGCTCTTCCCCCTGGAAGCGCAGGAGAACCAGGACATCCGGCCCGAGTGCGGTTGTCAGGCGGCCCATGCGGGCGGATTGGGAGAAGTCGTCCTTCATGTCACCCCGCGCATACTGGTCATCGACCCGTTCAGTCTAGGCGACAATCCGCGCAAGCGATAGTCGAAGATGCGTCCGGGCCAGGGAAGGGCCGGGGGGTCATTGCCCGAAGGCCAGGCCGGGACAGGCTGTGATGACCCCGCCCAGCGTGGTCTTGGAGCCCAGAAGCGCGACGGGCCGCCCGTCGAGGATCACGTTGCCGGCGCCCTCGATGATCAGGCAGCCACAGGCGCAGGCGTCGCCGATCCGCGCCACGGGACGGCCATCGACTGTCGCCGTTCCCCCCGCCGCAACCACGTTGGGCCCGTGGGCCGGGCAGATATGGATGTCTCCGACGCAGGCTACCGGGCGCATGGCGGTCACATCCTCGCGATTCTGCGGCGGCCCGAGGGTTCGGGTCCCATGCCGGTGGAATTGGCGACCGACATATGCGCGTGCTTGCGGCGGATGTTCAGTTCGGTCGCGGGGTCGCTGCGGTGCGGATAGGCCTTGATCTGGTTGTAGTAGGCCAGAAGGTCGCCCGAGATCGCGACGCTGATCCCCTCGATCGAATCGCCAAGCGGCAGAAGCGGGACACCATTCTCGCGCGCCTGATCGTGCATGAGGCGCAGCGCCACGAACTGCAGCCCATGCACTGCAGTCCAGGCGAAGGATTTGATCCAGGACCCGTACACTATCGTCTCGCTCAGCTGATCGCCCTCGACCAGCGCGGATTCCTTCCGTTGCTCGAGTAAGGAACGCTGCCAACCGCCCAGGCTCAGCCCCCATTTCTCGGCCACCGTTTCGAAGAACGCGTCCTGCCTGCCGGCCGAGTAGGACACGACATCCCTGGTGCCGCCCGGATCGTAGCCGCCGCCGATGTCGGAATGAACCCCGACCATCTCGATCCGCTTGCCGCCTTGCGCAAGCGTCAGCGGGAAGTTCTCCCGCAGTTCATCCTTGGCGGTGATGTGGACGATATGGCGTGCGGTGCCGTTGGTGCCGATCCGCACATTCTCGGCCGGCCAGCCGGCGGTGTTGCCCGCGTTCCCGATCGACGACACGGTGTCCCAGAGTCCCATGAACACCACCTCGGCCGTCTTGCCGGCAAAGACGATCGCGCCGTCCTTCACATGGTTGGCGAAGTCACGCGACACGCAGGCACCGCGCGAAAAGCCGAAGGTGTCGAGCAGGACGAAGCAGGGCTCCAATCCCCTGGCCCGGGTCCGGATTTCGGCGCGCGCCTCGTCAAGCCCCTGGCGGGTCCGTGCCGCAACCCCCTCGGGCCCGGTGCCCCAGGCCAGCCCGCGCGGGATGCCCCACTGCTGGTTGCCGCCGCCGGCCTCGATCCCGACACCGCGAATGTAGCGCGATCCGTAAGATGCGCGAACGGTTGCGCCGTTGTGCGTCGCCGTGACCGGGGCTCTGGTCTTGCGATACCGCCACTCAAGCAGGTCGACGTTGCTGTGCCACGAGTCGATATTGTCCGTGCCGACATGGTCGCGAGAATTGCCCGTGCCGTCGAAGAACATGCCGACCCTGACCAAATCGCAGCTTACGGTTGTGGAATCGGCCGACCGGGAACCGGCCTCGGCACCTGCGGCGGCGCTGGCATTCAGTGCATCGCCAGGTGTTGTCACTGACTTCCCTCCGGCCCGCAGCGCGATGCGGGGGCGCCATTTTGTGCAAGCCAGTTGTCGCGATTGAAGATCGCTTCATCCACGGCGATCTCATCGACCGTCGCTCGGCGCAAATCCTTGTCTGCAGAAGGATCCTCAGCCGAGGGGGTCGCACAAAGTTCGGCGATCACGACATCCACATCCATTTCAGGGGTGATTTCGTCCATCCGGTTCAACCCGACCAGCCGCAAGGCCTCGGGGTGAGGCGTGGTCACGGTGATATCGGCGCCAGGGCCAAGCACGATCCTGACTTCGGCGTGGTCCGTGGCATCGCCGAAGGTGGAAAGCTGTCGGGCATCCAGGTCGAACGCGTGCTGGTAGTAGCGTTCTGCAGGAATGTCGTACCACATCAGCTCTACCGCCAAGGTGGCGTCTTCCGCATTCGGATAGTCCGGACTGCGGGATTCCGTCCTGCCCCGCAGAGACGAGTCGAACAGCGGCAAGCCGTTCACCACGGCCCGCATGACCGCCAGGACCGAGCCGTGCGGCTCGACCGCGATGGACACGCGGCTGGGCCTGGTTTCTGCCTTGGACATCATTCCCCCTGCCAAAACCAACCCTGCGACCGTGACGCCGATCGCCCAGAGTGCGGCCCTCATGGCATGGCCCCGAGGCGCGCAGCCTCCTCGGTGCGCCGGATTTCCTGGGCCTCCAGGAAAAATTCGATATTCATTATGGCCTCGTAGGGCTGCCGCGCAGAGGCGATGATAGCGCGGATGGTGCCTTGCGCATAGGTGTCGATGAACTCGGGGCCCAGAAGCACCTCCCAGACCAGCAGCTTGGCGATGTGGTCGCGCTGCCAGAAGCCCACGTCGAAATACCAGTCGCGCTTGATGCGCAGGTTGTGACGGATGTGCGCCTCGGGGAGGGCGGTCTTGCCCTGCACATGTCGCAGCGTGATGTCGATCAGTTCCTCATACTGCTGGGCGCGGCGCACCTGGCGGATCGTGCGCTGCACGGCATCGGTCAGCACGGGGCGCTGCTGCGGCGGCTGGGTGCCGGGCAGGCGGGTGAGCCGCGCGGTAAGGTCGCTGTTGAGCAGAAGCACTTCGAACCCCGGATCGTCGGCCGGGAAGAACGGGCCGACGAAGGGGATCAGCTCGGGCCGGTTGCCCAGCGAAAGGACGCGGGTGCTGACCGGGGCGGACCAGAAGCGGTAGAAGAGCCATTTCCCTTCGGCATCCTGGATCCGGGTGAACTTGCGGCAGTGGGACCAGAGAGCCGCGAGGTCGAGGCCGGACCTGAGGATGATCCCGGGTTCAAGGTCCCAAAGCCCGCCAGGCCGGTCCGAGGTGCTGATCAGCATCCGGGTCAGGCGGTGGTCCGGCTCCAGCGCGACCAGCCAGGGCGCAACTTCGCCCGTCTCCTGCAGCGCGGTGCCGGTGAAGAGGCAGCGGTGCGGCAGGTCCGAGGTCTCCAGCAACTCGGGCAGGTGGGGACAGACGGCGGCGTCGAGGATCGCATAGGTCTGGCGGTCGGGCCCATCCGCGGGCCGATCGAAGAGCAGCGTGCGGAAACGCCTTGTGACGGCACGAAGGTCCTGCGGTGCGGTCTCGCCGGAAAGGGGGGTTTGACCGGTCAGGATTTCGACTGACAGCCAACGATCGGGAACGGCGTCACACGCGTCCAGTCCAAGAACCTCGGGAGCCAGATTCACGACCACCTGCAACCATGCACGCCCTGATGGCAGGGTAGAAGGTTCGCGGGCCGCTTTGCAAGGCCCGCGTTTGCCGGTTCGCTGCAGCGATGCACAGCCTCTGCCGCCCGAAGGCGGTGGAGCTTCGCCTTTCCGCGCGTGCGACAAATGCACCGAAAGATGATCCAAAAGCGCAAAGGACAGGTAATGGCCATAGATCGCAGGCGCGCCCTCGCGGATCACCTGAGAAACTTTCCTCGTGGTACCGCGCCATATCGAAGCCAAGGCTTTGCAGCATGTCGCGCACGGTCTGAATGAAAGGGGCGGGCCGCAGCAAAAGACCCTCGCGCTCCAGATAGTCCGGTGCCATCAGGCCCGGCATCATCTGGTTCAGACGCCCGCGGAAACCGGGCCAGACGGGAAAGGGTTCGACGTCTTCGACCGTGAAGCGCAGTTGCAGGCCGCGGCTTTCTCACCTGCTCAAAAGCTCGGCCAATCCATGACTCTGGATTATGTCGGGCTGCGATCCAGAAGGAGCCGGACCATGCCCGGCCTGCGTCGCGCCGTCCCGTCCATGAGCGCGCTTGCCACCTTCGAGGCGGCGGCGCGGCTGGGACGTTTCACCGCCGCTGCTGCCGAACTGGGCGTGACGCAGGCTGCCGTCAGGTCAAGGTTCTGGAGAACGGCCTGAACACGCTACTTTTCGCGCGGGCGAACCGTCGCGTGGTGTTGACTGCGGCCGGGGCCGCGCTGGCCGGTTCATCGACGGGGTCCTTGAAGTGTTCGGTTGACAGGACTCGACGCGGGTGTCGAGCTGCCGCTTCCTCTTTGGAAGGTTTGCCAATAGAAACGAGATCATGAGGAAGATCGAAATTCCAGACTCCGGTTGGCGGGGCTCGCGTGAGGTCTGGCTGGAGGCTGCGCATGAGTTGCTGGTCCAGTCGGGCATCGAAGCAGTGACGATTCAGTCGTTGTCCAAGCGACTGAAGATCGCGCGGACCAGCTTTTACTGGCACTTCGAAGATCGGCAGTCCTTGGTGACGGCGCTGGCAGACCGCTGGGCGTCGAGGACGAGCGACGGGATGATCGCCGCCTGCAAGGCTTTTGCCGAAACCGAGGCCGAGGCGATGCTGAATGTGATTGGCTGCTTCCTGGGCGACAAGGCTTTCGACAGCGGGCTGGAATTCGCCATACGTGCATGGGCACAGAGCGATCCGCAGATCATGGACCGTGTCCATCGCGAAGACCTGGCGCGGCTGGAGGCGCTGGTGCAGATGTTCAACCGTTGGGGCCATTTCGGCGTCGATGCCGAAACCCGCGCGCGGACGGTCTACCTTACCCAGATCGGCTGCATCTCCATGCGGATCAGCGAACCGATCGCGCTGCGCATGAAGCGCATCCCGTCCTACGTCCAGATCTACACGGGCATCGCCCCAACCCCGCGCGAGATCGCGCGGTTTCACGCCCAGCACGACTTCGTGCCCGAAGAGAACGACGCAGCCTGACCTGGGCCTGCACCCGGCCGGCCTTCGGCGGCGGGGCGGAAAGGGCGTTCCGCGGCCGACGCGAACCAAGCACATCACAGATCACGCCAGTTCCGGCCGCCGCGCCGCGCGGTTCTGGACAACGTGCTCTTCGGGCCGGAGGTGCGCGGCGTGGACAAGGCCAGGACCCGCGACAACGCGATGCTCTGGATCGAGCGGGTGGGGCTCAAGGGCCTCGAGCGGCGCTACCCGAACGAGTTGTCGGGCGGCGAGCAGAGAGCCGCGCCGCGTCATGGCGATGCGGTTGCCCGTCTCCCGGGCGATGTCTTCCATCAGGTCGATGGAGCGGCGCATGGAGCGGACCATCGGCGCATGGGGCCACCAGTCGCGGTTATTCTCGCCCGACCGGGCCGATGTGAAGGCCTCGTGCATGAGGTCGAAGGCTTCGTTGATGCGTTCGAGAGGCAGGATGTGGGTGATCATAGGGTCGATCTCGATCTTGCCATCCATGTACCCGTCGACGATCTTCGGCACGTCGGTCCCGCCCCGTGCGCCCCCGAAGGCGGTGCCTTTCCAGACGCGGCCGGTAACCAGTTGGAAGGGCCGGGTTTCGATGAAGGCTCCCGCAGGCGCCACGCCGATGATGATGGACTGGCCCCAGCCGCGATGGGTACATTCCAGCGCGTCGCGCATCACCTTGACGTTGCCGGTGCAATCGAAGGAATAGTCAGCCCCGCCGATCCTGTCGAAGGGCGTCTTGGTCATGTCGACGATGGTCTGCACGATGGATGCGGGCTCGGCCAGTTTCTTCGGGTTGACGAAGTGGGTCATGCCGAAACGGCGGCCCCATTCTTCCTTGTCGTCGTTCAGGTCGACACCGATGATCCTGTCGGCTCCGGCCATCTTGAGGCCCTGAATCCCGTTGAGTCTGATCCCGCCCAGGCCGAAGACCACAGCCTTGGCCCCGATCTCGACCTTGGCGGTGTTCAGCACCGCGCAGCTGCCCCTGGTGACGCCACAGCCGATGCAGCAGATCTTGCCGAAGGGCGCGTCGTCCCCGACTTTCGCAAAGGCGATCTCCGGCCTGACCGTGTGTTTGGCGAAGGAGGAGCAGTGGCTCCACGGTCTTGACGACCGACAGGCGCGGGCTCACGTCCACGCCGTAATCGGCCGGAGTCTTGGTCGCCAGGGGCTTGGCCTTGGCCTTCATGATGTTCGGCAGCGACGCATAGCGCGGCTCGTTCAGGCGCAGCGCGTTGCGCAGCGTCTCCTGCGCCTGCTTCACCCCGATCGAGACGACGACGACCTCGGTCGCCACGCCCTTCTCCTTCAGCCGGATCGCCTCTTCCACCGCAATCTCGTCGAAGGGGTTCATCGACATCTTGACGTTCGCCAGGTCAACACCCGACCCGTCCGCCGGTAACAGAAGGGAACGCCACCCCTTGGGAGCGGCGGGGGATCAGATGTCCTTCACCAGACGCAGCGCGTCATAGACGGCGGCGTGGGTGTTGCGGGCGGCGACGGCGTCACCGATGCGGAAAAGCTGGAACTTGCCCGCTGGATTGGTGGCCAGCCCCTGCGGCTTGCCCTCGATCAGGCGATCGTAATCCACCGCTCCTTCGTTGACCGAATGGGGGATCAACTGGTGATACAGGTCGTCGTTGGGCCGCGTGCCGTGGTTGATCACGATCTGGTCGTGCCGCTGTTCCTTGGCGATGCCGCCATAGTCGCTGCCGACGGTCGCGACGAGCATGTTTCCATCCTTGCGGACCGCCTCGACCAGATAGGTGACGGTGAACTTCACGTCGCGCTTTTGCAGCGCGCGCATGTAGGGCACGAGGTTCATCGCCATCACTTCCGGTGCGAAGGACCTGTCGCGGGTCATGATTTCCAGCTTCGCGCCTGAGGCGGCGATGACTTCGGCTGCCTGCAATCCGGCATGGTCGCCCGCATCGTCATAGATCAGCACGTCCGAACCGGGCTTCACATCGCCCGAAATGATATCCCAGGCCGAGGTCACCAGTTCGTTGCCTGCCTTCAGCACTGCGGTGTGGGGCAGCCCACCCGTGGCGATGATCACCACGTCAGGATTGTCAGCAAGGATCGCATCGGTATCGGCAAAGCTGTTATAGCGCATCTCCACGCCCAGCTTGTCGCACTGGGTCACACG
>JBKHWC010000025.1:0-38172 GCA_046569765.1 Alphaproteobacteria bacterium | reverse complement strand
TTCGGCATCAAGCTGCCGGTGATGATGGGCGTGACCTTCGCCGCCGTGGGCCCGATGGTCGCCATGGCCAACGCCCAGGGCGGGTCCGAGGGCGCCCGCGCGATCTTCGGCGCGATCATCGCCGCCGGGGTGATTTCCATCATCATCGCCCCCTTCGTCAGCCGGATGCTGCGCTTCTTCCCGCCGGTCGTCACCGGCACGATCATCCTGGTGATCGGCGTCAGCCTCATGCGGATCGGCATCAACTGGATCTTCGGCAACCCGGTCGGCCCGACCGCGCCGATGATCGTCGATCCCGCCCATGCCGAGTGGCTGAAGGCCGCGACCGAAGCCGCCGCCGCCGGCCTGCCCGAGGCGCCCGCGAAACTCGCCCCCGCCGCCACGATGATGAACCAGGCCTACGCCCCCCTTGGCAACGTGGCGATCTCGGCCATCGTCCTGGCCTCGATCCTGGTCATCGCGCGCTTTGCCAAGGGCTTCGTCGCCAATATCTCGGTCCTCCTTGGCATCATCATCGGCGCGGTCATCGCCGTGGCTTTGGGCAAGATGACCTTCACCAAGGTCGCCGACGCGTCCTGGTTCGGTCTGATCACGCCCTTCCATTTCGGCATGCCGACCTTCGACCTGGTGATGATCGTGACCATGACGCTGGTGATGATCGTGGTGATGATCGAATCGATCGGCATGTTCCTTGCCCTGGGCGACATGACCGGCAAGCCGGTGACCCAGCCCATGCTCTCGGCCGGTCTGCGCACCGACGGCCTCGGGACCGTGCTGGGCGGGATCTTCAATACCTTCCCCTATACGTCGTTCAGCCAGAATGTCGGACTCGTCGGCGTGACGGGGGTGCGCAGCCGCTTTGTCTGCGTCGCGGGCGGGCTGATTCTGATCGTCCTCGGCCTGGTGCCCAAGATGGGCGCGCTGGTCGAAAGCATCCCCACCATGGTCCTGGGCGGAGCCGGTCTGGTCATGTTCGGCATGGTCGCCGCCACGGGGATCCGCATCCTTGCGGGGGTCGACTTCGCGAAGAACCGCAACAACCTGTTCATCGTCGCGGTTTCGGTCGGCATGGGGATGATCCCGCTGGTCGCGCCGAACTTCAAGCAGTGGATGCCCCACGACATCCACCCGCTGATCGAATCCGGCATCCTGCTTGCCTCGATCACCGCCGTGCTGCTGAGCGCCTTCTTCAACGGGGCGAAGGGATCCGTCGCCGAGGCCAAGTCCGCCGCCGCGATGGCCGATCACTGACGCAGGCTCGGCCGGGGGCCCGCCCCCCGGCCTTTCCACCGACAGAGCGCAGCCCGGACCAACCGCCAAAGCCCCCCTGCCACCGGGCCAAGCGGAAAGTGATCTTCGATCAGGCCGGGACAAGGCCCCGCGCAAGGAAGCTCACGGGCCCGGCCAACGGCACCGCCGACCCGAAACCCGCCCGCAAGGCTCCCCGGTGCCTGACGCCCGGGCCGACCGAAAGATCGAAACGCCCGACGTTCCCGGTGCGGCGAAGCTCGCGCCACCCCAGGTCCACCTTGCACCGCACCCGTCCCGGCAAGGGCCCCCACACTGCGCCCGGTCCGGGACCGACACCAAGCCAGGGCCGCGCACAGGCAAGGGGCCTGCGCGCGACACTACCCTTCGCGCGCGTCACCGCGCCAAGCCGCCTTGGCCATTTGACCGGGGACAGGACGGGCCTGGCCCACGGTCGATCCCAGTCAACGGAAGGGGGAGTGTCCGGCTCATCGACCCATGGCCCGGAAATCCGTAAGGTGGGGTTCCACCCCACCTCCACCCCCACCCCCGCGACCGCAGCTTACGCCAGGATCTCGCGCGGGACGATGAAATCGACGACCACGCCGGACCCGAAGGCCACCGCCCCCCAGTCCGCGACGTCGAAATCGGCAACCAGAGTCGCCCCGGTCGGATAACGGGCGAACTCCGGGCTTGACGGCGGATGCGCCACCAGCCGAGCGGCGAATTCGGCGATCCCGGGATTGTGGCCGATCATCATCACCACATCCGCGCTGGCATGGCGCAAGACCGCCATCATCACATCCGGCCCGGCGTGATACAGCGCCGGCTTCAGTTCCAGCACCGGGCTTCCCGGCAGGGCGGGGGCGATCCCGGAAAAGGTCTTCCGCGTCCGCAGCGCGTCGGAACACAGCACCTCGCCCGGGACATAGTCCCGGCTCGCCAGCCACTGCCCCAGATCCGCCGCCGCTGCCTTGCCCCGCTCGTTCAGGGGGCGGTCGTGGTCGGGCATCAGCGGATCATCCCACGAGGATTTCGCATGCCGCGTCAGGATCAACCGCTTCATTTGTGGAACTGTCCCATGTGATAGGCCGACTGTTCCGGCAGTCTTGCATAGCTTTGCGACACCGGGCAAGCGCGGCGCACAAGGCAACCGCCGGTCATGCAGACCTCGCCCTCCGCCCGGTCCAGGAAGGCATGGCACAAGGGCACGTCATACCCCTCTGCCCCCAGCACACCCACGGGGCAGGCGGCCAGACAGGGGGCCGCGCAACCCTCGCATGGCTTCGCCACCGGGGGCGGCACCGGGACCGCCTCCTTCAGCGCCAGCGCGCCGCGAAAGCTGACCATCAACCCCTGGCCGGAGTGCACCAGCAGCCGCACCGGGCTGTCCCAGACCCGCCCCGTCCGCAGCGCCCAGCGGTAGAACGGGTGGTACGGCGGCCCCCCGAACGGAAACAGCGCCTTTGCCCCCAGGTCACAGGCGATCCGCCCGATCACCCGGCGCGACCAGCGGTCCACCGGATCCGGCCCGTCCCATTCCGGCTGCGCCTGCAGATGCGCCCAGAACCCCGGCTCGGCCGGGCCAAGCAGCAACAGCGTCCGCGTGCCCGCTGGAAACCCCTCCTCGCCCTCGGCCACGGCAAAACCGCCCAGAACCTCCAGCCGCTCGGCCTCAAGCCCGGCCTCTAGCGCCGGAAGAAGGGCAGCCCCAGCACCCAGCCCAGCCGCATCGTCCGCTCGTCCTGCCATTCCAGTCCCACCACCATCGCCTCATGCCCTGCCTTCGGTTCTGGCACATATGTCCCGAAATTCCGGTCCCAGACCGACAGGGCAAAGCCGTAATTGCTGTCATGCTCGCTCCGATGCACCGAATGATGCACCCGGTGCATGTCCGGCGTCACCAGCACCAGCCGGTCCAGCCAGCCGGGCAACCGCAGGTTCGCATGGTTGAACATCGCTGTCGCGTTCAGCAGGATCTCGAACAGCAGCACCGCCAGCGCCGAAGGCCCCAGCAGATAGACCAGCCCCACCTTCACCCCGGCCGAGGCCGCAATCTCCACCGGATGAAAGCGCAGCGCCGTGGTCACGTCGAAATCCCGGTCGGCATGATGAACCCGGTGAAAGCGCCAGAGAAGCGGGACCTTGTGCGTCACCAGATGCTGCGCCCAGATCGCCAGATCCAGGATCAGGACCGCCAGCAGCAGCTCAAGCCAGCCGGGCCAGTCCAGAAGGTTGAACAGCCCCCACCCCAGCCGCCCCGCATCCACTGCCGCCGCGACCGCCAGGACCGGCAAGGCCAGCGCCAGGGCCCGCAGCGTCACCGCATCGATCACCACCAGCGCCAGGTTCACCGCCCAGCGCCGGGGCTTCGGCTGGACCAAGGCGCGACGCGGCGCCAACCGCTCCAGCCCCGCAAGAGCCAGCAGGACGCCCAGAAAGACCCCGACCCGCCAGGCAATCTCATGCTCCATTCCGATGCCCTCCTTTGCGCCGACACTCGCCCGTCACGGCGCCTCCGCCAGTCCGCCGCGCTGAGGAAACACTCGCAGCCACCCGCGCCACGCTATCCTTGCCGGGACCCAAGTTTCTTTCTTCAAGGATTCTGTCCCTTCGTCTCGACCGCCGCCAGCAGCGCCTCGACCTGCGGCCCCAGCCCCTCGACAATCAGCCGCACGCCTTCCGGGTTCGGGTGCAGTCCATCCGGCTGCATGAAGGCCACCATCGAGCCCGGATCGGCCGGGTCCGCCCCCACCGCCCGCAGTCCGCCGAAGAAATCCTCGGCCAGAAGCGCCCCGTATTGCGTCGCCAACTCGCCATACATCGCATCGAAGGCCGCCTTGTACTCCGGCCCGAAGTTGCCCGGCGCCTTCATCGCCACCAGCAGCACCGGCAAGTCCCGCGCCGCCGCCTCTTTCAGGATGCCGTCCAGATTGGCCTTCGAGGCCGCCGGGTCGATCCCGCGCAGCAGGTCGTTGCCCCCCAGGGTCACGATCAGCGCATCCGCTTCCGGGCCCAGCGCCCAGCCGATCCGCGCCAGCCCCCCCGCCGTCGTATCGCCCGAAACGCCCGCATTCTGCACCGCCACGTCATGCCCGCGCGCCTGCAGCCAGCCCTCCAGCACCGGGGCAAAGCCCTGCGTCTGGTCGGCCAGCCCATAGCCCGCCGTCAGGCTGTCGCCCAGTGCCACGATCGTGACCGGCTCGGCGGCTGCCAAAGTTGACATCGTCAAGATTGCAACTGCAGCATTGCGCATTTGCCGAGCCGCGCCATATCCGACTGAAAGCCCTGCCCGAAGGACCCTTTGCATGACCGATCCCGTCCTCGCGCTGACCGATGCGCGGCTTACCCTTGCCGGCAATGCCGGCCCGGTCGAGATCCTGAAGGGCATCACGCTTTCGGTCCACAAGGGCGAAACGGTCGGGCTCATCGGGCCATCGGGGTCGGGCAAGTCGTCGCTCCTCATGCTCATGGGCGGGTTGGAGCGTGCCACCGGCGGCCGCGTGCTTGCCCTGGGGCAGGACCTGACCGCGATGAATGAGGACGCGCTCGCCCGCTTTCGTCGGGGGAATATGGGGGTTGTGTTCCAATCCTTCCACCTCATTCCGACGATGACCGCGCTCGAGAACGTCGCATTGCCACTGGAACTCGCCGGCGCATCCGACGCCTTCGCGAGGGCCGAGGCCGAACTGACCGCCGTCGGCCTCGGGTCCCGGATGCACCACTACCCCAGCCAGATGTCCGGCGGCGAACAGCAGCGCGTGGCGCTGGCCCGCGCCGCCGCGCCCCGGCCCGCGATCCTTCTGGCGGATGAGCCCACCGGAAACCTCGACGGCGTCAACGGCCAGGCGATCATGGACCTTCTGTTCGGCCTCCGCGACCGTCACGGCGCAACGCTGGTCCTTGTCACCCACGCCCCCGAACTCGCGGCCCGCTGCGACCGCGTGATCCGCCTCGCCGACGGCCTTCTCGCCCCCGAACCGCTGGCAAAGGCCGCCGAATGAGCCTCTCCCTCACCATCGCCCGCCGTGAACTCCGCGGCGGCCTGCGCGGTTTCCGCGTCTTCCTCGCCTGCCTCGCCCTCGGTGTCGCCGCCATCGCCGCCGTCGGCACCCTCCGCACCGGCATCCAGCAGGGCCTGACCGACCAGGGCGCGGTGATCCTTGGCGGCGACGCCGAGATGCGCTTCACCTACCGCCAGGCCGACGCCGACGAACGCGCCTACATGGACCGCATCGCCACCCAGGTCTCCGAGGTCTACGACTTCCGCTCGATGGCGCTGATCGAGGGCGACCAGGCCCTCACCCAGATCAAGGCCGTCGACAGCGCCTGGCCCCTGACCGGCGCCGCAGAACTCGACCCGCCGCTCCCGGTGGCCGAAGCCCTTGCCGAGAGCGACGGCCTGCCCGGCGCCATCATGGACCCCGTCCTGATCGAGCGCCTCTCGCTCGCCATCGGCGACAGCTTCCGCCTCGGCACGCAAACCTTCCGCCTCACCGCCGCCCTGACGCGCGAGCCCGACAGCGCCTCCACCGGCTTCACCCTCGGCCCCCGCACTGTCGTCCGCTCCGACGCCCTCCAGAACTCCGGCCTCCTGGCCTCGGGCTCGATGTACGAGACCCGCTACCGCCTGCTCCTGCCCCCCGAAGCCGACCTGCAAACCCTTGAGGATCAATCCGAATCCACCTTCCGCGACAAGGGGATGCGCTGGACCGACAGCCGCAACGCCGCACCGGGGATCGAGGCCTTCGTCGACCGCATCGGCAGCTTCCTGGTCCTCGTCGGCCTTGCGGGCCTCGCCGTGGGTGGCGTCGGCATCTCTGCCGCGATCCGCAGCTACCTGGACGGCAAGGTGGAAACCATCGCCACCCTCAAGACCCTCGGGGCCGAAGGCGGCCTGATCTTCCGCAGCTACCTCTGGCAGACCGCGATCCTCTCTGCCCTGGGCATCGCCATCGGCCTTGCCCTCGGCGCCGTCGCCCCCGTCCTCGCCGCGCCCCTGATCGAGGCCTCCCTCCCCTTCCCGGCCGAGATCCGCCTTTCCCCCGGCGCACTGCTGGAGGCCGCCTTCTACGGCACCCTCTCCGCGCTCATCTTCACTCTCCTCCCCCTCGCCCGGACCGAACGCATCCGCCCCGCCGCCCTCTACCGTGGTGGCACCGGCACCCGCACCTGGCCCCGGAAACGCTATCTCGCCGCCCTCGGCCTTCTGGCCCTGACGCTGATCGGCAGCGCCACCTGGCTCTCCGGCATCCCGGTGCTCGCCCTCGGCGCGGCGGGCGGGGTCCTCGGCGCCCTCCTCATCCTCGCGCTGGCCGCCGCGGGCCTCCGCTGGGCCACCCGCCGCCTCGCCCGCACGAAACTGACCCACGGCCGCCCCGCCACCCGCGCCGCCCTCTCGGCGATCGGGGCCCCCAGGTCCGACGCCACCTCGGTCGTCCTCTCGCTCGGCCTCGGCCTTTCCGTCCTCGCCGCCGTTGGCCAGATCGACTGGAACCTCCGCCAGGCCATCGCCACCGACCTGCCGACCCGCGCGCCCGCCTTCTTCTTCGTCGATATCCAGCCCGACCAGATCGACGGCTTCCTCGACATGGTGGTGTCAAACCCCGCCGTCACCGAAATCGAAACCGCCCCCATGCTGCGCGGCGTCATCACCCAGATCAACGGCCGCCCCGCGCGCGAAGTCGCCGGCGACCACTGGGTCGTCCGCGGCGACCGCGGCATCACCTATGCCGCCGTGCCCGGCGAAAAGACCCGGATCACGGCGGGACAGTTCTGGCCCGAGGATTACACCGGCGAGCCGCAGATCAGCTTCGCCGCCGAAGAGGCCGAGGAAATCGGCCTGCAACTCGGCGACACGATGACCGTCAACATCCTGGGCCGCGATCTGACCGCCACGATCACCTCGTTCCGCGAGGTCGACTTCTCCAACGCCGGGATGGGCTTCGTGATGACCCTGAACCCCGCCGCGCTGGCCGGTGCCCCGCACACCCACATCGCCACCGTCTACGCACCCCCCGAGGCCGAGGCGCAAATCCTCAAGGACGTGACGAAAACCTGGCCCAACATCACCGCCATCGGCATCCGCGAGGCCGTGGACCGTGTGGCCGAGGCCCTCAGCGCCATCGCCACCGCCACCGCCTGGGCCGCCGCAGGCACGCTTGTCACCGGCTTCGTGGTCCTGATCGGCGCCGCAGCCGCAGGGGAACGGGCCCGCATCTACGAATCCGCGATCCTCAAGACCCTGGGCGCGACGCGCGGGAAAATCCTCTCCAGCTTCGCCCTGCGCTCGGCCCTGATGGGGGCCGCCGCGGGCGTCGTCGCCGTCATCGCCGGGGGGATCAGCGGCTGGGCCGTCATGACCTTCGTGATGGAGTCGGACTATCGGTTCGAGCCGGTCTCGGCCCTGGGCATCGTCGCGGGCGGCGTCCTTGCGACCCTGCTTGCGGGCCTCTTCTTCGCGCTGAGGCCGCTGAACGCCCGCCCCGCCCGCACCCTGCGCGCGCAGGACTGACCTCGTTCGATTTCCGTCACGATTTCCGTTCGGAAATCGCCGTCCCACCCCGCCGTTGCCGGGCGCGTCTCAACCCGACCGCGCCCAGTCGAAGGCGCGCACCGGATTACCTTCTGACAATACATGGGCCGGGCCGCCCGCCCCGCTTCAGTCAGAAGCGAAGCCGATGCTCCACGACGACCGGGCGCAGTCGGCGGAATGGCGCGGCAAGGGCGGCCGCGAGACAGACCTCGCGATCAGTGGCAGATCACTCGGCTTTACCCGGGCCGTGCAGCTGTCGCGGCGTCTTGTGACCGTCAGCCGAAAAAGCCCGGCCCGGCCTTCGCCAGCAGCTCCTCGGCCAGGTCGCGCCCCATCGCCGCACCGTCGCCGACCGGCCCGCGCCGCTCTCCGCTCAGCGAGGCCGAGCCATCGGGACGCAGGATCTCGCCCCGCAGCCACAGCTGATCACCCTCGATCACCGCCAGCCCCGCGATCGGCGTTTCGCAGGATCCGTCCAGCCTGGCCAGGAACGACCGTTCCGCCGCCAGCCGCAGCCCGGTCTCGCCATGGTGAACCCGTGCCAGCATCGCCGCGACGCGGTCGTCGGCACTGCGCCGCTCCACCCCGATCGCACCCTGCGCGACAGCGGGAAGCATCTCCTCGGGCTCGATGGCCGAGCGTACGACCTCCAGCATCCCCAGCCGCGTCAGCCCCGCCATCGCCAGGAACGTCGCATCCGCCACCCGATCCGCCAGCTTGCGCATCCGGGTCTGCACATTCCCCCGGAACTCCACCAGGTTCAGGTCCGGCCGCCGAAGCGCCAACTGCGCCCGCCGCCGCAAGCTGGACGAGCCGACCGTCGCCCCCTGCGGCAGCTCGGAAATCGACCCGTAATGCGGAGACACAAAGGCATCCCGCACATCCGCCCGTTCCAGATAGCAGTCCAGCACCAGCCCCTCAGGCTGCAGGACCGGCATGTCCTTCATCGAATGGACCGCGATGTCGATCCCGCCGTCCAGAAGCGCCTCCTCGATCTCGCGGGTGAAAAGGCCTTTCCCCCCGATCTCGCGCAGCGCCTTGTCCTGGATCTGGTCGCCTGTGACCTTGATCACCACGATCTCGAAGGCCGCCTCGGGCAGGCCGAAGGCCTCCATCAGGCAGCGCCGCGTCTCATGCGCCTGCCACAGGGCCAGCGGAGAACCACGGGTGCCGATCTTCAGCGGGCGGGCGGGGGTGCAGATCATCGCTCATGCGCCAAGGCTTACCCCTGTCAGGCCAGACTGACAACTCTTGACAACGCCGCCCCCGCAGCCGACCCATGGACCGAACCGAAAGGACCGATGATGACCAAGACCATCCTGCGCGCGCTCAAGGGCGAGGTGCTGCCCACCCCCCCGATCTGGATGATGCGCCAGGCCGGCCGCTACCTGCCCGAATACCGCGAGACGCGGGCCAAGGCGGGCGACTTCCTCTCGCTCTGCTACACCCCCGACCTCGCCGCCGAGGTCACGCTGCAACCGATCCGCCGCTACGGCTTTGACGCGGCGATCCTGTTCGCCGACATCCTTCTCCTGCCCCAGGCGCTTGGCCCGAAACTCTGGTTCGAGACCGGCGAAGGCCCCCGGATGGAGACGACGGACACCCCGGCCCAGGTCGCCAACCTGAAGCCGACCGAGGCGATCCACGACACCCTGTCGCCCATCTACGAAACCGTCCGCATCCTGTCGCGCGAACTGCCGAAGGAAACCACGCTGATCGGCTTCGCCGGCGCGCCCTGGACCGTGGCGACCTACATGATCGCCGGCAAGGGGTCCAAGGACCAGGCCCGCGCGCATGAGCTGAAGGCCCACGACCGCCCGACCTTCCAGGCGCTGATCGACCGCATCACCGAGGCGACCGTCGAATACCTCTCCGCCCAGATCGAGGCCGGGGCCGAGGTGGTCAAGCTCTTCGACAGCTGGGCCGGGTCCCTCAAGGGCCAGGACTTCAAGGACTTTGCCGAGGCGCCGACCGCGCAGATCATCGCCGCGCTCAAGGCCCGCCACCCCGGCATCCCCGTCATCGCCTTCCCGCGCGAGGCGGGCCAGGGCTATATCGGTTTCGCCCACCGTACCGGGGCCGATTGCGTGGCGCTCGACAATTCTGTCAGCCCGGAATGGGCGGCGGCCAATGTCCAGATCGACGGCTGCGTCCAGGGCAACCTTGCGCCCGAACATATGGTCACTGGCGGCCAGGCGCTCGTCGCGGCGACGCGCCATGTGGTCAAGGCCTTCTCCAAAGGGCCGCATATCTTCAACCTCGGCCATGGCATCACCCCGGACGCGCACCCGGACAACGTCCAGCTGATGATCGACACTGTAAGGGGCGGCTGACCCCCCGGCAGTCACAAGCGTAGGGTGGGCATGATGCCCACCCTACTCCCCAGCCTCATTCCCACGGTTCCCGCCATGGACCAGCTCTGGATCCCCGTCACCCTCGCAGCCGCGCTGGCCCAGACCGGCCGCAACGCCGCGCAGCGCGGGCTGACCGAACGCCTCGGCACCCTTGGCGCGACCAATGTCCGCTTCCTTTTCGGTCTGCCCTTCGCCGCGCTGTTCCTTGCCCTCGCGCTTGGCCTCAGCGGCGCGCCCCTGCCCGGCCTCACCCCGCGCGCCTTCGGCTTCGCCGCCCTCGGCGCACTGGCCCAGATCGCGGCCACCGCCCTCATGCTGCAGGCCATGCGGACCCAGGGCTTCGGCCTCGTCACCGCCTGGCTCAAGGTCGAGCCCGTCCTCGTCGCCCTCGTCGGCTGGGCCGTCCTGGGCGAGGCGCTGACGCTCCCCATGCTTGCCGCCATCGCCGTCGCCGTGGCCGGGGTCCTGGTGATGACCCTGAAACCCGGCCAGGGCCGCGCCATGCTCTCGGGCCTTGGCCCCGCAATGCTCGGACTGACAGCGGGCCTCGCCTTCGGGGTCTCGGCCATCGGCTTTCGGGGCGCGATCACCGCGCTGCCCGAGGGAACCTTCCTCATCCGCGCCCTGACGATCCTTGCCCTGACGCTGGCGCTGCAGACCCTGGCGCTTGGCCTCTGGCTTGGCTTGCGCGACCGCGCCGCGCTGACCGGCAGTTTCCGCGCCATCACCCCTTCGCTGGCAGCGGGCTTCCTCGGCGCGCTGGCCTCGGCCTTCTGGTTCACCGGCTTTGCCCTGACCACGGCCGCCAATGTCCGCACCCTGGCCCTGGTCGAGGTCGTCCTGGCCCTGATCGTCGCGCGCGTCGCCTTCGGCCAAAGGACCAGCGCGCGGCAACTGACCGGCATTGCCATCCTGCTGCTTGGCGTGGTCCTCCTGCTGCGGGAAAGCGCCCCGTAGGCCGGGCTTCAGACCGGCACTCCAGCGCAAAATCGCCCCGGCCCCCCCTGCCCCCGTCGGCGTGACCTGCGCCTTGACCTGCGGGCTGGCACGGCGGACAGTCGCCACCAGCATCGCCGAAAGCCCATGACCAAGCCGTCGTCTTCCCTGCGCAGCCGCCTGCGGATCCTTTATGAAAGCGACGGTCCCGTCGGCGACCGCTTCCGCTATGCGCTGCTGGCCTTCGACCTTTCGACCGTCGCCTGGCTGGTGGCGACCTCGTTCCTGCCGCGCGGGACGCAGGTGCTGGTGATCGACATCGCGATCGGCGTGGTGTTCCTGGCCGACCTTGTCGCCCGGATCTGGATCGCGCGCAGGCCCCTGCGCGAGATCTTCAGCCCCTGGGGCGTGGCCGACCTTCTGGTCATCTTCTCGCTGCTGGTGCCGATCTGGGGCGAGGGGCTCGCCTTCCTGCGCGTGCTGCGGCTGTATCGCGTGTTCCACTCGCCACAGACCCTGACGCAGTTGCGCGACGACATTCCGGGCTTTCGCCGGAACGAGACCGCGTTCCGGGCGGCGCTGAACCTGCTGATCTTCATCTTCGTGATGACCGGGCTGGTCTACCAGACCCAGTCGGGAGTGAACGAGAAGATCGGGAACTATGTCGATGCGCTGTATTTCACCGTGACCACGCTTTCGACCACGGGCTTCGGCGACATCATCCTGGTTGGGAACTCGGGCAAACTTCTGTCCGTGGTCATCATGATCTTCGGGATCAGCCTGTTCCTGCGCCTGGTCCAGGTGATCTTCCGGCCCCGCAAGGTGGAGTATCCCTGCCCGACCTGCGGCCTGCGCCGCCATGACCCGGACGCGGTCCACTGCAAGGCCTGCGGCACCGTGCTGGCGATCCCGGATGATGGCTTGGACTAAGGTCCGCCGCAAGTCTTAACAAATGCTGAACGGACATGCACAAGATATTGATTCGGAACACTAATCAAGAAATGTCCACCGTGGACAGCCTCAGCCCATCCGGCAGGCAACATCCAGCATCCGGTTCGAGAATCCCCATTCGTTGTCATACCAGCCGAAGACCCGCAGCATCCCCCCGGCCGACAGCTTCGTCTCCGGGCAGGCCATGACCACCGACTCGGGCCGCGCCCGCAGGTCGGTCGAGACCAGCGGCCGATCCGTCGCCCCGATCACCCCCCCGGCCCCGCGGAAGGCCGCGTTGACCTCCTCGACCGAGGGGCGTCCTTCCGTGACCAGATGGAAGTCCACGCATGAGACCGAGGCCACCGGCACCCGCACCGCCTGCGCGATGATCCGGCCCGCGACCTCGGGCAGGACCCCGTCCAGCAGTCGCGCAGCCGAGGTCGTGGTCGGCACCATCGACAGCGCCGCCGCCCGGCTGCGCGGATAGTCGGCGGCCGGGGCGTCCACCGTGGGCTGGCTGCCTGTATAGCAGTGGACGGTCGTCATCGACCCGGTCACGATCCCCCAGTTCCGATGGATCAACCGCGCCAGCGGGGCCAGCGCATTGGTGGTGCAGGAGGCGTTCGAGACGATCTTCTGCCCCGCCAGCCGGTGCTCGTTTGCCCCCAGGACCACCGTCACCTCCGCCGCCGCCGAGGGGCCCGAGACCAGCACCCGCCCCGCCCCCGCCCGCAGGCCGCGCCCGGCCACCTCGGCCGCATCGGCCCGGCCAGTACATTCCATCACCAGATCGATGCCCGACAGGTCCAGCACCGAGAGGTCCGGCGCGCGATGCAGGGGCACCCTGCGACCGTCCACCACCAGCGCGCCCCCCTCCAGCGCGACCGAGCCGCGCCAGGGTCCGAACACGCTGTCATACTCGAAAAGGTAGGCGCACATCTCGGGCGCGGCGATGTCATTGATCCCGACGATCTCCAGCCCCGGCCAGTTGCCCGGTGCCTGCAACCAGGCCCGCAGCACCGACCGGCCGATCCGGCCGAACCCGTTGATGAAGACCCGCATCGCCAGCTTCCCCCATGTCGGACGGATGCAGTCTCAGCACGGGCCGGGCGCGGCATCAACCGGGCTCTTGTGCCCGTCACAATCCGCCCCAGCCGCCGCCACCCGGCGTCCGCATCTCGAAGACCGCATCCGCCGGAAGGTCGCGCTCGTCGTTGCCTTCCAGCCGCTCCTCCCGGCCGTCGGGCCAATGCACGAGGTTTTCGCCCACCGCTCCCGCTCCGCCGCCCTGGGCCCCGAAGGGCGCGACCTTCCGGCTGCCGCACAGCGTCGTGACCGTGACCGGCGCCAGGAACCGTAGCCGTCGCACCGCACCATTCCCCCCGCGCCAGCGCCCCGCCCCGCCCGAGCCTTCGCGGATCCCGAAGGCCTCCAGCCGCACCGGAAAACGCTTTTCCAGCACCTCGGGGTCGGTCATCCTTGTGTTGGTCATGTGGCTTTGCACCGCATCGCAGCCCGAAAAACCCGGCCCCGCACCTGTACCGCCGGCGATGGTCTCGTAGTTCTGGAAGGCCTCGTTGCCCCAGATGAAGTTGTTCATCGTCCCCTGCGCCGCCGCCACCACGCCCAGCGCGCCGTAAAGCGCGTTGCAGGCGGACTGGCTGACCTCGGTATTCCCCGCGATCACCGCCGCCGGGGCGCGGGGGTTCAGCAGTGTCCCCTCGGGCACGATGATGGTCAGAGGTTCCAGACAGCCTTCGTTGAGCGGGATCGGCTTGCCGACCAGAGTGCGGAAGACATACAGCACCACCGCACGGGTCACCGCCTGCGGGGCATTGTAGTTGCCCGAATGTTGTGGGCTGGTGCCGGTGAAATCGATCACTGCATGGCGGGTCGCGCGGTCCACCTTGATCTGTACCTGAATGATTGTTCCGATATCCATCGGGTAAGTGAACGATCCGTCATGGAGCCGATCGATCACCGCGCGGACACATTCCTCCGCGTTCCTTTGGACGTGACCCATATAGGCCGCCACAACCTTTTCCCCATGAACCGCCACCACGCGGAGGAGCTCGCGCCGCCCGGTCTCGTTCGCGGCGATCTGGGCCTTGAGGTCGGCCATGTTCTGGTCGATCGACCGGCAGGGCCAACGGCCCGAGGCGAGGAGCGCGCGCGTCTCGGCCTCGCGCAGTTGGCCTTCGGCGACCAAGGGGAAGAGGTCGATGACCACACCCTCCTCCTCGATCCGGGTGCTGTCCGGGGGGCCGGAGCCGGGGGTTCGGCCGCCGATATCGGCATGATGCCCGCGCGAGCCGAGCCAGAAGGTGGGGCGCCCGCCCACGAAAACCGGGGTGATCACGGTCACATCGGGTAGATGCGTCCCGCCGTTCCAGGGCGAGTTCAGCATCCAGGCGTCGCCCTCGCGCGCCGTGGCGCCCACCGCCGCGATCACCGTCTTGACCGCATGGGACATGGAGCCGAGATGCACCGGCACATGCGGGGCATTGGCGACAAGGTCCCCGGCCGCATCGAAGATCGCGCAGGAAAAATCCAGCCTTTCCTTGATGTTGACCGACCAGGCGGTGTTGGCCAGCGTCGCGCCCATCTGGTCGGCGACCGACATGAAAAGGTTGTTGAACACCTCAAGCAGCACGGGGTCGGCCTCGGTTCCCGCCGCCGGGGGACGGGCGATCGCGGTCACGCGGCGCAGGATCAGGTTGGCCTGGGCATCGACCTGGGCGTCCCAGCCGGGCTCAATGATGGTGGTGGCGGTGGCCTCGGTGATGACGGCCGGGCCGGTGATCCGGGTCGCGGTGCCACAGTCCTCGCGGCGGTAGAGCGGGACCTGCCGCCAGGCGCCTTCGGTCCAGAGGGTGAGGTGGTCGACCGGCTGCGCCGCCGAGGAGCCGGGGGAGAGGTCGGGGAGGTCGGCCCCGCCGCCCTCGGCCTCGACCGCGAGCATCTCGAACAGGATCGCGCGTTCGGGTGAGGTGAAGCCGAAGCGGGCCTGATGGGCGGCGGCGAAGGCTTGGGCCATGGCATCGCCGTCGCCGAAAGCCACGGGCAGCGACTGGTGCGAGCCGTCGTAGCGCAGATAGGCGGTGCGGGTCACCCGCGGGGCGGGGATGCCCTGTGCGGCAAGCTCGGCCGCGGCTTCGGTCGCCAAGGCGGCGATCCGGGCGCGGGCCTCGTCCAGCCGCGCGAGGGGAGCGTCGAACTGGACCTCGCGCAGGGCGCGGAGGTGGGCGAGGCCCATGCCGAAGGCTGACAGAACCCCGGCCTGCGGATGCAGGAATACCGTCCGCATTCCCAGCGCATCGGCCACCCCGCAGGCGTGCTGGCCGCCGGCCCCGCCGAAGCATTGAAGGGTGTAGCCGGTCACGTCATGCCCGCGCTGGACGCTGATCTTCTTCACCGCGTTCGCCATGTTGTCGATGGCGATGCGCAGGAAGCCCTCGGCAATCACCTCGGGCGGGTCGAGGCGGCCGGTGGTGGCGGCCACCGTTTTGGCGAGGGCCTGAAACTTCTGCCGGACGATGGCGGCATCCAGCGGCTGATCGCCATTCGGGCCGAAGACGGCGGGGAAATGGGCGGGCGAAAGGCGGCCGAGCATCACGTTGCAGTCGGTGATCGTCAGCGGGCCGCCCCGGCGATAGCTGGCAGGTCCGGGATTGGCGCCGGCGCTTTCGGGGCCGACCTGGAAGCGGCCGTCGCGGAAGCTGCAGATGGAGCCGCCCCCCGCAGCGACCGTGTGGATATCCATCATCGGCGCGCGCATCCGCACGCCTGCGACTTCGGTCTCGAACGAGCGTTCGTAAACGCCCGCGTAGTGGCTGACGTCGGTCGAGGTGCCGCCCATGTCGAAGCCGATCAGTCGGTCGAAACCCGCCGCGCGGGCGGTGGCGACCATGCCGACGATCCCGCCTGCCGGGCCTGAGAGGATGGCGTCCTTGCCCTGGAAGCGGTGCGCCTCGGTCAGGCCGCCGTTCGACTGCATGAAGAGCAGCCGCCCGGTCGCGCGCCCCATGTCCAGGGCGCCTTCGACCTGCGCGACGTAGCGGCGCAGGATCGGCGAAAGGTAGGCGTCGACCGTGGTAGTGTCGCCGCGGGGGACCAGCTTGGCCAGGCGGCTGACCTGGTGCGAAAGCGAGATCTGGGTGAACCCGGCCTCGGCCGCAAGCTGGCCCACGCGGGACTCATGGGCCGGGTTGACGTGGCCGTGCATCAGGGCGACGGCGACGGCGCGGATGCCTGCGGCATGGGCTTCGGTCAGCGCGGCACGGACGGCGGCTTCGTCCAGCGGGTAGACCTCCTGCCCCTCGGCATCCAGGCGGCCGGGGACCTCGGCCACGGTTTCGTACAGCAGATCCGGGCGTCGAATGTTCAGGGCAAAGAGGTCGGGGCGGGCCTGGGTGCCGATCCGCAGCAGGTCGCGGAAACCCTGTGTGATGAGCAGCAGAACGCGTTCGCCCTTGCGTTCGAGCAGCGCATTGGTGGCGACGGTGGTGCCCATCTTGACGGCGTCCACGGCCCCGTCGGG
The DNA here is from genome assembly GCA_046569765.1 of Alphaproteobacteria bacterium. Classification (GTDB taxonomy): domain Bacteria; phylum Pseudomonadota; class Alphaproteobacteria; order Rhodobacterales; family Rhodobacteraceae; genus Tabrizicola. The sequence goes on along the minus strand of JBKHWC010000025.1, from coordinate 21,626 downwards.
GATCCGTTGGCCGGGAGCCAGGCCCAGGCAATCGCGGATGCCCTGGACGGCGGCGTCGGGGTAACGCTCGGGGTTTTCGGACAAGAGCTTTGCCGTCACCAGCCTGCCGTCCGGGGCGCGCCCCACGACATCGGTGAAGGTGCCGCCGCGGTCGATCCAGAATTCCCAGGCCATGGCCCCCCCATTTCGCTGGCTCCGACTCTAGCGAGGCTTCACCTCCGGGTGAAGGGCTCGTCACCCGGGCATTGCCGACCTGGAAGGAAACACGTCCTGCGCCCGGCCCAGCCACGACCGATCGGGCCGTCCCGATCCGAGCCCTGCGCCAGCATCTCATGCATCCGCTGTGCGCCCGGCAGGCCGACTGGACCGTGGCGCAGGCGCCACAGGGCGAGGACAAGGGCCCTAGTCGGGATTGGACGGCTCTACCGTCCGCGTCGGCGTCGCCTTTGGCAAGGATGCCAGGCCGCCGGCTTCTGCCCTTCCGGCCAGACCTGCAATCCCCCGGGGCAACAGGATGACGAAAACCGCCAGCACCAGACCAAGCCCGATCTCGCGGAAGGTCCCGACCTCGCGCAGTCCCTCATCTGCCGCCATGAGGAGGGCTGCCCCCAGAAGCGGCCCCCAGACCGTGCCCATGCCCCCCACGACGATCATTGCCAGCAGGAAGAGCAGCATCGACACGGAAAAGACGATCGGCCCGACCACTCCGAAATTGGCCGCGTAAAAGGCGCCAGCCAGTCCGGTGAAGAAGGCCGACAGGCCGAAGACCCACAGCTGATAGCGCAGCTTGCCCACCCCACGCGACATCGCATAGCCGGGATTGTCGCGCAGGGCGCGGAAGGCCAGGCCAAGCGGGCCGCGGATCAGGACGATGCAGAACACCTGCGCGGCCAGGAGCAGCGCAAGGCCGACGTAGTAGTGGCCGATGTAGAATTTGGATCCCAGAAGGTCGCGGAAGCCCAGATCTCCGAACCGCGAGAAGCCGCGCACCCCCCCGAACAGCGGCAGGCAGCCCGAGGGCGGGTTGGTGAAGCAGGCCGTATCGTTGACAACGATCAGATAGATCACCTGCGCGATCGCAAGGGTCAGCAGCGCGACATAGGCGCCTTTCAGCCTCAGGCAGGCGAAGCCGATCAGCAGGCTGGCCGCCACGGTGACCAGCGCGGCCAGTGGCATGGCGGCCAGAAGGGGAAGGCCGATGTAATAGGCCAGCATCGCGGTGCCGTAGGCTCCGATCGCGAAAAGGGCCATCTGCGCCAGCGAGAAGATGCCGGCCACGCCCAGGACCAGGTTCCATTGCGTGACGACAAGGCCCCAGATGAAGAAGACCGTGATCTGGCTGACGATGTAGCGCGTGCCAAAGACCAGCGGCACAAGCGCCAGCAGCGCGGCGAAGCCCAGGCTGAGAAGAATGTCCCGTCGTCTTGCAGTCACAGTCGCACCACCTGGCGTTTGCCGAAAAGCCCGTAGGGCCGCCAGATCAGCACCCCGATCACCAGCGCCAGCAGGATCGCGAAGGCATATTGCACCCCGAAGATGTACTGGATCACCGCCTCGAGGACGCCCAGAAGCAGCGCCGCCAGGGCCGCGCCCGGCACATTGCCAAGGCCCGCGACGACGCAGATCACGAAGGCCTTCAGCATCGGGTCGGCACCCATCGTCGGCAGAAGGCCCGACAGCGACGAGACCATGATGCCCGACAGTGCCGCCAGCGCGCCCGAGAGCATCAGCACCTGCGCATAGACCTGCCCGATGCGGATGCCCATCAACTGCGCCGCATCGCGGCTTTGCGCCGTGGCGCGGATCGCAAGCCCTGCCCGCGTGCGGCCCAGAAGCCAGGCCACGCCCCCCAGCATCGCCGCCGCGACGGCCAGGATCAGGATGTTCTGCCAGGGCACGACCACTCCGCCCAGCGACACCCCGCCAGGCAAGGTCAGCGGCTGCGCCTTGGGCTGCGGCCCGAAGAGCTGCAGGATCACCCCTTGCAGGACCGAGCCGATGCCGATGGTGGCGATGAAGATCTGCGTCTCGAACGCGGGCGAGCCCAGCATGGGCCGCGCGACCAGAAGATAGATCGCCAGCCCCAGTGCGCCGCCCGCCAGCATCGCCGCAAGCACCGCCAGCGGCGCGGGCAGGCCCAGTTGCTGCATGACGTAGAAGCAGACATAACCGCCAAAGGCCAGCAGCGCGCCTTGCGCCATGTTCAGCATGTTCAGCGCACCATAGATCAGCGCCAGGCCGATGGTCGAGACCGCATACATCGCGCCAAGCGTCAGACCCGAGGCGAGAACCTGGACAAGGATTTCCATCCCTAGCCTCCCAGATAAGCGGACACGATTTCCGGGCGCGACAGGAACTCGCTGCCCGGTCCGGTCCATGAAACACGGCCGTTGTCCATCAGATGCATCCGGTCCGCCATCTCGGCGATGCGCATGGCGTTCTCTTCGACGACAAGGATCGTCCGGCCCGAGGCGGCAAGCCGTTGCACGATATCGTAAATCTGGTCGATGATGATGGGCGCGAGGCCCAATGAGGGTTCGTCCAGCATCAGGATCCGGCCACCCGCCATCAGGCCGCGCCCGATCCCGACCATCCGCCGCTCGCCGCCCGACAGGGTGCTGGCGACCTGGTGCTTGCGCTCGGCCAGCTTGGGCAGCAGGGCGAAGACCTCTTCCAATCGGCGCGGGGCTTCTGCTGCGGCGCGGGGCAGGTAGGCCCCCAGGCGCAGGTTTTCCAGCACGGTCATCTCGGGGAACAGCATGTCGCCTTGCGGCACATGCACGATGCCCGCCGCGACGATCTGGTCCGGGCGCAGCCGATCGATCCGTTCGCCTGCAAGGCGGATCATCCCCGCCCTTGCGCGCACCAGGCCCGAGATCGTCCGCAGCGTCGTGCTTTTCCCGTGGCCATTCGGCCCGACCAGCGCGGCAAAACTGCCCTCGGCCACGTCAAGCGACAGGTCCCGCAGCACCGCCTGCGCGCCGTATCCCGCCTCAAGACCCTGAATTTCCAGCAGGCTCATGACGCGCCCCCCTGCAACAGCGCCGCCAGCCGGGCCGAGGCGCCCTCGCCCAGATAGACGTCGACGACGGTGCGATCCTCGACCAGACCCTTGGGCGGACCCTCATAGATCCGCTCGCCGTGGTGCAGGATCATCACCCGGTCGGAAAGCGCGACCAGGAAGCGCATCACATGCTCGATCAGGATGATCGTCACCCCCTGCGCCTTGATGCGGCGCACGGCCTCCATCATCAGGTCGGTCTCGGAATGGGTCAGCCCGCCGACAGGTTCGTCCATCAGCAAAAGTTTCGGCCGGGTCGCCATCGCCCCCGCCAGCATGAGGAGTTTGCGGTCCAGGACCGGCAGCGCGCCCGCGACCCGCCCGGCCTTGTCCGACAGACCGACCAGCTCCAGTGCCTCATCCGTCGCGGCCCGCGCCTCGGCCGAGGGGTTCAGGCCCGGCAGGCCATGTGCCGCCCGCCCGAAGATTGCGCCGACCTGCACGTTCTCGCGCACGGTCAGGCTGTCGAAACAGGCGTTCAGCTGGAAGGTCCGCGCGATGCCCGCATGGCAGATCGCCTCGGGCGCGGCGCGGGTGATGTTCTGGCCGTCCAGCCAGACCTCGCCCCGCGTCGCCGGGTTCAGCCCCGAAAGCACGTCGAAGAGCGTGGTCTTGCCCGCGCCGTTCGGCCCGCCGATGCCCAGGATCTCGCCCCGGCGGGCCGTGAAACCGAGGTCCTTCACGGCCACGAGCGAGCCGAACTGCTTTGTCACGCCCTTGCAGACGAGAAGGTCCCCGGCTTCGCGCATGGATCACTTGATCCAGGACGGCAGCTTGAAGGCAGCCGTGTTGTAGGGCGGCGGCGCGACCAGGAGGCCGCCCTTGGTCTTGTCCTGGATCTGCAGGAACTGGTGCGGCATCCCCAGCGACGAGTCGTTGACCTGGGTCGGATAGCTGTAGGCCGTGTTCTCGGCCGGGTTCATCCGGGTGGTGCCGGTAACACCGCGCCAGATCAGGCTGCGCATCCGGTCGGCGACCTTGCGGTTCTGGTCGAAATTGTCCGGCTCTCCGGTCCCGCCGGCCAGCGCGGCGGCCGTCGCCCAGAACCAGCAGCCGTCATAGGGCTGCGCGCCCGCGTTGTGGCCCGCGTTCTCGCCGAACTTGGCCTTGTAGCGGGCCTCGAAGGCGGTGCCGATCTCGTCCTGCAGGGCGCCGACCACAGTCGCATAAAGCACACCGACCGAGGCATCACCGGCGATTTCGCGGAAGGCCGGGATCGAGGGGCCGTATTGCATGTAGATCAGCGACGGCGTCGGATCGGTCGCGAATTGGACCATGAACTGCGCGAGGTCAGCGGGCAGGAAATGCGTCACCGCGATGACTGTGGGCGGATCGGCGCGCAGTTTGGCCAGGGTCGGACCCCATTCCGAGATCGGCACGTTCACCGTCTCGAACAGGCTGATTTCCCAGCCATAGCTTGCCGCCTGTTCCTGGATCGCATTGGCGATATTGGCGGCGTAGACCCCGGCCGACAGGATCACGGCCATCTTGTTGTTGTTGCGCTTGTATTCGCCGCGCTCCTCCAGGCCCTTCAGGAAGGCCAGGAAGCCCGGTCCGTACCAGTATTCAGCCGGGTCGCCCTGGAAGCTGCCGAAATAGCGGTCCGGGTCCGAGGCGATCAGCGCGTTATGTCCGACGGTGGTGTCGTAATGGACATAGATGATCCCGCTGTCCGCGATCACGTCCTGGACCGCCGCGCCCGAGCCGATGTTGTAGCCGTTGATCACCGCATGAACGCCGTTGCGGTCGATCAGGCGCTGCACGGCCTGCACGTTCGTCGCATCGCCCATCTGGGCGGTGTCCTCGAAATAGGGTTCCAGCGAGCGGCCAAGGATGCCGCCAAGCGCGTTGATCTCCTCGCAGGCCAGGGTCAGGCCGTTCTTGAACTCGACCCCGTCGGCGGCGGCAAAGTCAGTCAGCGGCGCGGCCTGTCCGACCGGGATCGGATTGACGTCCTGGGCGCGCACGCCGTCATTCATCGCGGCCAGCATCGCGCCGGCCCCACCGAAGGCCGCCGCGCCCCTGAGGAAGGAGCGGCGGCCGGGGATGATGGAAGGGGTTGCCAGCTTCTTGATCATGTCATTCTCCCTGTCTTTTCATTTTTTGCCGTTGTTACCGGAGTCCGTCCAGCAGCGCCGCCGCTGCGTCGATCGCCGCGCCTTGATGGGGCTGCAAAGCCTGCTGGCCCCAAAGCGCGATGTGCGGACCCCAGGGGTCCTCCACCCCCGTGCGATGGCCCGACATTTCCTCCAGCACCGCAAGGCCGCAATAGGGCGCGTACATCGCCGAATAGCCGCCCTCATGCGACATCAGCAGACGTCCGCCGCACAGCCGGTCGGCGGCTTCCATCAGCATTCGGGTCATCTGGCGGTAGCCTTCGGCCGAGACCATCATGCGACCCATCGGATCGACGCCCGAGGCATCGAAGCCCGAGGGGACCACGATCAACTCGGGCCTGTAGCGTTCCAGCGCAGGGACCACCACGCGGCGGAACGCCTCGAGATAGGCGCCGTCGCCGCAGCCGGGGGGCAGCGGCAGGTTGAGGTTGTAGCCCTCGCCCCGGCCCGTTCCGCGTTCGGCAAGCCCGCCGGAGTTCGCCGGGAACAGGTTGTCCTGGTGCAGCGAGATCGTCAGCACATCGGGGTTGTCATAGAACGCCGCCTGCGTCCCGTTGCCGTGGTGGACGTCCCAGTCCACCGTGGCAATACGGCCCACGCCGCGCTCGGCTTGGGCATGCATTATCGCGATGGCGACGTTGCCGAACAGACAGAAGCCCATGCCCACATCCTGCGTCGCATGGTGCCCCGGCGGGCGCACCAGCGCATAGGCATTCTGCACGCGGCCCGACAGCACGGCATCCATCGCCTCGATCGTACCGCCGGCGGCCAGAAGCGCGATCTCGTAGCTGCCAGTGCCGAAGGGAGTCAGCGCGCTGGCATCGCCGCCGCCTGCGGCGCTCATGCTGCGGATCTTCTCCAGGTGGCCGGGGGTGTGAAAGCGCAGGATCTCGGCCTCGGTCGCCGGGCGGGGCTTGATCGGCGTCAGGTGGTCGATCAGGCCCGAGACCTCCAGCAGGTTGCGGATCCGGCGCTTCGTCTCCGGGTTCTCGGCATGTTCGCCGGGCTGCACCGTCAGGCCGGGCGGGAAGACCAGCGCCCAGTTCTGCGTATTGTGCCACATGTACAGCTCGTGAAACACAAAACCCGTCGTCATGCGGCCCTCCCGACATTCTTTCCGAAAGACTCGCACCCGCTGCCGGGCCTGTCACTTTCCTTCCGGGTAAGGACGGGGTTCACGGCCCCACCCTTTCGGGTGGGAATTCCCATCAACCTCCTGAAACTTCTTGCGAAACCCCCATCTCGCGCAGTCGAAGGACCGCCTGGGTCCGGTTCTCGACCCCGAGTTTCGAGAAAATGTTCTTCAGGTGCCACTTCACCGTGTCCGGCGCCATGTCCAGCGCGGTCGAGAGGTCGCGGTTGGTCAGCCCCTCGGAAAGACGCCGAGCCACCTCGGTCTCCTTCGGACTGAATCGCGGCCGCGCGGAAAGGCTGCGGCGGGCGGGGTCGACCGAGGGCCGGACCCCGACGATCCGGTCCAGAAACCCGGCCACTTCGGAACGAGAGCGCCAGCTGGGCACCTTCTCACGACCAAAGAGCAGCACCTCCCGCAAGGGCTCGCCCTCATCGATCAGGGTTCGCAAGGCGCCCTGACGGCGGCAGATCTCGACGGCGTCGACGATGGCCGCCAGCGTGGCCAGACCATCCCCGGTGCGAAAACAGGCAATCGCCGTCACGGCCCGAATCTGCGCCAGCCGACGCATCCGGCCCTCGGCGCGCACCTTGTCGCCCAGACTGTCCAGAAGCCGGATCGCCGCCTCGGGCCGGTTCTCGGCGATCAGCAGGCGGGCCAGCGCGATATGCTCCATCTCGCAGGCCGGGCGGCGGGCGGCGTCGGTCCGAGCCCAATCCTCAGAGATGCCCCGCGCCGCCAGCACATGCCGGGCCAGCGAGGGTTCGCCCCGCAGGATCAACAGCCTCACCCTGTCATTGATCGCCGTCGCCGCAAGCCGCCGGTAGCGGTTCTTCACCCCCTGCCGCTCGGCCCGCTCCAGCACGGCCAGAGCCTCGTCAGCCCGCGACTGAGCCGCTGCCAGACGGGCGACATGCATCTTGCAGGCGATGTCATGGACGACCAGCCCGGCTTCCTCGATCAGCGGCCGGTGCCGCAACAGCAGCGCCTCGGCCTCGGCCAGTTCGTTCCATTCGTACAGAAGCTCCACCCGGAAGATCCCGGCCATCGCTTCGGCATAGGAATCGGGACCCAGCGCCTCATAGGCGCGGCGGGTGGCGCGCTGGAAGTGGTCGCCGGCCAGGGTCAGGTTCCCGGCCGCCTTCTCGATCAGGCCCAGGATCAGGTCGGAATAGACGATGCCAAAGACCGACTGTGCCTCGGTATGGCTGTCACGCGCTTGCAGGCAGGCCTGCCGGGCCGGGTCGGAGTTGCCCAGGGAATACTGGCTGTAGGCCAGGATATTGCCCAGCGTCCCCTTCAGAAACGGCAGGTCGTCAGGGATCGAGGGGAGCCGCGCCGTCGCCAGCCGCACGGCCGAGCGCGAGCGTTCCGCAGAACTCAGCACCCCGGCCGTCAGCACCGCGAGCTCGGCCGACAAGGCGCGCTCTTCCTTCGGACTGAGGCGCCCCTTCCGCTGGTCCGCGGCGAAGCTGTCGCGCGCGCGCCGCAAGGCCGCGGCGGCCGAGCGGGGGCGGCTGATCTGGAACTCGATCCAGACCTTGGCCAGAAGCAGCCGCGTCTGGCGCTCGATCACCGCATCCGGCAGGCGTGACAGCCAGTCGCGCACCCGTGTCAGATGGCTTTGCCGGATCAGCGGCATGCAGCAATCCTCGACCAGCGCCGCAGCCAGTTCGTTGTCCCCCGCGGCCAATGCATGATGGACGGCATCGGCCGGCAGCGCGCGTTCCGACAGGCGGGCGGCGGCGCGGCGGTGCAGGCTGACAAGCTCTTCGGGGTGGCGTTGTGCCAGAAGCGTGCGCAAGAGATCGGCGAAGAGGTGGTGATAGCGGAAGAGCGTCCGCTCGGCGTTCAGCGGCACCAGGAACAGATTCGCCGCCTCGATCTCGCGCAGGCGGGACCGCGCGTCGGCCTGGCCCGAGACCGCTGCGGCAAGATCGGCGTCGAACCAGTCCAGGATCGCGCTGCGCAACAGGAAGTCCAGCAATTCGGGTGGCAGGCGGCCGATCACGTCCTGCAGCAGGAACTCGGCAATGTCGCCAGAGGAGCCCGAGAATTGCGCGAGGAACCGCGCCCTCGCCTCTGCCTCGGATTCGGTCAGGGCCAGGCTTGCCAGTTGCAGGGCCGCGATCCAGCCCTCGGTCCGGTTCTGCAGTGCCAGGATCTCGGGCTCGTCCAGCGACAAGCCGCGGCAGTCGTTGAGGAAAGAGGAGGCCTCCTCCAGCGAGAAGCGCAGCGAGGTCTCGTCCAGCCGCACCATCAGTCCCCGCATCCGCAGCGTCGCCACCTTGACCGGAATCGCGCCGCGCGTGGCCAGCAGGATGCGGAAGTTCCGCGGCGCATAGGCCAGGAGCGCATCCAGCACCACGCCGATTTCTGGATCGGTAAGAAAATGCGCATCGTCTATGACCAGGACCAGCTCGCCCTTCCAGGCGGTGATGCCGTTGATCAGCCGGGTCAGGATAACGTCGGTGGGCAGGGTTGGGTTGGTATCGACGATCGAGGGCAGGTTCTCGACGATCCGCTCTGAGACCCGCTTCAAGGCGCCGATGATATGGTCCAGCAGGCGACCCGGCTCGTTCTCGCGCTCGTCCAGAGACAGCCAGGCGACCTCGATCCCCCGCTCTTGGGCCGTCAGACACCATTGACCCAGAAGGGTCGTCTTGCCGAACCCCGCAGGGGCGGAAACCACGGCGAGGCGTCCCTCCATCACCCGGTCCAGCTGGGTAAGCAGGTTCTGCCGGACAACGAGACGCGGCAGAAGGACGGGCGTCTGAAACTTGGTATCGATGAAAAGCGGCATGGCCCATTCTTGCGACAAGACATGCGGGATGGGAACAGCCAACAGGGCCGGATCGACCCGCCTGCAAACCATACCCGCCGATCACGAAGCCGCGAGCCCTGTAACGCCGGCGCCCTGTCCAGGGAACTGCATCCTGAAAGGCGGTCCTGCCTTTCCGTTTTGACAGGGAGACTGACATGACTGCAATGACGTCCCGACTGGTTTTTGGTGCTTCGCTCGCCTGCGCGCTGGGTGCGATGGCCGTGACGCCGGTGATGGCGCAAGAGATGGAGAAGTGCTTCGGCGTGGCGCTGGCCGGACAGAACGACTGTGCAGCCGGTCCTGGCACGACCTGTGCCGGCACGTCCAAGGTCGACTACCAGGGCAACGCCTGGAAGATGGTTCCCGCCGGCACTTGCCTGACGATGGAACTTCCGGCTGCCGAGGACGGGACGGCGCGCGCAGGCTCTCTGGAGGCGCTGGAACGCGACGTTCCCAAAGCCTGACCGATCAGGCGCGCGGGAGGACCGCGCGCCATTTCCGCCAGAGGGGGGACGTCATGTTGCCAGCCTTGCCGGGCGTGGGTTTCAAGCCCGATCATTTCAGCGCAATCCGCGAGGGCGCGCGCGGTATCGGCTTCTTCGAGGTCCATGCCGAGAACTATCTGGGCGCGGGTGGTTTGCCTCATGCCCAGCTTGCCGCGCTGCGCGCCGATTTCCCGCTGTCGATCCACGGGGTCGGCCTGTCCATCGGTGGCACGCGGGGGCTGAACTTTGCCCATCTGGAGCGGGTGCGGCAGCTTTGCCAGCGCTACGAGCCCGCGAGCTTCTCGGAGCATCTGGCATGGTCCAGCCACGGCGCGGAGTATCTGAACGACCTGTTGCCGCTACCCTACACCGACGAGACGCTCGCCATCGTCTGCGACCATGTCAATCGGGTTCAGGAGGTACTGGGGAGGCGGATGCTTCTGGAGAACCCGGCGACCTATCTGCGCTTTGCCGCCTCCGAGATCCCCGAGACCGAATTTCTGGCCGAGGTGGCACGGCGCACGGGGTGCGGGCTGCTTCTCGACGTCAACAATGTCTTCGTGTCCTGCACCAATCACGGCACCGATCCGCGCGCCTGGCTGGCCGCTCTGCCGCTGCATCTTGTCGGAGAAATCCACCTGGGGGGGCACGATACGGAAGAACTTCCATCGGGCCCCCTGCTGATCGACAGCCACGGTGCGCCCGTGGCAGATCAGGTGTGGGCGCTGTTCGCCGATGTCATCGGACGCGCCGGTGCCTTGCCGACGCTGGTGGAATGGGACAATGACCTGCCGGACTGGCCGGTCCTTGCCGCAGAGGCGGCGCGGGCGGGGACGATCCTGGCGCGGGGAGGGTCTGGCCTTGCCCGCGCATCCTGACTTTCTGGCCGATTTCGATGCCGCGTTGCGGGGGGCCTCGCTTCCGTCGGGGTTGCTGGCGCGAGACATGGCCGAAGTGGAGCGTCGTTTTGCTGTGTATCGCAACAATGTGGCGGCAAGCCTGACCGACGCGCTTGCTGCGCGCTTTCCGGTCATCCGGCGGCTTGTTGGTGAAACATTCTTCACCCCGCTTGCCCGTCTTTTTGCCGAAAAGGAGCGGCCCCGTTCGCCCGTCCTTGCGGAATGGGGCGAAGGATTTGCGGATTTCCTGGCCGCCTTCCCGCCCCTCTCTGCCTATCCCTATCTGCCGGATGTCGCGCGGATCGAGTTCGCGCGGGGGCAAGCCTTTCACGCCGCCGATGCAAGACCCGTCGATCCCGCCAAACTGGCCGCTGCCGATCCTGCCCGTGTCAGGCTTGCCCTGCATCCATCGGTCAGCCTGCTGCGATCAGCCTATCCGGCCGCGTCGATCTGGGCGCGCAACCAGTCGGGCGGGGAGCACCTGCCGCTGTCCCGCGGGCCCGAGACGGCCCTGATCCTTCGCGATGCCTCCTTCGCCGTGCCGGTACGGACGCTTGGGGCCGGAGATGGCGCGCTGGTCGAGGCGATCCTTGCCGGATCGGTGCTGTCCGACGCCGCGGCAGCGGCGCAGAATGTCGAGGCGGACCATGATCCTGCCCCCATGCTGGTCGCCCTGATGCGGGCGGGCGCAATCACCGATGCCAGGGAGTGAGCGATGTCTGCAATGTCCAACCTGTCCACATGGCTCGATCGGATCCCCGACGCCCCCGTCGCGCTTATGTTGCGACTCTTTCCGGCGCTGGTCTTCTGGCAATCCGGGCGGACCAAGGTCGAGGGACTTTCGATCAAGGACTCCACATGGTTCCTGTTCGAAACGGAATACGCCCTGCCGGTGATCCCGCATGAAGTTGCCGCCGTTCTGGCGACGGTGGCGGAACATCTGTTGCCGGTCCTGCTGATCCTCGGGCTATGCACCCGCCTTTCGGCACTGGGGCTCCTCGGGATGACAGCGGTGATCCAGATCTTCGTCTATCCCGACGCGTGGATGACGCACGGGCTTTGGGCTGCGCCCTTGCTTGCGGTCGCGGCGCGGGGGCCGGGGCAGTGGTCGGCCGACCACCTGATCGGGCTGGATCGAAGCGTGCGCGGCTAGGATGGAACTGGTTTTCGCCTATCTCGCCGGGCTTCTTACGCTGATCAACCCGTGCGTCCTGCCGGTCCTGCCGATCGTCCTTGCAGGCAGCCTGCAAACCGACCGGCGCGCGCCTGTCGCGCTGGCGGCGGGGATGGGTGCGGCCTTCGTCGGACTTGGCATGGTCGTCGCCGCACTCGGTCCGGCCTTCGGCATCTATCCCGAGGATGTGACGCGCTTTGCGGCGCTGGTCATGGCGGGTTTCGGTGCGATCATGGTGCTTCCCGCCCTGGGACGCCGCTTTTCCACTGCCACCGCCGGCGTCACGGCCGATGATGGGCTGGGCCTTCATTGCGGTCGGGACGGCGCTTTTCCTTGGGGTCAACCACATGCTCGAGGCCGCCGCGCTGCGCATACTGCCAGCGTGGTTCTCCTGGTGGAGTTGGTGTCGTTCCGTCCGTAGCGCCCGGGGCGTTGGGGTCGGTGGTTCCGCCCGCCGGCGTCTCGGGGTCCGCGACAACCTGGTTGCGACTGATCCAGTCCACGACCCACTCGCCGGTGCGTTCGTCGTATGTCAGTTCGAACGTGTCGCCGGTGCCTGACATGCCCGGAATTCCGGGCAGGCGGGGAATCTCTTCCAGGGTCGGCAGGCCGCCCTCAACCTCGGGCGCCACGATGCCAACGCCCCACGCTGGCACGACGTTCGCGGGCCATTCCAGGAGCGTCTCGGCGGCGTAGAACGTGCGCACGCGGACGGACCAGTGCCTGTGCCTGGTGGATCCCTGGCCGGCAGGAACGGCCGGCGGCAGCGCGAACGTCACCGGGCAGAGGCCGCCCGCGAAGCGCAGCGTGATGGCACCCGTATCGTCGGGTTTCAGGAGGACTGTGCCACCAGGGGGGATCTCTTTGTAGCGGCTGGTGCGCAGCTCCTGGCGACGCTCGAACAGGTGCGCGATCGTCTGGCCATGGTTTTTGTGGCCGGCGCCGCCGCCGTTGAAGCCGCCGCCCTGGACGGTGCGACCTTTCGACGTCAGGACTCGGGGCTCCTGGACGGCGTGGGATGGGAGGGCGCGCTCGGGCGCGATCAAACGTTCGACGGTCATTGCTGGATTCCTGCTGGCAAACCAAGGGTTCCCACGACAGATAGGTCGCAGGTGCCCTCGAGATCGTCTTTGGGCACAACTGTTTTGAAGGAAATTTTGGTGGGCTCGACGGTGCCGGGGGTGCGGTCTTCGTCGGGGAGCTTCTTCGTCGAGAACGGGGGCGGCGCCACATAGGCGTCGTTCTCAGGTTTTGGCAGATTAGCCTCACGCTCCTCGAGGAACTGCTCGAGTTGTTCTTTCGCGGTGTGTTCGATGGTGATCTCGATGTCGCCGGCCGCGACGGTCAGGTTGGGCGCGTCTGGGGCCGGGGCGATTGTCAGCGTGTCGACCGACCCGGTGCCTGGCGCACAAGCGATCTCGACAGACATGTCGCGCAGGCCGTCGGCCCAGGTCATCGTGTAAGACACGACCTTTCCCACCGCCTGACCGCCCACCAGGCCCGGCGCGAGGATGCGGACGCGCGCGCCGGTGTGGATGCTGTTCGCGTTCTCGGGGATGGGCGCATCGCCCGACACGCGGATGCAGCGACCGGTCCGGCGCAGGCGGTCCTTGGCGCGTTCGAGCATGTAGGCGTGGAACAGGCGGCCGCGGGGCGAGATGAAAAACGACTGCAGGGCGCGGATGTCGTAACGCGCGGGGAGGCCAGTGCGACGGAATCGAATCGTGCTGAACCGGTCGGTGGACCAATGCGCAAACAGCGCCGTCCAGGTGGCGCCGTTGTATTCGACGACGGAGCCCGCCGGGTAGAATGTGGCGGGCCTCCAGTCGGAGCGCAGGTCTGCGGTGTCGGGTTTGAGTTCCTGGACGGGGATCTCGAGCTGCTCGACGGGACCCATCTGGACGACGCTTTGAAGGGGTCGGGACAGCTCGAAACTGGCGCGTTCGATGCGCCGCACCTCGAAGACATGCTCGACGTCCAGCACACACTTCATCTTGGATGTGAACGCGCGCTCGAGGTCGTGATCCGAGTCCTCGATGGTGGGGTCGATGGCGAACTCGCCGGTTTCCTTGACGACAGAGACCTGGTGGTATTCGCGGTCGGCCTCGCCGCTCAGCAGCGTCTCTTCTTCCAGGATGGAGTCGCGCACGACGACGTCGTTCACCAGGTCTTCGCCGGACTTTGGGAAGTTCTCGACCAAGCGCTCGGCGGTCAGCGTCTCCAGGCCGTTCAGGGTCTCCGACGCGTTGACCGCCACTTTGGTCGCGAGGTCGTGGTTCTGAACAACGATCTGGGTCCACTTCGCTTCGCACGACACCGCGACACCGGCGATGGGCTCTTCGAACGACACAGCCAGTGAGCCCTTGTCAGGCACGACGTCCACGATCGGTGCACCCGGAGCGAACAGATCCACCGCAGCGGGCGCGCCGGTGAGGCGGTCCCAGTCCAGGACGGCGGACCAGCCGGACAAGATCTCTGAGATGTCGTTTCGCGACGCCGGCGGCAGCGACAGTTCGTCGTAGTTCGGCGCGACCTTCAGGCTGTCGCACAGGGCGGCTTGGAGGGCCTGCCAGTTGGGCGCCTTGCCCACGGCTTGAACCGTGATCGTCTCGCCGACCTGACCGATGATGCTTGTAATGTAGCCGGAGAACAGGAGCACGCCGTCCTCGGAGAAAAAGATCCGGCGGCCTGGGAACGGCTGGCGGGTGTTCGTGACTTCGAGCTTCAGCTCGACCGCGTCGCCCTCCTCGCCGACCATTTGCGCGGTGAAGACCTCCATGTCCTCGCGGCTATGGACCGCGGGGTTGAAGGTCTCACCGGGCGATGTGTAGGCGAAGTAAATCATGGGGTTTCCTCAGGGGGCGGGGTCGGCGGGCGGGTCGAGATCGAGGGCGTAGAACTCCTCGGTCTCTGGAACATATAGGGAACCAGGTCCTGCCTGGACAAATTCGTCGACAACCCAGGTTCCCGGAAGGCCAAGCACTTCGCCTGGGAACTCTGGGCCGCTGCCGGCCGGGGCTTCGATGACCGTTTCAACCAGGCCGTCAGGCCCGATGAGTGCGAGTCTCACGTTGCTCATGCTGTTCTCCGCTTCACGATGAAGATGGCCCGGCCAGATCCACCCGCGCCGCCGGTGCGCGAACCCGAAGGTCCGCCGCCAGCGCCGCCGCCGCCGGAGCCCGTGTTCGGATCTGCGTTGCCGCCGCCAGCGCCGCCGTTGCCGCCGGATCCGGCGCCGTTCCAGGCATTACCATTTTGCCCCGTGCTGCCGTTCGGACCACCGCCCCCGCCCCCGCCGCAGAACTCCAGCATGGTCCACAACTTGACGCGAATACCGCCGCCGCCGTTGCCTTCGCGGCCGCTTGTGGCAGTGGAGCCGGGAACACTGAATCCGCCACCGCCGCCGCCGCGCCCTGCCGTCGAGTTGAGGAACCCGCCGCCGCCGTTCGTGCCGAAGTCGGAATTGCCGGTGCCGCCTGCACCGCCCGTCGTCGCACCGCCGCCGCCACCGCCGCCAGAGGCGCCGTTGCCGCCCGCTTGGTTGGTCGAGGCGCCGCGCCCGCCGCCTTGAACCGTGCGAACGATTCCCAAGGGTAGACCGTCAGTGAATGACGAGCCAGTTCCGTTCAGCCCAGGGCCGCCGCCGCTGCCAATGGATACGTTGTGCGTTCCAGCGTTCAGATAGATTCTCTCGCGACGGAACCCGCCAGCGCCGCCGCCACCGCCGCCCGCGGTCGACGAAACGGAAGCACCGCCAGCGCCGCCACCGACGAGGATGTATTCGACCCAGCCGGCCTCGAGGACCGTCAGGACTCCAGAGGCCGTGAAATCGGCCGCATCGTATGTCGTCGACCCCGACGCACTGCTTTCAAGCCACGTCTGCGCCGTGCCGCCGAGGATGACGGCATCGGGCAGGTCGTCGGGATTCTGCTGGAACAGCGCTACCGTGACCTCGGTCGACTGCCCACTTGGCAGCGTCGCGGAGAACGTGGCGGCATATGCGCCGTAGGCCGTCGGTGTGCCGGAGATCGCGCCGTCGGTCAGCGTCAGGCCCGCAGGCAGAGAGCCCAGCACCAGCGCGAACGTCGGATCGGCGGTCGTGTTCGCGACATCCACAAGCGTCGCCAGGTCCAGGCTATACGCGGCGTCGACTGTGTAGTTCTGCAGCGCCAGGCCGTTGGACGCGATGGTCGGCACGGCCGCGTCGAACGCGATCGTCTGGATGTCGAACTGGCCCGTCGGGATGATCGCGCGGATCTGGGCGGCGTAGGGCCCGTAGCCCGTGGGCGTGCCAAACACGACGCCGCCGGTCGACAGAGTCAGGCCGGGCGGCAGGGACCCACCCTGGATGTCGAACACCGGGACTCCGCTGGAGTTCTCGACGGTGACGGACGGTGCGAGGTTTAGACCGACGTATGTGCCCGCGACGTAGTCCTGCTGCGCGACGGCGGCGAACGACACGCGCGGGGCCGAGGCGGCGTTCACCAGGATCGAGTAGGTCTGTTCCCCGGTCTGGCCGCCGCTGGTGGCGCGGATCGTGAACGTGTAGAGGCCTGCCGTTGTTGGCGCGCCGGAGATGAGTCCCGTGCTGGCGTTCAGCGATGTTCCAGGTGGAAGCGAGCCGGAGACGCGCGCGAACGTGATCGGCAGGCCGGTGTTGGTCGCGGCGAGGACGCCGACATTGAACGTGAGTGAGCCACCCGGGGCGACAGCGACCAGGTCAGCGCCAGCGAGCGTGACGAAATACACTTCGGGGACGGCGGACTCTTCGAACACGAGCGACCAGTTGGCGTCGCTTTGCCACTCGGGCTCCGAAAGGCTGCCCGCGCTGCGCGAGCTGGACGCTTTGTTCAATGGGCACGACATCCCGGCGACCGACGCGCACCTCGACGTCGTCCTGCGCAAAGCCACGGACAACCTCGAAGACGGTGAAGGGAAGTGGGTGCGGGACAACATCGTGGTGATCCGCGAGGAGCACGGCTTGGAGACCGCGATCCATCAGGCCTTCTACGCCGCCACATGGGAACCAGAGCCACCATCCCCGCCGGTCGTCTGCGACGCCTGTGGCACCTCGTTCGACACGTTCTGCCCGGGCCAGGCCCACGGCTGCGACAGCGGGCTGACATCCGACCGGACCGGATTCGGTGGCGCATACGGCAGCAAGCACGACTGCGCCTACTACACGGTCACCGACCCGGCGTCGTTCCCCGGCGGCAACGTGTGCGACGCCTGCATCGACGCAATGCTGGCGGACGGTCGGCTGGTGGATGGGCGGCACGTGAACCTGGCAACGGGCGCGATGGTGCCGATGGATGAGGGCGATGATGATTGGGAGTTCCTGCCCGTCGAGCACGAGCCGGGCGACGTCGCCGTGGTGTCGAAGGCTATCCAGGACATGAGCCTGGAAGAGAAGGTCGCCCTCGCGCACACGATGCTCGAAGGCGTCGAGTCCCACCTGGACGAAGAGATCGAGGGCGGGCCGTTCTTTGGTGAAGATGAAGAGCTTGGCGTTCACATCGGCCCCTTGGAAGGAGAGACACCCGAGCAGTACGTCGATCGCGTCTACCAAGAGCTGCGGGACCAACACGCCCGCAGCGGCGGGCCGAGCCAGTGGATGAAGGACGCGGTGGCGTTCTACCACCGAACCGTGGTGTCGGACCCCACCCCCTTCGTCCTGACCAAGACCGGCCGCATCCAGGACCTGACCGACGAAGACCTGGAAGGGTTTGACTTTGCCACGGGCGACATGGACGACGGACCGGACCAGGGCTTTGTTGACGCATTTCAGGCGGTGCGTGGCACGGCTCCGGCAGACCTTCCCCTTGGCGAGGATGAAGACGACGACCTCCCCACACCCATCGCCTCATACGACGCCTATGTCCTTTCGCACAGGTTCAAGGACGTCATGGCCGAATGCGAGGAAGGCGGCAATCTCCACATCCTGGTCAGCGACGCAAACGTTGAAGACGACGATGTCGCCTATCTCGCCGACAAAGCCCAGACGCCGGCCGAAAAGGCCTGCATCGAGCTGGCGGCCCAGCTGTCTCCTGGCGAGCGGTGGGCGGCCTGGTTGATCGCGAACGGTCGAGAGGCGGAGGCAACGCGTCACGGCTTCGACGCCAAGAACATGCCGCCGATGGCTGCTTCCGACCTGCGCGCCTTCATCGACAGCCTGGACGACGAACCATGATCCACACCCCCGCCGAACTCTCCGCCCTCATCGACGCCAACCACATCACTCTCCACACCCGGCTTGTCCAGGTGTGGAAAGACCGGCCCGAGCTCCTGGTGGTGATCGCCATCTCCGCTGGCGCTGGTTACCCGGTGCGCTGCGGGTCCTCCACACAGCCAGGCGAGCACCGGGCTTTGCTGGCGCACGCCAACCTTGCGATCGCCTCGGCCTCCGCCCACGACCGCTTAAAAATCGCGGCCGCGTTGGAAGAAATCCGGGCGGGCGGTTTGGGGTCGGCCCTCTGGGGTCTATCTGAAAAGGGAACGAATGGCAGCACGGGAGAAGGCGCCATGAAAACAGGAACCATGACCATCCCACAGAGGCTGCACCCCTTTGCCGTGAAGGGCAACGAGTGGATCAAGCTGAAAGACCCGTCGGCCCATGACTGTCTGCGGTGGGCGTCGCAGGGATACGAGATCAAGCGCGTCGATGGGATGACGGCGATGGTGCTGTCGCTCGGCCGCTTTGTCACCACATCTGACGTCATCTTTCCCTGCGACTCCGATGAGTTGGTAACGATCACGCTGGAAGGGGAGGTGGTTGTGTCATGAACGTCCAGGTCCCCATCAAGAAGACCAACCCACACGGCGAGCAATACACCCTCTACCAGGATATGAGCTTCGTCGAGGCGGTGCGCGATGGGCACATCGAGGTCGCCGGCTTCAACGACGACGGCCAGCCGGTGGTGTTCGAGAAGATGATGTGGAACAGCATCGTGATCGGCGCCGAGCATCGCGTCGTTGAGGGCTTGTCGGCCCACGAGCTGATGGCCGTTCGGGCGCTTTGGTCAACAGGAGCGACGGGGTGCTTTGTCCTTGATGCAGTGGAGGTCCGCGATGTCTGACCTGGACAAACACGTCGACGTCTTCGCTCGCGCCGTGGCGACGCTTGGGATGAACTATGTCGACCCCTTCACATTCCAAACCTTCTTCAGTCCGCGCGGATGCGAGAAGAAGCTGGTCGAGATATCCGGCGTCATCATGGAACACATAGGGCCCGATGAGAGCCATGGCTTTGACCTGCGCCAGTTCGTGGATGCCTTTCTTGAAAGGTTCCCAGCATGGAAGGAGCTGGAGTCCAGGAAGGGAGTCGGGATCGACTACCAAGCAAGCGCGCACGCCAAGATGGCGTGGATGGCCTTTTCGCGGCAGGTGCGGGCGGAAGAAGGGATTGCACCATGAGCCCCGTCAGCCACTGGAAACAGGCCGCCATCTGGGCGCGCTCGCTGTCCGACGCGGAGCTCGTGTCCAACCTGGAAAGCCTGCGGGCGGAGCGGGTAGACATCGGCGGCACGTGCCCGTTCGATGAGAGCCACCCGGAATGCAAGTGCGAGGAGCACTCGCCCGTGCTTCGCGAACTGGACGACCACTTTGATTTCGTGCGGCTGGAGATGGTGTATCGGCGGGGCATGACGGCGCACGAGAAGATGGCGAGGATCGCGGCGGTGCGGACGGAGTTGGGGGTGGGGTCATGAGCCGTCCGCTCCACGACCTCCTCACGAGACTGATGTGGAACGTCATGGCGCAGGAGTCGAGAGGCCTGCCGAGCACCAGGATGACCATCGGCGTGACGCAGCCCGTCTTCGATGGGCTCGTGTCCGAGGGCATGCGGGCGACGCCGCCCATAAAGCTGCCGTTCTGGTCTGGTGAAGTTCGGTCGCCATTGCTGCGAAAGACTCGGGTCTGGCAGGAGGACACCGACGGCGCTGATGTTGTCGTCGTCAGCATGAATGGCGTCCGCGTCACCCACACCATCACCGCCCACCAGCGCATGGCGCTGGCCGCGTTCCGGGCGAAGCAAGGGGTGGAGCCATGAGCCGTCGCAAACGCCTGACCAACAAAGAGCGCATAGAGGTCATCCGTTTTGTCAACGCGATGCACGTTATCATCGCCGCCGCCACCAAGCACGATCTGTCCGATGAAGAGGTCGCGCTCCTGGTGTCAATCGATGTTTCCTTGGTTCGACCAATCGGGCACATCGAACAACCGGACGGCCTGGACATCCCAGCGGTCGAAGCGATGGCCGACCGCCTAACCAGAATCACCGCCCACGACCGCATGCGGCTGGCCGCATTCCGAGCAGAAACCGAGCAAAAACCGGGCACATACTGCCTCGTGCGGGCTGACCCTATACCCTAACCGCTTGACGCGGATCGTCTTTCAACCTGGGGTGGCTGGGAGAAATGGCGGACCCGGAGGCCGCCATTTTGTCCTTGCTTCCCGTTGCACCCCGTAACGGGAACGCCTGAGAAAATCCGGTATTACTTGATAGTTAGCGAACGACCCTGTTTCTTCCCGTTGCGATTCGTGGTATCCTGTCACATCATCTTTGATGGGTAGGATTGAGGGAATGCCAAAGGTTGCCGCCGAACTTGGCCCGCTGGACGTGAAGCGGCTTTCCCACCCCGGCGGCAAGGGCAATGCCATGGTATCGGTTGGCGGCGTCGCGGGCCTGTATCTGCAACTCACCCCCAACGGCGGCAGGACATGGATTCTGCGGATGCTGGTGGGAGGTCGTCGCCGGGATATCGGCCTTGGGGGCTATCCAACGGTAACTCTTGCCCAAGCTCGCGATAAGGCTAGAGAAGCGCGGGACAAGGTTGAGCGGGGCTTGGATCCGGTAGAGGAGCGAAAGGCGGCCAAGGCCAAGCTGATCGAAGCCCGCCGCAAGGGGATGCTGTTTAGCGAAGCGGTGGACAAAGCGCTAGCCGCGAAGCTGGACGCATTCCGAAACGAGAAGCATCGCGCCCAATGGCGCAGCACCCTGGACAACTACGCGATACCGGAAATCGGGGCGCTTCCGGTCGGCGAAATCGATACCGCCGCCGTGCTACGCTGCCTGCAACCGATCTGGGCGACCAAGACCGAAACTGCAACCCGGCTTCGCGGGCGGATCGAGGCGGTCCTTAGCTGGGCGACCGCGGCGGGTCACAGGACAGGGGACAACCCGGCGCGCTGGGCTGGTAACTTAAAGGAACTACTCCCTGCCGCGAGCAAGGTTGCCAAGGAAAGCAATCATCCCGCCCTGCAGCTGGACGATGCCGCCGCATGGTTGGCGGATCTTCGCAAGCGCGAGGGCTTCCCGGCGCGGGCCTTGGAGTTTCTCGCCCTGACGGCTGCCCGATCCGGGGAAGTGCGGGGCGCGGCTTGGGATGAAATCGACTTGGACAAGGCCCTTTGGATTATCCCTGCCCATCGCATGAAAATGCAGCGTGAACATAGGGTGCCCCTGACTGTCGAAGCAGTGGCCCTGCTGAAATCGCTTCCCAAGCTGGACGGCAACCCGCTCGTGTTCCCCGGTGCACGCGGCGGCCAGCTTTCCGACATGGCGCTTTCCATGCTGATGAAGCGGCAGCACACGGTGGCAATCGCAGCGGGGGGCAAGGGCTATCTGGACCGCGTGAGCAAGCGCCCTGCCGTACCCCATGGCCTTCGTAGTACGTTCCGCGATTGGGTGGCAGAGCGCACCAGCTTTCCCGGCGAAATGGCAGAGGTGGCCCTTGCGCACCGGATCAGCAACGCGGTCGAGGTCGCGTATCGGCGAGGCGATATGATCGAGAAGCGGCGGCGGATGATGGCGGATTGGGCTGATTTCCTGTCTGGCCGGGCGCTGGGCGGAAACGTGGTGAGGATCGGTTGATGAGCCGCGATCAGGCTTTCAAGGCCGCTCTGGACTATGCGACTGAACAGGTTGAACGCTGGC
>JBKHWC010000024.1:0-38470 GCA_046569765.1 Alphaproteobacteria bacterium | reverse complement strand
GGTCCCGCCATAAGGGGCCAGGATGCGGTCAAGCTCGGCCGTGACCAGCCGCGCGTCCGCCTCGCGCATCAGCCGCAGCGAGATCTGGTTGACCGCCCCCACCATGTCGGTCGCCGCCGCCACCGCGCGTTCGGGCATGAAGAGCACGCCAAACCGGCGGTCGTCCGGCATCAGCGAGCCGGGGCCAAGCGCATAGACGAACTCGGGCGACAGGACCCAGCCGGTCACCGTCAGCGCGCGCAACTCACCCCCCAGGATCACCCGCAGCTGCGCGCCGGGGACCAGGCCATGCGCCTCGGCGAAGGGCTCGGACAGTGCGACCTCGTCCAGCCGGTCCGGCAGTGGCATCCGTCCCCGGCGCAGGACCGGCAGGTTCAGGACCGCCCCCTCGGCGGCGTATGAGACGACCTGCCCGGTGGCCGGAACGCTCATCCCCGCGACCTGGACCAGGGCAAGCGTGGTGATCCGCCCCTCGACCTGCGCGACGCCGTCGATCAGCGCCACATCGTCCAGGACCGCGCGGGGGGCGCGTTTCAGCGTGGTGAAGACATCGGCAAACCGGGCGCGGTCGTAGTAGGCCGCCGCCGTCAGATCCAGCGTGCGCAGCGTGGCCTGAGCCCCTACCAGCACCATGATCCCGCAGCCCAGGACCAGTGCGATCGCCAGCGCCTGCGCCCAGATCCGGCGCAGATCGCGCAGGAGTTTTCGGTCCAGCGCCCTTACCACGACAGTTCCGACGGCTGCAGCCGATCGGTCACGGGTTCGTCCCGTACCACCTGACCGTCGGCCAGCACCACGACCCGATGCGCGATGCGCTGGATCACCGCGTTATGGGTGATCAGCACCGTCGCCGTGCCAAGGTCGCGGTTGACGGAGTGCAGCGCCTCCAGCACCTGCGCGCCGGTGGCGATGTCCAGGGCCCCCGTCGGCTCGTCGCACAAAAGCACATCGGGCCGCTTGGCGATGGCGCGGGCGATGGCGACGCGCTGCTGCTCGCCCCCCGACAGTTCCGCCGGAAAGTGATGCATCCGGGGTCCCAGCCCCACCCGCTCCAGCGCCTCTTCCGGGGGCATCGGATTGCTGGCGATCTCGGTCACCAGCGCCACGTTCTCGCGCGCGGTCAGGCTGGGGACGAGGTTGTAGAACTGGAAGACGAAGCCAACATGCGCGCGGCGGAAGGCGGTCAGCTGCGCCTCGCTGGCCTGGGTCAGCTCGGTGTCGCGAAAGAAGACGCGGCCCCCGGTCGGGCGGTCCAGCCCGCCCAGGATGTTCAGCAGCGTCGACTTTCCCGACCCCGAGGCGCCCAGAAGGACGACCATCTCGCCCTCGTAGAGATTCAGGCTGATCCCGCGCAGGGCGCGCACCTCGACCGCGCCGGTGCGGTAGACGCGGGTCACCTCCTCGGCCCGGAAGACGGGACGGGGGGACGGGGCCAGGGGACGCGTGGCGTTCATGCCTCCTTCTACACCGGATTTCCCGTTTGCCATTGATCTGTCGCAAGGATCGGCGAACACTTTGCGGTCAACCAGCCCCCGCCCCCCGCCCCAAGGACCGCATGACCGATCCCCTGCACCACCTGACCGCCGCCGAGGCCCTTGCCACGCTTGAGACAAGTGCCGAGGGCCTGACCTCGGCCGAGGCCGCCGTCCGCCTGGCCCGCCACGGCGCGAACCGCCTGCCCGAGGTCCGGGCCCGCAGCTCCCTTTTGCGTTTCCTCGCCCAGTTCAACAATGTGCTGATCTATGTCCTGCTGGCCGCCGCCGTGGTGACGGCGGGCTTGCAGCACTGGGTCGATACCGGGGTGATCCTGGCCGTGGTCCTTGCCAATGCGGTGATCGGCTTCCTGCAGGAGGGCAAGGCCGAAGCCGCGATGGCCGCGCTGCGCGTGATGCTCTCGCCCCGGGCCGCCGTGCTGCGCGATGGCGAGCGGACGACGGTCGCGGGGGCCGAGCTTGTCCCCGGCGACGTGGTCCTGGTCGAGGCCGGGGACCGGGTCCCGGCTGACCTGCGGCTTCTACAGGCGCATGGGCTTGCCGCCGACGAATCCATGCTGACCGGCGAATCGGTCCCAGCCGAGAAATCCACCCGTCCCGCCCCGCGCGAGGCGGCGCTGGGCGACCGGCATTCGATGCTTTGGTCCGGCACGCTGGTCACGCAAGGCAGCGCGCGTGGCGTCGTCGCCGCCACCGGCCCGGCGACCGAGATCGGCCGGATCGGAGGGCTGCTCGCGGCGGTCGAGGACATGACCACCCCCCTCGTCGCCCAGATGGACCGCTTCGCGCGCGGGCTGTCGGCGGTGATCCTGATCGCTTCGGCTGCGCTTCTGACCTATGCCAGCCTGCTGGGAAACCACGACTTTTCGTCGCTGTTCATGCTGGTCGTGGGCATTGCCGTGGCCGCGATCCCCGAAGGCCTTCCGGCCGTGATGACCATCACGCTGGCCATCGGCACCCAGGCCATGGCCCGCCGCCGCGCGATCGTCCGCCGTCTGCCCGCGATCGAGGCGATCGGTGCGGTCAGCGTCATCTGCACCGACAAGACCGGAACGCTGACCCGCAACGAGATGATGGTGACGCTGGCCGAAACCCCCGCGGGGCGCTTTGCCATTGGGGGCGAGGGCTATGCCCCGCGCGGGGCGATCACGCCCGAGGGCGACCTTTCGCGCCTCGCCCGGGCGGCGGCGCTGTGCAATGACGCAAGCCTCATCCCCGACCACAACGGCTGGCGGGCCGAGGGCGATCCGATGGAGGCCGCGCTTCTGGCCTTCGCCGAAAAGGCGGGCGGAGCGGCCCCCCTGGTCCGGCTGGATGCGATCCCCTTCGACAGCCGCCACCGCTTCATGGCCGTGCTGGTGGACGACGAAACGCCGCTTGCGCTGGTCAAGGGCGCGCCCGAGCGGGTGCTGCGGATGTGCGCTGGCATCGACCGGGCTGCCTGGCACGACCGCGCCGAGGCAATGGCGGGGCAGGGCCTCCGCGTCCTGGCCCTTGCCGAGCGGCCGCAGAAGGGCAGGGCGCTCGATCCGGACGAGCTGAACAGCGACCTGCAGTTCCTGGGCCTGGTGGGTCTGATGGACCCGCCCCGGGCCGAGGCCGTGGCCGCCGTGGCCGACTGCCAGGCGGCGGGCATCCAGGTCAAGATGATCACCGGCGACCATGCCGGAACCGCCATGGCCATCGCCCGCGCCGTGGGGCTTGCCCGCCCCGACCGGGTCCTGACCGGCGCCGAGCTTGACAGGCTGGACGATGCCGCGCTGGCCGGGACGGTGGCCGAGGTCGACGTCTTCGCCCGCACCAGCCCGGAACACAAGCTGCGCCTCGTGCAGGCGCTGCAATCCCAGGGTCTTTCGGTCGCCATGACCGGGGATGGAGTTAACGACGCCCCGGCGCTGAAGCGTGCCGATGTGGGGATCGCCATGGGGCTGCGCGGCTCGCAGGCCGCGAAGGAGGCGGCCGATCTGGTGCTGGCCGACGACAACTTCGCCACTCTGGCGGCCGCCGTGCGCGAGGGGCGGACCGTGCAGGACAACCTGCGCAAGGTCATCAGCTTCGAGCTGCCCACCAACGCGGGCGAGGCCGCGACCGTGATCCTTGCCCTGCTCCTTGGCCTGGCGCTGCCGATCACCGCGATCCAGATCCTCTGGGTCAACCTGATCACCGGGATCACGCTCGGCCTCGCCCTCGCCTTCGAGCCGACCGAGCCCGGCACGATGGCCCGCCCGCCGCGCCCCCGCAACGCACCGATCCTGTCGCGGGGCTTCGTCTGGCAGGTGATCTTCGTCTCGATCCTGTTCTTCGCCGGGGTCTTCGGCGTCTTCGCCTGGGCGCTGGGGCAGGGGCACGAACTTGCGCTGGCGCAGACCATGGCGATGAACACGCTGGTGGTGCTGGAAATCTTCCACCTGTTCTACATCCGCAGCCTGCACGGCACCTCGCTGACCCTGAAGGGGGTCCGGGGGACGCCCGTGGTCTGGATCGTCGTCCTGGCGATCACCGCCGCGCAGTTCGCCGTGACCTACCTGCCGCCGTTCCAGGCGTTGCTGGGCACCCGATCCGTGCCCTTGGCCGATGGGGTGCTGATCGTCCTGATCGGGGCTGGTTCGCTGGTCGTGCTGGAGGTGGAAAAGCAGATCCGCCTGCGACTTTGGCCATTGGCGCAAGGCTGATCCAGGCCGGGAACCTTTGGCGCCGCCCCCAGTTTCAACTGCAAAGGGGGCACCGCCATGGACGACGACATCCGCTTGCGCGCCTGGCAGCTTTGGCATGACGAAGGCTGCCCGGACGGCCGCGCCCTGCAGCACTGGTTGCAGGCCGAGGCCGAAGTCCTGGCCGCCCGCGCCTGCGAGGTGCGCCCCGCTGGCCGCAAGGCCATGAAATTCCCGCCCAAGACCTGGAGCATCGTGGACGAGCAGTCCGACGAATCCTTCCCGGCCTCGGACCCGCCGGGGAACTATTAGGCGGCGGCGTAGCTGGTGAAGACCTCGGTCGTGCCGTCGCGCCGGATCAGGTGGACTTCATAGGCCTCCCGCTCCGCCTCCGGCCCCATGCCCGGCGAGCCCCAGGGCATCCCCGGCACGGCCAGGCCAATCGCCTCGGGCCGCTCGGCCAGGAGGCGGCGGATGTCGGCGGGGGGGACGTGGCCCTCGATCGCATAGCCCTCGACATGCGCCGTGTGGCACGAGGCCATCGCGGCCGGGATGCCGCTGGCCAGCTTGTGGTCCTGCAGCGCGCCCGGCTCCATCTCCTCGATGGTGGCGGCGAAGCCCTGGCTCTCCAGGATCTCCACCCAGGCGCCGCAGCAGCCGCAATTGGGGTCCTTCGCGACCCGGATCGGCGTGGCGGCCTCGGCCAGAGCGGGGCGCAAGGTGGCTGCGGCCAGCGTCGCGGCCAGCGTGAACAGGGCAGAGCGGCGGGACAGCGGGGTCATCGGGGCCTCCAGTCAGGTTTCCGTCACTCTCACCCCTCGCCGCGCGCCACGCAAGCCACCCCGCACCGCCTCACGCGGTCGTGTCATGCGGCGGATTGGCGCTGAGGCTGGTGCCTGGCAGCCATCGGCCGGCGTCAGGCGGGCAGGACCTCGGCCAGCAGGGGATTGGGAAAGCGGCGCTGGCGGGTGACGGCGAAGAAGGTCTCGCCGATGCCCTCCAGCCGGGCGGCCTCGATCAGGCTGCCCGATTGCAGCTCGTCGCGCACGACGATCGGCGGGATGATCGCCAGCCCGGCATCCGCCCGGGTCAGCAGGCGGATCATTGCCATATCGTCCACCTCGGCCGCCAGGACCGGGGCGACCCCCAGCCGCGCGAGCAGCGCATCGAAGGCCGAGCGCAGGGCGGTTTCCCGCGTCGGCAGGATCAGGGGCTGCGTCGCCAGCAGGTCGCGCAGGTCCCACGGCCCCGGCCCAACCCGCTGGGGCGTGCCGATCAGCCCCACCGGCTGTTCGTCCAGCCGGTGCACCAGCCAATGGCTCGCCGCATCCCGCGCCGGGGCAAGGTTGGTCAGCACCACATCCAGCGCCAGCCCCTCCAGCCCCCGCAAGAGCTCATCCTGTGAGCCGGATCGCAGGATCACCTCGACATCCGCCCGCCCGATCAGGGGCCGCAGGAACTGCATCTGGAAATTGCGCGACAGGGTGGCCAGGGCGCCCACCCGCAAGGCCCGCCGCGCCCGGCCGGTGTCGCGCAGCGTGGCGGTCAGGTCGTCGGCGGTGCGGAAGATCGCCTCGGCATGGTCCAGCGCGATCCGCCCCGCCTCGGTCAGCACCAGACCCCGACCGCGCCGCTCGAACAGGTCCTGCCCCAGCGCGGCCTCCAGTGCCTTGAGCTGCGTCGACAAGGCCGATTGCGACAGGTTCAACCCCCGCGCCGCGCCGGTCAGGGTGCCGTCGCTGGCGACCGCCCGGAACAGGCGCAGGTGGTGCAGGTTCAGCTGGGCCATCATTCCATCCAATCGAACGATTACCCGCATTATATGTAATTTTCTGAAATCCCGGCAAGCGCTACATCGCCTTTGACCCCGATCACGGAGACCGCGATGACGCTCCTGCCCCTTGCCCCGCTGCTGCTTCTGGCCGCCGCCGTGCCCTTTGCCCTGCATCCCGGCCGCCGCCCCGGCCGCCTGCCGCAACTGGCCGAGGGGGCCAGCCTTTCCGCCCTGGCGCTGGGCCTCGCCGGTCTGGCGCAGATTTGGCTGACCGGCCCGCAGGTGCTGGCGCTGAACGGCCTGGCGCTGGTGCGGCTGGATGCGATCAGCCTGACCATGGCGCTCTTGGTGGCCTTCGTCGGCTGGGTCGTCACCCGCTACTCCCGCCGCTACTTCGACGGCGAGGCGCGGGAGGGTCGGTTCCACGGCCTGACCCTCGCTGCCATCGCCGCCGTGTTGTTGCTGGTCCAGGCGGCCAGCTTCCCGGTCCTGGTCCTCGCTTTCGTGGCGACCGGGCTGATCCTGCGGCAGCTCCTCCTTTTCTACCCCGACCGGCCCGAGGCGCAGCGGGCGGCGGCCAAGTTCATCCGCGTCTGGGGCGCGGGCGACCTGGCGCTGATCCTGGCAGCCGTCCTCCTCTGGCAGTCCTTCGGGACACTGGACATCGCCGCCCTGACAGCCGTCCCGACATTGCCCCCACTGGCACAGCTCGCCGTGGCGCTGATCGTCCTTGCCGCCACACTGAAGACCGCCGCCTTCCCGCTGCACGGCTGGCTGACCGAGGTGATGGAGGCCCCGACCCCCGTCTCTGCCCTGCTGCATGCGGGGATCATCAACTCGGGCGGGGTGCTCCTGATCACCATCTCCGGCCTGGTGCAGCACAGCGCGGGAGCGATGGCGGCGCTGGTGGCGATCGGCGGGCTGACGGCGCTGTTCGGGGCGCTGGTGATGCTGACGCAAAGCGCGGTCAAGACGGCGCTGGCCTGGTCCACCGTGGCGCAGATGGGCTTCATGATCCTGCAATGCGGCCTTGGCCTCTGGGCGCTGGCGCTGCTGCATATCGTGGCACATTCGCTGTACAAGGCGCATGCCTTCCTGTCCTCGGGCACGGCGGTGCGGGCGGTGAACGCGATCCGCAAGCCCGGCCCGGTGGCCGTTCCCGGACTGTCGGCGGTGGCGCGGTCCTTTGCGCTGGCGCTGGCCCTTTACATCGCCGTGGCGGCGGGTTTCTCGGCGCTGGTGGGGGAAAAGTCGCCGCAGGCGCTGGCGCTGGGGACGATGTTGATCTTCGGCGTCTCCTACCTGATCGCACAGGGCCTGGCCGACGCCGCGCCCGGGGCGCTGACCCGGCGGACCGTAGTCGCCTCCACCGCCGCCGCGCTGGCCTATTTCAGCTTCCAGGTCCTGGCCCAGCTCATATGGGGGCCGTCGCTGCCCGCTGCGCCGGTCGCAGGCCCGCTGGAATGGGCGCTGATCGTGCTGGCGGTCCTGTCCTTCGGGCTTGTCGCCTTTGCCCAGGCGCTGTTCCCGCTTTGGGCGCACCACCCGTCGACCGCCGGGCTGCGGGTGCATCTTGCCAACGGCCTGTATCTCAACGCGCTTCTGGACCGCATGATCGGCGGCTTCCGGGCTGCCCCCAAATCCTGACCTGACGGAGGCCAAGATGTTCCTCAAGCACAGCCAGATCGCCCCCTCGCTTGCCTCGCAGCTTCTGCAGGCCGCCGAGGCCGCCGCCCGCGCCATCCCGCCCGCCTTCCCGCTGGATGCGACCGTCGCGGTCAATCCCTTCCTTGGCCAGACCGGCGAGGACCTCGCCACGGCCTCGGCCCGGCTGGCCCGGGTCGCGGGCGTGGGCCTGACGCAGCCGCGCGCCGAACTGGTCGCGAAGGTGACGGCGGGAGAGATCAGCGACGACGACCTCGCCGCCGCGCTGATCGCCTCGCCCTCGCCGGTCAAGCCGCGCGACCTGGCCTGGCTCAAGGCCCGGATGCAGACCCCAGGCCCCCGGCCGCAGGCGCTGCCGACCGTGGCCGACCTCGCGGCAAAGGCGACCGGCACCGACTGGCCCGCCGTGATCGAGCGCAGCTTCGGCCTCTGGGCCGCGGGCTATTTCGACCGGGGCCAGGCGCTTTGGACGCCGCGGCCGGGCCACGGGGCTTTCGCCGCCTGGCGGGAATGGGCGACGCATGACCTGACGCCGGAAATCGCCGGCCTGACCGGGTTCTGCGCCCATGTGGCCAAGGCCCCCGACACCGCCGACCGCGCCGTCCTGCGCGCGGCCGAGCGGCTGGGCCTGACACCCGAGGCCGCCGAGACCGCTTTCCACCGGCTGCTCGTCGACCTTGGCGGCTGGCCGATGCATGCGCGCTGGCTTTTGTGGCAGGCCGAACTGAACGGGGGGACCGATGCCACGCTGACCGACCTGCTGGCGATCCGGCTGGTCTGGGAAGAGGCGCTTCTCGCCCATGCCCCGCAGGTCGCCGCCGACTGGCAGGCGACCGTCGCCGCCCATGCCGCGCCCGTCCTGCCTTCTCCCGACCAGGCGCTGGATGCCGTCCTGCAAGAGGCCGCCGAGCGCGCCCACCAGCGCAAGTTGGCTGCGCTTCTCTCTGGCCCCGTCGCCCGGACCGGCCCGCCCGCCCTGCAGGCCGCCTTCTGCATCGACGTCCGCTCCGAGGTCCTGCGCCGCGCTCTGGAAGGCCAGGATCAGGGGATCGAGACGCTCGGCTTCGCCGGGTTCTTCGGCCTGCCCATCGCCCACCGGCCTGCGGGCACCGACGAACTTCAGGTCCACCTCCCCGCGCTGCTGAACCCTGCGCTGACCTCAACCAGCCACGGCGACGCGGCACAAGAGGCCGAAACCCGGATCAAGACCCGGGCCAAACGCGCCTGGGGCCGGTTCCGGCAGGCGGCCGTCTCCTCCTTCGCCTTTGTCGAGGCCGCAGGTCCGGCCTATGGCGGCAAGCTGGTGCGCGACGCGCTGGGCTTGGGGGAAAGGGGCCTGACACCCGCGCCGATGCCCCGGATCGAGGGCAGCTTGACGCCTGAGCAGAAGGCGCAGACGGCCGCGGCCGTCCTGCGGGCGATGAGCCTGACCGAGGGTCACGCCCGGCTGGTCCTGCTGATCGGCCACGGTGCGCAGGTCGCGAACAACCCGCATGAAAGCGCCTATCACTGCGGCGCCTGCTGCGGCCAGACCGGCGAGGTCTCGTCCC
Organism: Alphaproteobacteria bacterium; assembly: GCA_046569765.1. Classification (GTDB taxonomy): domain Bacteria; phylum Pseudomonadota; class Alphaproteobacteria; order Rhodobacterales; family Rhodobacteraceae; genus Tabrizicola. The sequence continues at coordinate 29,337 of JBKHWC010000024.1, read as the reverse complement.
GGCTCCTTGCTGCGCTGCTGAACGACCCCGAAACCCGTGCGGGGCTTCCGGCCCTGGGCCTGACCCTGCCCGAAGCCACACTCTTTGTTGCGGGTCTCCATGACACGGTGACGGACCGGGTGACGCTGTACCGCGATACGCCCGCCCCCGACCACGCTGCAGATCTGCAACGGGCCGAGGCATGGCTCGCCGCCGCCGCGGTTCAGGCCCGCACCGAACGTGCGCTGCGGCTGCCCGGCGCCACGGCCGCGACCCTGCCCGCGCGCGCGACCGACTGGGCCGAGGTCCGCCCGGAATGGGGTCTTGCCGGCTGCGCGGCCTTCATGGCTGCGCCCCGGCAGGTGACCACCGGCCGCGACCTGCAGGGCAGGGCCTTCCTGCACAGCTATGACTGGACCCAGGACAAAGACTTCGCCACGCTGGAACTGATCCTGACCGCCCCGGTCGTGGTCGCCAGCTGGATCAGCCTGCAATATTACGGATCGACCGTCGCGCCGCAGGTTTTTGGCGGTGGCAACAAGCTGATCCACAATGTCGTCGGCGGCATCGGCGTGGTCGAGGGCAACGGCGGCCGCCTGCGCCCCGGTCTGCCCTGGCAGACGGTCCACGACGGCGCGACCCCCGCACATGAGGCGCTGCGGCTTTCCGTCATGGTCGAGGCCCCGGTCGAGGCGATGTCCGCCATCCTGCGCAAGCATGACGGGGTGCGGCAGCTTTTCGACAACGGCTGGCTACACCTTTTCGCATTGAAGGAGGGCAAGGTCTCGGCTCGCTACGTCCCGGGGCTGCGGTGGGACAGCTCGGACTGGCCCGCAGACCTTGCGGCCTGACCCAGGCTCCCGGCGGAAGCCCCGCCGGGTCCATCTTGGCGGCTGGCGCCTTGCGCGATCAGCCGCTTTTCGACGTCAGGAACAGGTCGATCCCGGCCAGAACGATCGTCACCCCCAGGATCACGGCCAGGTCCACCCGGGGCACCCAGACCCAGAGGATCGCGAGGAAGGCGACCAGCGTGCCGAAGGCCAGCACCCTGAGCAGTAGTTCCGTCATGTCACTCGTCTCCTTGCGCAAGGTGGTCGCTCAGCCAGCGCGCGGTGCGCAGCAGGCGGGCATCATCGTCGCGGCGGCCCACAAGCTGGACCCCCATCGGCAGGCCGTTTGACGCTTCAAGCAGCGGCAGCGTGATCGCGGGCAGGCCCAGATAGGTCCACAAGCCGTTGAAGATGCTGGACCCGGTCGAGGACAGCCCCTCGGGCGCCGGTCCCAAAGCTGCCGGGCACAGGATCGCATCGCAGCGTTCCAGGATCTCGTCCACACCAGCCCGCAGCACGGTCTGCCAGTCCAGCGCCGCCAGATAGTCGCCTGCGGTCACGGCGCGCCCCGCCTCCAGGGCGGACCGCGTCACGGGGGCGAGATCCACCTCAGGCCGGTCGTAGCGGTGGTAGGCATGGGCCATCTCGGCGAAGTTGATCCGCTCGCGCAGTCTTGCGGCATCGTCATAGGCCGGGGGCAAGGGAGCCTCGAAGCACTGCTCTCCCAGCAGGGCCGTCAGTTCGCCGAAGGCCGCGACCATGTCGGGATCGGCGGCCTCGAAGCCCGGCATCCGCACGAAGGCGAAGGTCGGCGTCACCGGGACCCGGCTTGCCGCGATCTCGGCCAGCCGGGGCAACGGCCCGGGCCGCGTTGCAGGATCGGCTGGGTCATGGCCGAACAGGACCTCGGCCAGAAGGGCGGCGTCCTCGGTGTCGCGGGCAAACACGCCAACCGTGTCCAGCGTTTGCGACTGGCGCAGGATGCCCGTCCGCGGGATCGCGCCGAACGTGGGCTTGAACCCGGTCACACCGCAAAAGGCCGCGGGCCGGATGACCGAGCCCCCGGTCTGCGTGCCGATCGCCAGCGGCACCATGCCCGCCGCGACCGCCGCGGCCGAGCCCGAGGACGAACCGCCCGGCGTATGGGCGGGGTTCGCCGGGTTCCGGGTCGGGCCCGGGTGCATGAAAGCAAGCTCGGTCGTGACGGTCTTGCCCATCAGCACCGCACCCTCGGCCTTCAGCCGCGCGACGATCCAGGCGTCGGCCTGGGGAACACGCCCGGCATCCAGCGCGGTGCCGTTCCCCGTGGGGATGCGGGCGGTGTCGATGATATCCTTCAGCGCCACCGGCACACCGTGCAGTCGCCCCAACGGACGGCCGAACATGCGCAGCCGGTCCAGCTCGGCCGCCTGGTGGCGGACGAAGGCCGGGTCATGCCAGGCAAAGGCCTGGATCTCGCCGTCGCGGGCGGCGATGGCCTGCAGGAAGGCCTCGGCTACCTCGGCTGCCTTCAGCTCGCCCCGCGCGATGCGGTCGCGCAATTCGCGCGCGGGGAGGGCCTGGATCGCCCCGGCGCGCGCCGGGGCGAGGGGGCGGGGATCAGTTTGTCCCATAGATCTGATCCGGCAGGTAGAAGACGATCTCGGGGAAGAGATACATCATCACCATGCTGAGGAAGACCATGAAGACGAAGGGCAGCGTCCCGCGGAAGATGTCGGTCAGCTGCACCTCGGGCGGCGCGATCCCCTTGAGGTAATAGGCGCTCATCGCCATGGGCGGGGTCAGGAACGAGGTCTGCAGGTTCAACGCGACGAGGATGCCGAAGAACAGCGGATCGATCCCGAACAGCGGCAGCAGCGGCAGGAAGATCGGTACGAAGATGATGATGATCTCGGACCATTCCAGCGGCCAGCCCAAGAGGAAGATAATCAGCTGCGCCAGGATCAGGAACTGCCACGGTTCAAGGCTGAGGCCCTTGACGAAATCGGCGATGATCTGCTCTCCGCCGAGGTAGGAGAACACCGACGAGAACACATACGAGCCGACGAAAAGCCAGCAGACCATCGCCGTGGTCCGCACCGTCAGATAGGTCGATTCCCGCAGCCGCTCCCAGGTCATGGCGCGGTAGACGATCGCCAGGACGATCCCCCCCAGCGCGCCGATGGCCGCGGCCTCGGTCGGGGTGGCCAGGCCGAACAGGATCGAGCCGAGCACCGCCAGGATCAGGAAGGCCAGCGGCAGGAACGAGGTCAGGATCATGTACAGAAGTTTGCCCATCGGCACGTCCGGCACTTCCTCAGCAGTCGGCTTGGGAGCGACAGAAGGCTGCAGGATCGACCGGCCGATGACGTAGATCAGGTACAGACCGACCAGCGTCAGGCCCGGAAGCATCGCGCCGGCGTAAAGCCGCACGATCGACACGCCCGAGGCTGCCGCGTAGACGATCAGCATGATCGACGGCGGGATCAGGATCCCCAGCGTGCCGCCCGCGCAGATGATGCCCGCAGCGAACGAAGGGTTGTAGCGCGCCTTCAACATCTGCGGCAGGGCCAGAAGGCCCATCAGCGTCACCACCGCGCCGACGATCCCGGTCGCCGTGGCGAACAGCGCGCAGGTCACCAGCGCCGCGACGCCCATCGAACCCGGCATGTTCCGCGCCGCGATGTTCAGCGTGCCGAACAGCTTGCCGACGATGTTCGCGCGTTCGATGATGTAGCCCATGAACAGGAACAGCGGGATCGCCGTCAGTACCTCGTTGCTCATCACGGTGTAGGTCTGGTTGACGAACAGGTCGAAGATGCGGTTGTTCAGCAGCCCCTCGAACCACAGCGTTGTGCTGTCCCACCAGCTTGCGGTCTCGTCCAGCCGGTTGAAGGCGCGCCACATCCGGTCGGGTTCGAAATAGGCGAAATAGCCGAAGCCGATGCCCATGGCCATCAGGGTGAAGGCGATCGGGAAGCCCAGAAACACCATCATGATGAAGAGGCCCAGCATCAGCAGGGCCACTTGTGGGTCACTCATATGTGGCCTCCGGTTTCGGCATCATGTGCCTTCTTGATGAGGATGTCTTCGGTTTCCATCACGTCTTCCTCGGCCTCGATCCAGCTGTTGGTGCGGATGGCGATGATGCAGCGAAAGACCTGGGCGACGCCCTGAAACAGCAGCAGAAGTCCGGCAGCGACCATCACGGACTTGAACTGGAAGATCGGGATCCCGGCCGGGCTGTTGACCGAAACCTCGCCATAGCTCCAGCTGCGACCGGCATATTTCCAGCCGGTGAAGACCAGGGCCAGGATACCCGGGAAGAAGAACAGGAAATACAGCACCAGATCGACCTTGGCCTGGGTGCGCGGCTGCCAGTTCCGATAGACGAAATCGCCCCGGACATGCTGTCCGCGCGACAGGGCATAGGCGCCGGCCATCATGAACATCGTGCCGTACATGATGAACGACACGTCGAAGGCCCAGGGCGTCGGATGGTTGAACAGGTAGCGCGCGAAGACCTCGTAGGATGTTCCGAAGGTCATCAGAACGATCAGCCAGGCGAAAGCCTTGCCAAAGGCTGCCGACAGGCTGTCGGCGAATTTGATGTAGCGTAACAAGGCGTCCCCCCCTATGGTTGCCCACTCCCGCCGGTATGCCCGGCGCACCTGATGGTCCGCCGGGCTGATCTTGTCTTGTCGAGGGCTCAGAGCTTCAGCTTGCCGGGGAAGAAGTGCTCGTAGGCAAGCGCATAGTCCGGGGCGTTCATCAGCTCGTAGAAGGCGACCTGCTCGGCCCAGGCGCGCTGGCTGTCGACGATCCTCTTGAACATCGGATCGGCTTCAAGCGAGGGCATGATCTCCGACCAGGCCTTGATCTGCGCGTCGAGGATCTCTTTCGGGGTCCGCAGGACCGTCACGCCGGCCTCGTTCTGCAGCTTCTGCAGGTCCTCGGAATAGACCCGCATCGCCTTGGAGGTGTTCGCCGTGGCCGAGGCCTCGACCCCGTATTTCAGGATCGCCTGCAGGTCCGGCGGCAGGTCGTCGAAAAAGTCCTTGTTGAACAGGAACTCGAACTGCTCGGCCGCCTGGTGATAGGACGACAGATAGTAGTTCTTGGCCACGTCCGGCGCGCCGAAACGGCTGTCCGAGGTCGGGTTGTTGAACTCGAACGCGTCGATGACGCCGCGTTCCATCGCCGGGACGATCTCGCCGCCGGGAAGCTGCGACACCGACATGCCCATCGACTGGAACAGATCGGCCGCCAGACCCACGGTACGGTACTTGAAGCCCTGGATGTCGGCCACGCCGTTCACCGGATTCTTGAACCAGCCGAAGGGCTGCGCGAACATCGGGAAGCCGAGGAAGCCATAGATGTTCAGGCCCATCACGTCCTGGGTCAGCTCGCGGTACAGCTCGGCCCCGCCGCCCTGGTAGAACCAGGCCAGCATCGCCGGCGACGAGGCGCCGAACACCGGGCCGGTCCCGAACAGCGAGGCGGCCTTGTTCTTGCCGTACCAATAGGCCGAAACCGAATGGGCCGCGTCGAGCACGCCGTCATTGACCGCATCCATCACCTGGAAGGCCCCGACGACCGCACCGGCGGGCAGCAGGTCGATCGTCAGGCGCCCGCCCGACATTTCCTGCACCCGCGTGGCATAGTCTGCCGCGAATTCCTGCCAGATGTCGGACGCAGGCCAGGACGTCTGCATCTTGACGACGATGGGCGATTGAGCAAGCACGGCAGGGGCGGCCAGCGTCGAAGCGGCCGCAACGGTGCCCCCCAATGCACCTTTCCTCAGGAACGACCGGCGTGAAAGCTGCCGGGGGTCTTCGCTGTTGTTCATCGTGTGTCCTCCCAGTTGCGCCTCCGCCTCCCGCGGCGACGGTCCGGGAACTATAAGTCTCACGTTTCCGATAGCAAGCGTTTCTGGTCAGTTTTTCTTACCAGGTTGTCGCGGTGGCCAGGCTGGGCCGGCGGACCTTGCCGACGTCACATTCCCGCGGCCCCGGAAGCTGCCCGGAATTTGGTCACTTGGGCCAGATGCGCGCTTTTCCGGTGTCGAAAGCCAACGAGAGGTCTTGACGGACGGCAGGGCTCGCATATCGTCGCGGGTGAAATCGCAGAACAGTCACGTGGCACTCGGGCCTTGCGCGCAGACGACGATCCGTCTGCGACAAGGCCTTTTTACGTTCGGAGAAGGCGTTGAAACGGCAGATCAAGCTGGGTCTCCTCCTGTCGCGGTCGGGCAGCTATTCGCTGATCTCCGAGGCGTGCAGGTCTGGTGCGCTGGCGGCCATCGCGCAGATCAACGCCGATCCGGCGCTGGACCTCAGTTTCGTGCCGGTCGAACGCGATCCCGGTGGCAACATCGACGCCTATGGCCCGCTGTGTGAGGAAATCCTGCGCGACACCGGGGCGCGGCATGTGGTGGGCTGCATCACGTCGTGGAGCCGCAAGGAAGTGATTCCGACGGTCGAGAAATTCGGCGGCACCCTCTGGTATGCCGTCCCTTATGAGGGATTCGAGGCCTCCGACCACGTTGTCTATACCCATGCCTGCCCGAACCAGCACCTGTTGCCGCTTCTCGACTGGGTCATGCCGACGCATGGTCGGCGCGCTTATCTGACGGGCTCGAACTACATCTGGGGCTGGGAGATGAACCGCCTGGCGCGCGAGCGGATCACGGCTGCGGGGGGCGAGGTGCTGGGCGAACGCTATCTGCCCATCGGATCGCGCGAAGTGGGCCGGATGATCGAGGAGCTGCGCTTTGCCCGGCCGGATTTCATCCTGAATTCCCTGATCGGCCCGTCCTCCTACGAATTCATGGCGGCCTATCGCGCCCTGGGGCAGGAGGATGCGGCGTTCAGGCCGGAAAACTGCCCGGTCCTGTCCTGCAACCTGACCGAATGCGAACTGCCCGCGCTTGGGCAGGCGGCCGAGGGGCTGGTCGCGGCCGGCCCCTATTTCCGCGGTGTGCCGGGATGGCCGGGGGCGGGGAACTTCGGCTCTTCGCACGAGGCGGCGGCGTTCTCTGCGGTGAGGGAGCTGGCGCGGCTTCTCGCGGGCCGCGACGGGGCCGAACACTGGCCGCTGTCGCAGCTTCTTGCCGACCGCGCCGGCATCGTGGACCCCGAGACGCATCACACGGTGCTGCCGGTCATCATCGCGCGTGTCGAGGGCGGTGCATTCAAGGCGTTGAAGCGGTGGGACGCGGTGGCGGGCGACCCCTACCTGACGCGCAGCCGGTCTGCCGTCGCGCCGCTGCTGAAGGTGGTGAAATGAAGCGCCGGGCGATTCGCATCCCGAACCTCGGCGGCGCGCAGGCGATCATCCTGCACCGTCCGCATCCGACCGTCCAGGCGCTGACCCGGCAGCTCACGGCCATCGGGTTGCAGGTCACCCAGGCCTGGCCGGAGCTGGGGCCCGAGGCGCTGGCGGCCGACTACATCTTCTTCGACGCCGACATGAGCCATGACGGGATGTTCCCCTGGGAGACAGGCCAACCGCCGATCCCGATGATCGCGCTCATCGGGTCCGAGGCGCCGGGGCGGATCGAATGGTCGCTGAAGGCGGGCTCGCACGCGCAACTGCTGAAGCCGGTGGGCGACAACGGGGCCTATTCGGCGCTCTTGATCGCGCGGGATGCCTTCGACGCGCAAAAGGCGCTGGCGGCCGAGATCGCCGATCTGCGGCGGCGGCTGGACGAACGCCAGACGGTGGTCCGCGCGGTGACGCTGCTGGCCGCGCGCGGCAAGTCCGAGGCCGAGGCCTATGCCCAGCTGCGCCAGATGGCGATGGCCTGGCGGATCAGTTTCGAGGATGCGGCGGCGCGGATCGTCGCGGCGCAAGGGGGGGCGGATGACCGATCTGAGCGTGGCTGAACCCACCCCGCAGGGGGCCTTTGCGCGGCTGATGCGGCGCAAACTGGCGCTGTTCGGACTGGCGATCATTCTGCTGGTGGTCACCGGGGCCGTCTTTGCGCCCTTGATCGCGCCCTTCGACCCAAATGACCAGATGTTCGACGGGCTCACGCTGGAAGGCGCGCCAATGCCGCCCGACGGCAAGTTCCTGCTGGGCACCGACCTACTGGGCCGCGACCTCTTCAGCCGCATCCTTTATGGCGCGCAGACCTCGCTGATCATCGGGGTGGTGGCCAACGGGCTGGCGCTGGTGATCGGCACGCTGGTCGGCATCACCGCCGGGTTCTTCCGCGGCTGGATCGGCGGAATCCTGATGCGCTTTACCGACCTGATGATGGCCTTCCCCGCACTTCTGCTGGCGATCTGCCTGGCCGCGATCTTCCAGCCCTCGCTCTGGATCGTCGCCATGGTCATCGCGCTGGTGAACTGGGTGCAGACCGCGCGGGTGATCTATACCGAGACTTCGTCGCTGGCGACGCGCGACTTCATCGCGGCCGAGCGGACGCTGGGCGCCAGCACAAGCCGCATCCTCTTCCGCCACATCCTGCCGCACCTGCTGCCCACGATCATCGTCTGGGGCACGCTGGGGATCTCGACGACCGTCCTTCTGGAGGCAACGCTCTCCTTCCTGGGGATCGGCGTGCAGCCGCCCACGGCCAGCTGGGGCAACATCATCTTCGAGAACCAGACCTATTTCCAGACCGCGCCCTGGCTGGTCTTCATCCCCGGCGCCGCGATCATCCTGCTGGCGCTCGCCTTCAACCTGGTCGGCGATGCGCTGCGCGATGTGCTCGACCCGACGCAACGGGGGCGCGACTAGATGGCCGCCTATCTCCTCCGCCGCCTGATCCAGGCCGCGCTGATCCTCCTCGGCGTCAGCTTCATCACCTTCTTCCTGCTCTACGTCCTGCCCGCCGACCCGGTCCGCCAGATCGCCGGCCGCGCCGCCACGGCAGAGACGGTCGAGAACATCCGCGAGCAACTCGGTCTCGATAAGCCCTTCGTCGTGCAATATGCCCGCTACATGGGCGCGCTTCTGCAAGGCGACATGGGCCGCAGCTACCTGCAAAAGACCGAGGTGGCCGAGTTGATCCTGTCCCGCCTTCCGGCCACGCTCCTCCTGATGGTCGGCGCGATCTTCTGCGAGCTTCTGCTTGGCCTGACGATGGGAATCCTCGCCGCGCTCTGGCGGGGCAGGGCGCTGGACCAGACGCTGATGGTCACCTCATTCGTCACCGTCTCGGCCCCGCAGTTCGTGGTCAGCCTGCTGCTGCTTTACGTCTTCGCCGTGAAGCTCGGCTGGTTCCCGATCGGCGGCTACGGGACCTTCGCGCACCTCGTCCTGCCGGCCGTCACCCTGGGGATCCTGGGCTCTGGGTGGTACAGCCGCATGATGCGCTCCAGCATGATCGACGTGTTGCGCGCCGACTTCATCCGCACCGCCCGGGCCAAGGGGCTGAGCCGTGGCCGGATCGTCCTGCGCCATGCGCTGCCGAACGCGATCCTGCCGGTTGTCGCGATGATCGGCATCGACATCGGCATCTTCATGGGCGGGATCGTCGTCGTGGAATCCGTCTTCGGCTGGCCCGGCATCGGCCAGCTGGCCTGGCAGGCAATCCAGCGCGTCGACATTCCGATCATCATGGGCGTCACGCTGGTCTCGGCCTGCGCCATCGTGCTGGGGAACCTGCTGGCTGACCTCATCGCGCCCTTCATCGATCCCCGGATCAAACTTCGCTAACCCAACAGGAGAGAGACAATGAAGAAACTGCTCGCCTCTACCGCCGTCATGCTGGCGCTGGCCCTTCCGGCCGTCGCGCAGGACTACACGCCCGACCCGGCCGCGAAGCCCGGCGGCTCCATCACCATCACCTACAAGGACGATGTGGCCACCCTGGACCCGGCCATCGGCTACGACTGGCAGAACTGGTCGATGATCAAGTCGCTGTTCGACGGGCTGATGGACTATGTCCCCGGCACCACCGAACTGCGCCCGGGTCTGGCGGAAAGCTATGAAATCTCGCCGGACGGCCTGGTCTACACCTTCAAGCTGCGCGCCGGGGTCAAGTTCCACAACGGGCGCGAGATGACGGCCGAGGACGTGAAATATTCGCTCGACCGCGTGACCAACCCGGAAACCCAGTCTCCGGGCGCGGGCTTCTTCGGCGCCATTGCGGGGTTCGAGAACGCCGGGCCGGGCGGGCTTTCGGGGGTCGAAGTCGTCGATCCCTCGACCGTGAAGATCACGCTCTCGCGCCCGGACGCGACCTTCCTGCACGTCATGGCGCTGAACTTCGCCTCCGTCGTGCCGAAGGAAGCGGTGGACGAGGCGGGCGCCGATTTCGGCAAGAAGCCGGTCGGAACGGGGGCCTACAAGCTCGCGGAATGGACACTGGGCCAGCGCCTGGTGTTCGAGAAGAACGCCGACTACTGGCGGCCGGGTGTGCCGTTCCTTGACTCCATCGTGTTCGAGGTCGGGCAAGAGCCGGTCGTGGCCCTTCTGCGCCTGCAGAACGGCGAGGTCGACGTCCCCGGCGACGGCATCCCGCCCGCCAAGTTCACCGAGGTGATGGGCGATCCGGCCCAGGCCGCGCGCGTGGTGCAGGGCGGGCAGCTGCACACCGGCTATATCACGCTGAACGTCACCACCCCGCCCTTCGACAAGGTCGAGGTGCGCAAGGCCGTCAACATGGCGATCAACAAGGAGCGGATCACCCAGATCATCAACGGCCGCGCCATCCCCGCGACCCAGCCGCTGCCGCCCTCGATGCCCGGCTATACCGAGGGTTATGCGGGCTACCCCTACGACCCGGAAGGCGCCAAGGCGCTTCTGGCCGAGGCGGGGCTTGCGGACGGCTTCGAGACCGAGCTTTACGTGATGAACACCGACCCGAACCCGAGGATTGCGCAGGCGATCCAGCAGGACCTCGCGGCCATCGGGATCACCGCGAACATCCAGAACCTCGCCCAGGCCAACGTGATCGAGGCCGGCGGCGCGGGCACGGCCCCGATGATCTGGTCGGGCGGCATGGGCTGGATCGCGGACTTCCCCGATCCGTCGAACTTCTACGGCCCGATCCTCGGCTGTGCCGGGGCGGCCGAGGGCGGCTGGAACTGGTCCAAGTTCTGCGACGAGGCGCTGGATGCCAAGGCCGTCGAGGCCGACAGCATGTTCGACCCGGCCAAGGCCGAAGAGCGGCTGAAAGCCTGGTCCGACGTCTACATGGGCGTGATGGAACAGGCCCCCTGGGTCCCGGTCTTCAACGAGGAACGCTACACGATGAAGTCGGAACGGATGGGCGGCGAGGATGCGCTGTATGTCGATCCGGTCTCGATCCCGGTCAACTACGACTACGTCTGGGTCAAACAGTAATGTGCAAGGCCTGCGACTACACGATCCACGGCGCGCAGCATCATTTCGGCTGGGACAATTCCCTGCCGCCCGCGCTGCGCGTCGCCCCGGGCTCGACCATCGAGTTCCATTGTCATGATTCCTCGGCGGGCCAGCTTGGCCCGTCGTCCACCGTGCAAAGCGTGATCGACCTCGACTTCGGCAAGATCAACCCGGTCTCAGGTCCGATTTGGGTCGAGGGTGCCAAACCCGGCGACGTGCTGAAGGTCACGCTCGAGGGGTTCCAGCCCAAGACCTTCGACGGCAAGGGATTCGGCTGGACGGCGAACATCCCCGGCTTCGGGCTGCTCGCCGACCAGTTCAAGGACCCGGCGCTGTGCCTGTGGTCCTATGACCCCGACAGCATGGCCCCTGCCATGTGGGGTAGCGCCGGACGGGTGCCGCTGAAGCCGTTCAGCGGCACCATCGGCAACGCCCCGGCCGAGGCCGGCCACCACTCGGTCGTCCCGCCCCGCCGGGTCGGCGGCAATCTCGACATCCGCGACCTGACGGCGGGCGTCACGCTCTACCTGCCGGTCGAGGTCGAGGGCGCGCTCTTCAGCGTCGGCGACACCCATGCCGCGCAAGGCGATGGCGAGGTCTGCGGGACAGCCATCGAGTCGCCGATGAACGTGGTGCTTACCCTGGACCTGATGAAGGACCAGCCGCTGAAGTTCCCGCGCTTCACCACGCCGGGGCCGGTGACCCGGCACCTTGACGCCAAGGGCTATGAGGCGACGACGGGCGTCGGGCCGGACCTGATGACGGCGGCCAGGGACGCCGTTTCCGGGATGATCGACGTGCTCACCCGGCAACAGGGCATCTCGGCGGTGGACGCCTACATGCTCTGCTCGGTCTGCGGCGACCTTCGTATCTCGGAAATCGTCGACATGCCGAACTGGGTCGTCAGCTTCTACTTCCCCCGCGCGGTCTTCGAATGACCCTTGCGGAGCCCATGCAGACTTCCGGGGCGGCCACCGCCCCGGACACCATCCTTCGGGTCGAAGGGCTGTGCATCAGCGCCCGCACCGAACAGGGTTTGAAGCCCCTTGTTCAGGACCTGTCCTTCGAACTGCGGAAGGGCGAGACGCTGGCCATCGCCGGGGAAAGCGGGTCGGGCAAGTCGATCACCTCGCTGGCGATCATGGGCCTACTGCCGCAACCTGCCGTCCGGGTGACAGGCGGGCGCATCCGCTTTGGGCAGCAGGACCTGACCGCGCTTTCCGAACCCGCCCTGCGCAGCGTCCGCGGCGACCGGATCGCGATGATCTTCCAGGAGCCGATGACCAGCCTGAACCCGGTGATGACCGTCGGCGCGCAACTGGCCGAGGCAATCCGGGCGCATGAGCCCGTCAGCCGGGCCGAGGCCCGCAATCGTGCGGTCGAGGCCCTCCGCGCCGTCCGCCTGTCCGAACCCGAGCGGCGGATGACCCAGTATCCGCACGAACTCTCCGGCGGGATGCGGCAGCGGGTGATGATCGCGATGGCGCTGGCCTTGCGCCCCGAGGTGCTGATCGCCGACGAACCCACCACCGCGCTGGACGTGACCGTGCAGCGCGAGGTGCTGGACCTGCTTCGCGATCTGCAGGCACAGATGGGCACCGCGATCATCCTGATCACCCATGACATGGGCGTGGTGGCCGAGATGGCGGACCGCGTCATCGTGATGCGCCACGGCCGCCAGGTCGAGACGGCGCCGACCATCGACATCTTCGACCGGCCCCAGGCCGACTATACTCGCGCGCTTCTTGCAGCCGTGCCGCGCATGGGGCAGGGGGCGGCGCGCCCGCCCGTCACCGGCGCGCCCATCGCCCGGCTCACCGACGTCGTCGTCCGCTACCCCTTGCGCGGCGGGCTTCTGGGCCGGGTCCAGCAGAATGTCCATGCGGTCGAACATGTCAGCTTCGACATCCGCAAGGGCGAGACCTTCGCGCTGGTCGGCGAATCCGGCTGCGGCAAGTCGACCATCGCCAAGGCGCTGGTCGGCCTGGCGCCGCACCAGGGCCGGATCGAAATCGGCGGTCAGGCGATGGAGGGGTTGGACCCCGCCGGTCTGAAGGGCCTGCGCCGCAAGGTTCAGATGGTGTTCCAGGACCCGATGGCGGCGCTCAACCCGCGGATGCCTGTGGGCGAGCTGATCGCCGAGCCCTTGCTGATCCACGACATCGGCGATGCGGCCAGCCGACGCACCCGCGCCAGCGACCTCATGCAGCGCGTCGGGCTCGAGGCCTCGCAGCTTGACCGCTATCCGCACGAATTCTCGGGCGGCCAGCGCCAGCGCATCTGCATCGCCCGGGCGCTGGCGCTGCAACCCGACCTGATCATCGCCGACGAAAGCGTCAGCGCGCTGGACGTTTCGGTCCAGGCCCGGGTGCTGGAGCTTCTGCGGACGCTGCAGGCAGAGTTCGGCATGTCCTACCTCTTCATCAGCCACGACATGGCGGTGGTCGACAACATCTCGGACCGGGTGGCCGTGATGTATCTGGGCCAGATCGTCGAGATGGGCACCCGCGCGCAGATCTTCGGCAACCCGCAGCACCCGTACACCCGTCGCTTGATCGAGGCGGTTCCGATCCCGGACCCAGGGCACAAGCGCGCGGCACGTCCCCGCGCCACGTCCGAGGTTCCCAGCCCCCTGCATCCTCCCGGTCACGAGCCCGAGCGGGTCATCCTGCGGGATATCGGAGAAGGCCACCTTGTCGGCTCGGTGTCCCAAGCGGGATAGAGCCTGGTTTTTGCCGTCGCCCGTGCGGCAAGCATGAAGGCCCGGCCATGAGCCGCCACCGATCCTGGCCCCGACCACGGGGACTTGCAGACCTGCCAGGTCCCAGCGCAAGGCAGGTCTGACAGCCAGCGGCATGCCGCCTGCATTTTTCATGGCGGTCCGCCTTCGGTCCCGTCTCGGGCGTCGATGGCGGGTGTTGCAACACTCCACCCTAAAAAAGCGGCGCGCCCCGGCAAGCGCAGTTCCACTCTTGTTCAGGATGGAATAATACAACCCAAAGAGGAAGTATCAGGGATTGGCGATCAGTCTGATACTGCGGTGGTTCATCAAGGGGTGAGGCGAGTGATAGATCTGCATATTTCGATTGAAATCCTCATCGTTTTTCTGGTCTCGGTTCTGGTTTGTGGGGCCATCCTTGCGACCCGGCGTCACCATCTGAAATTCGTCGTACGTCGCGCGGACCTTGGCGCAATTCAGGCTGCACATCGCCAGCCGACCCCTCGCATCGGTGGGCTGGCCTTGCTGGTCGCCCTTCTGCCGATGGGGTTCGTGATCCAGCCCGAACTGGCGCCGCGTTTCGGGCTCTTCATGCTCTCGCTTGGCCCGGTCTTCATCGCCGGGTTCCTGGAGGATCTGGGTTGGCCGGTTTCCCCCCGCATGAGGTTGCTTGCGGCGGTCTTTTCTTCGTTGATCTGCGTCGGACTGCTTGGTGTCTGGCTGCCGCGGGTCGATGTTCCGGGGCTTGATACGCTGGTTCAGTGGGTGCCGTTCGCAATCTTGCTGACGCTCTTTGCCACGGCGGGCATCTGCAACGGCTTCAACCTGATTGACGGAATGAACGGTCTTGCCGCAGGGGTGGGGGCGATCGCAGCCCTGGCCATGGCCGCCGTGGCGGCGCGCGGTGGTGCGCAGGTCATGGTCGACCTCAACCTCTTGCTCACCGCCGCCCTTCTCGGCTTTCTCTGTTTCAACTTTCCGAAAGGGCGGCTCTTCCTCGGAGACGCCGGCGCCTATTCCCTTGGCCATATCCTGGCCTGGTTCGCCATTGCGCTGATGCATCGCGTGCCCGATCTGACGCCTTGGGCGCTGGTGCTGATCTTCTTCTGGCCGATCGCGGATACTTTCCTGGCGATCTATCGCCGCAGGAGGGGCGGTCGTTCCGCAACGAAACCGGACCGTCTGCATTTCCACCAACTGGTGATGCGCGCAATCGAGATAACCATGACGGGACGGTCCGCACGTCACATCACCAATCCGCTGTCGACGCTGATCCTGCTTCCAATGGCGGCGACTCCCGCCATTGCGGGCGTCTGGCTTTGGGACCGTCCGCTTGCAGCCTTTCTCGCCTTTGTGGGGTTCGCTGCGCTTTTTGTCGGCACTTACCTGCTGGGTATTCGCCTCGCCTCGCAGTGGCGACGGCGGTTCCTTTGCCCGGACGCATCCGTCCTGGACCAAAGCCCGCTGATGAACCTTGCGCCCGTGCGCGCGGCGGATCGCCCGCCGCGATAGGCCGCGCGGCGCATAAGGCCGCGCGGCGCATAAGGCCGACGCCTGATATCCCAAGTCGGGCTCCGGGCTGCCTGGTGCGGTGCAAGGCGGTCACCGCGCTGTCGGAACGCTCCGGCGCGCCTCGGATCGCGGCGGAGAGGTTCAACCGTTTCCCAGCTCTGCCAGTTCTACCGTATCAGAACGACGGGCACCTTGCAGGCGCGGATCATGGCGGTGGTGGTAGAGCCGATGATCAGGCTGCGGATGCGGCCGTGGCCGTAGGCGCCCATGACCAGCATGTCGACCTGCGCCTCGTCCACCAATTTGCCCAGGGCGGTTTCGGGCTGGCCGGGCAGAACTGATGTCTCGGCCTCGATCCCGGCGGCCTTCAGCATCGCTTTCGCATCGGCAAGCCCCTGTGCCCCCTCGGGCGTGGGGCTGCCCACAGTCACCACATGCACCGACAATCCCTGGAACAGCGGGCTTCGGATGATGTGATCGACGGCCTTCCTCGCGGTTGCGCTTCCGTCAAAGGCGAGCAGCACTCTCGAGATCGGCCTGAACGTCCGCGAGGCGATGAAAACAGGCTGGTGGCTGGCGCGAACGATGCGTTCCAGATTCGAGCCCAGATGCCCCTTGGCGAAATCTGCCGCCTCGCCGCGCTTGCCGATCAGGATCAGCCGGGCGTCACCTTCCAGATCGGGGATGGTCTCGACGATGTCGCCATGGCGCAGGCGGGTTGTCACCTCGGTCACACCGGCCTTTTCCAGCAGGGCCGAGGCATCCTCCAGGATGGCGCGGCCGCGGTGGCTGATCAGCCTCGCGCGTTGTGCGTCAAGTTCGGCCAGTTGCTCCATCAGGGCCGTCCGCGCCCCAAGCGCGATGGTGCCGGAATGGTCATGCGTGTTCGCGGCCTCACGGCGACCCAGCACATGGATCACTTCCACCGGCGCCCGGGTGCGGCTGGCGATCCAGGCCGCATGGTCGCAGACGCTGGCGGAATAAACGGACCCATCGACAAGCGCCACGATCTTCTGTTGCCGTGCCATGTCGCGTATCCCCCTCAATGCGCCATCAACTTGTCCATCGCGCCCGGCTTGTCATGGATGGCAAGCCGGTCGACGATGGTCTCGGAGGCCTCGTTCATGCCGACGACCTCGACCTCGGCCCCGTCGCGGCGAAACTTCAACACCGCCATGTCCAGCGCCTGCACCGACGAGATGTCCCAGATATGCGCCGCCGATACGTCGATCACGACGCGGTCCAGGGCTTCCTTGAAGTCGAAGGCGCTCATGAAATCCTCGACCGAACCGTAGAACAACTGGCCCTGGACGACATAGGTCCGCTCGCGCCCGTCCTTGGAAATGGTGGAGGTGACCTTGAACAGCTGCGCGATCTTGCCCGCAAAGAAGATGCCCGAGAGCAGCACCCCCACCAGAACCCCGATGGCGAGGTTGTGGGTATGGACCACGGTCACGACCGTCGCGATCATCACGATCGAGGACGACCGTGGATGTCGCCGCAGGTTCCTGATCGACGACCACGAGAAGGTGCCGATCGAGACCATGACCATGATCGCGACCAGTGCGGGCATCGGGATCTGCGCCACCCAGTCGCCAAGGAAGACGACCAGGACCAGCAGCACCGCCCCAGCAGTGAAGGCCGACAGCCGTCCCCGCCCACCGGATTTCACGTTGATCATCGACTGACCGATCATCGCACAGCCCGCCATGCCTCCGATGAATCCGGTCGCGGTATTGGCGATCCCCTGGCCGATGCATTCCTGATTTCTGTCGGACTTGGTGTCGGTCAGGTCATCGACCAGGTTCTGCGTCATCAGGCTTTCCAGAAGGCCCACCACGGCAATCGCCAGAGAATAGGGCAGGATGATCCACATGGTTTCCAGCGTCAGTGGCACATCGGGGATCAGAAAGACCGGCAGGGTATCGGGCAGCGCCCCCATGTCGCCCACCGTCCGGACGTCCCAGCCGAAATACATCGTCAGGGCGGTCAGTACGATGATCGTGACGAGCGGCGACGGGATGGCCTTTGTGAGGTAGGGAAAGAGGTAGATGATGCCAAGGCTGGCCATTACCAGCGCATAGGTCAGCCAAGTGACCTTCGTCGGGTCCAGTTCCGGCAGCTGCGCCATGAAGATCAGGATCGCCAGCGCGTTGACAAAGCCGGTCATCACCGATTTCGACACATAGCGCATCACGAAGCCCAGACGCAGCAGGCCCATGGCGATCTGGATCACCCCGGTCAGCACGGTCGCCGCCAGCAGGTATTCCAGCCCATGGTCCCGCACCAGCGTCACCATCAGCACAGCGGTCGCGGCCGTTGCGGCCGAGATCATGCCGGGCCGCCCGCCGACAAAGGCGATCAGCACGGCGATGGAGAAGCTGGCATAAAGCCCCACCTTGGGGTCCACGCCCGCGATGATGGAAAAGGCAATCGCCTCGGGGATCAGCGCCAGCGCCACGACAAGCCCGGCCAGCACATCGGCGCGGACATTGCCGAACCACTGCGCGCGGTAGGCATCAAGTGAAATCATCCAAAGGTTTCCTGATCGGCTCGCGGCCGCCCGGACCGCGCGTCGAGTTCTGGTCTGAGTGTCAGTTCAGGTTGTCCGGCGGATCGGCGGCCGGAAGAGCCACCCGGGGATCACACCCAGGTCCATGTTCGCTGCCGTGCTGCATATCCGGTTCGCGGCGCCATGCCAACCACAAGACTGTGTCGGAACGGCACGCACTGACAGGCGTAAGGGTCCGAGATGCGCCAACAAGCTGCGTCTGCCCCGCAGGCATGGCGGCTCCCAGGGCCGCGAGGCCCATTTGCGCGCGACCGTGAAGGGCCATCTCTCGAGGCCACTGAACCCTTCAGGGCCGGGGTCTTCTTTCAGATCAAGGGGATGGATGGTGCTGCAAGAGAGGATTGAACTCTCGACCTCTCCCTTACCAAGGGAGTGCTCTACCACTGAGCTACTGCAGCGCCGTTGGTGGGCGGGTGATTAGACGCAATCGGAACGGGGCGCAAGGGGGTATCGGTGCAAATCCCGACCCTCTCTGGACCCACAGGCGCGGTTGCGGTAGAAGCCTTACCCATGCGCAGCCCCTCGGACCCGCCTTACAGCGAAAAGGCCCGGAAACCTGAGCGTCCCCTGTCCCGGGAAGACCGGTTGAAGGCGGCGCTCAAGGCCAATATGGCGCGCCGGAAGGCACAGGCAAAGGCCCGGACCGCCGAAGACGCGGCCGGGGAAACCGAAAGGGACTAGGGCAGATGGATTCGATTCTGGTGCGTGGCAACGGGGCGTTGTCGGGGGCGATTCCGATCGCGGGGGCGAAGAACGCCTGTCTCACGCTGATGCCCGCGACGCTTTTGTCCGACGAGCCGCTGACGCTGACCAACGCGCCGCGCCTGTCCGACATCCGCACCATGACGCAGCTCCTGCAGTCGCTCGGGGCCGAGGTTGCCTCGCTTCAGGACGGGCTGGTGCTGGCGCTGTCCTCGCATTCGATCACCAACTTCAAGGCCGACTACGACATCGTCCGCAAGATGCGCGCCTCGATCCTTGTCCTTGGCCCGATGCTCGCCCGCTACGGTGCGGCGACCGTCTCCTTGCCCGGCGGCTGTGCCATCGGCGCGCGGCCTGTCGACCTGCACCTCAAGGCGCTGGAGGCGATGGGGGCCGAGCTTGACCTGCGCGACGGCTATGTCCACGCCAAGGCCCCCGGCGGGCGGCTCAAGGGCGCGGTCGTCGAATTCCCCTTCGTCTCGGTCGGCGCCACGGAAAACGCGCTTATGGCGGCGACGCTGGCCAAGGGGACCACGGTCCTTAAGAACGCCGCGCGTGAGCCCGAGATCGTCGATCTTGCCCGCTGCCTGAAGAAGATGGGCGCGAAGATCGAGGGCGAGGGCACCAGCACGATCACCATCGAGGGCACCGACCGGCTGGGCGGCGCCACGCACCAGGTGGTGACCGACCGGATCGAGCTTGGCACCTACATGCTGGTCCCCGCGATCTGCGGCGGCGAGGTGGAATGTATCGGCGGCACGCTCGACCTGGTGGAAAGTTTCGCCGAAAAGCTGGACGCCGCGGGTGTCAGCGTCACTCAGACCAACCGTGGCCTCATGGTTTCCCGCAAGAACGGGCGGGTCAAGGCGGTGGATGTCACCACCGAACCCTTCCCGGGCTTCCCGACGGACCTGCAGGCGCAGATGATGGCGCTTCTCTGCACGGCCGAGGGCGTTTCGGTGCTGGAAGAGAAGATCTTCGAGAACCGCTTCATGCACGCGCCTGAACTGATGCGGATGGGGGCACGGATCGACGTGCATGGCGGCACCGCCACCGTGACCGGCGTCGATAAGCTGAAGGGTGCGCCGGTGATGGCGACCGACCTGCGCGCCTCGGTCTCGCTGATCCTCGCCGGGCTGGCGGCGGAAGGCGAAACCGTCGTCTCCCGCGTCTACCACCTGGATCGCGGCTATGAGCGGGTGGAAGAGAAACTGCGCGCCTGCGGGGCGCATATCGAACGGATCAGCGCATGACCGATGCCCGGTTTCAGGACGGCGGCGAAGAGCCGCTGCGGCTTGTCGCCCAGGACGCCGAGGACCTGAAGGTCCTGTCGTCGCTCGTGCAAGATGCGGTCCTGCCGGTGACCGAGCTGAAATACGACGCCAAGCGCCGTCGCTTCGCGATTCTTCTGAACCGTTTCCGCTGGGAGGACCGGGTCGAAGCCGAGCGGGTCGGCCGCGCCTATGAACGGGTGCGGTCGGTCCTCGTGGTCGAGGATGTTCGAAAAGTGCAATCGCAGGGCTTCGACCGCGCGGACAAGGACCTTGTTCTGTCGCTTTTGTCCATGTCCTTTGAGCCGGGAGAGGACGGCACGGGCCGCCTCACGCTGGTTCTGGCAGGTGACGGGGCCATCGCTCTGGACGTCGAGGCGCTGGAAGTGCGGCTCGACGACGTGACCCGGCCGTACCGCGCGCCCTCGGGCAAGGTTCCGCGCCACGAGTGACTGGGGCAACCGGAGTTGTCGAAAACTCCGGACCGGAGCCTTTGAAGGCTCCGTCCCGATTTCTTCGAAGAAATCGGTCCCCGGTTTTCTTGCTTGAGCCCCGCCGCCCCCCGCGCTATCTGGACCCCGACCAGACCGGAGGCTCCGATGCCCGTCTTCCTGAACACCGCCGACGCAGGCTTTGAAACCGCCTTCCAGACCCTCCTCGGGCAAAAGCGCGAAGAGGCCGAGGATGTCGACCAGGCCGTCGCCGCCATCATCGCCGATGTCCGTGCCCGGGGCGACCAGGCGGTGATCGACCTCACCGCCCGCTTCGACCGGCTGACGCTCACCCCGGAAACGCTGGCCTTCTCCCCCGCCGAGATCGAGGCCGAGATCGCCCGCGTCAGCCCCGAGGACCGAACGGCGCTGGAGCTCGCCGCCGAGCGCATCCGCGCCTATCACGCGCGCCAGAAGCCGCAGGACGAAAGCTGGACCGACAGCCTGGGCGCCACACTCGGCTGGCGCTGGACCCCGGTTTCGGCCGCGGGGCTTTATGTCCCCGGCGGCCTTGCCTCCTACCCCTCCAGCGTCCTGATGAATGCAATCCCCGCCAAGGTGGCCGGGGTCGAGCGGCTGGTCATCGCCTGCCCGACGCCGGACGGCAAGGTAAACCCGCTTGTCCTCCTCGCCGCCCGGATCGCCGGGGTAGACCAGGTGTACCGGATCGGCGGGGCGCAGGCGATCGCGGCCCTGGCCTACGGCACGCAGACCATCGCCCCCGTCGACAAGATCACCGGCCCCGGCAATGCCTTCGTCGCCGCCGCCAAGCGCCGCGTCTTCGGCCGAGTCGGCATCGACATGATCGCCGGCCCCTCGGAAATCCTGGTCATCGCGGACAAGGACAACGACCCGGACTGGATCGCCCTCGACCTCCTCAGCCAGGCCGAACACGACGAAAGCGCGCAGTCGATCCTGGTGACAGATGACGCGGCCTTCGGCCAGGCCGTGGCGCAAGCGGTCGCCAAGCGCCTGGAAACGCTGGACCGCCGCGCCATCGCCGGGGCCTCCTGGGCGCAACACGGCGCCGTCATCGTCACCCGCGATCTCCACGAGGCCGCCCGCCTGTCGAACCGCGTCGCCCCCGAACACCTGGAACTCTGCACCGCCGACCCCGAGGGCCTCGCCCGCGAAATCACCCATGCCGGCGCGATCTTCCTTGGCCAATACACGCCCGAGGCTATCGGCGACTATATCGGCGGCCCGAACCACGTCCTGCCCACGGCGCGCTCTGCCCGCTTCTCCTCGGGCCTCTCGGTGCTCGATTTCATGAAGCGCACCACGCTGGCCAGGATGACGCCCGAGGCGCTCAAGGCCATCGGCCCTGCCGCCGAACGGCTCGCCCAGTCCGAAAGCCTTCAGGCCCACGGGCTGTCGGTCCGCGCCCGGCTCGACCGGCTGAACGACTAGCGTAGGGTGCGCTACAGCGCACCATTACCGTGAAGCCTCCGGGCAGCAGGGTAGGGTCCGCTGCCCCAAGCGCGCCATGCCGACGCTTTATTGCTCCCGCCCGCCGCCGCGCCATTGCCGTCGTCCGTCCCCTCGACGCCCCCGACCTGCACCCGATCCCCGCTTGACCCCCAGCCCATTGCCATTGCATCACGGGCACCAGCTCCCGGGGACCCGAACCATGAACCGCATCTGCCAGATCGAGATCGACGAGAAGGGCCTTGCGCGCCCGACGCCCGAGATCGAACAGGAACGCCGCGTCGCGATCTTCGACCTGCTCGAAGAAAACACCTTCACCCCCGCCCGCCGCCCCGACCGCGAAATGCCGGAAGGTCCCTACTGCGTCCTGCTGGCGATCCGCGAGGGACGGCTGGTGTTCGACATCGCCACGGAAGGCGGCGAGAAGGCGGCCGAGTTCCACCTCTCGCTCGGTCCCTTCCGCCAGGTGGTGAAGGACTATTTCCAGATCTGCGAAAGCTACTTCGACGCGGTGAAGCGCCTGCCGCCCAGCCAGATCGAGGCGATCGACATGGCCCGGCGCGGCATCCACAACGAGGGTGCCGCGATCCTGCGCGAACGGCTTGAGGGCAAGGCCGAGGTCGACACCGACACCGCGCGGCGCCTGTTCACCCTGATCTGCGTCCTGCACTGGGGCTGACCTTGGCCGGTTTCCCCCAGTCGGTCCTGTTCTGCTGCGACCATAACGCCGTCCGGTCCCCAATGGCCGAAGGGCTGATGAAGAAACTCTACGGCCAGCGCGCCTATGTGCAATCGGCCGGGGTCAAGAACGACATGGAGATCGATGGCTTCACCGTCGCCGTCTGCCAGGAACTGGGAATCGAGCTATCCCGCCACCGCGCGCGCAGCTTCGAGGAGATGCAGGACTGGGGCGACGACCTCAGCCAGTTCGACCTGATCATCGCCTTGTCGCCCGCCTCGCAGCGCATGGCGCTGGAGCTGACGCGCTTCCACCATCTCGACATCGAATACTGGCCGATCCTGGACCCGACCGGCCTGGGCGAAACGCGCGAGGCGAAGCTGGCGGCCTACCGGCAGGCGCGCGACCAGATCAAGTCCCGGATGCTTGAACGCTTCGGGATGCCAACCGAAACCGACTGATCGCGATGCGCAAGCGCAGGATGGGCGATATCGCGCACCCTCCTGTCCCGCGCTGATCTCCGGTCCTGCCGGGACTTCCCGTCGGTCCACCTCTGCCGCGCCACCAGATTGCACCGCTGCCTGCTGGTCTGGGGGGGTGCATGATCTCCATGCGGCGGTCACTGTGTGGTATTGCCCGCGGCACAACCTGACAGGCTTCAGCCTCTCCAGGCCTCGGGACGCAGGATCCACGCGCGACAGTTGCCGCGATCCGCGACCGCGGCCTGCCAAGGGGGGCAGGCGGTTGCAGGTGCCGACGCGCGCGCCCCGGACGCGGCGCTGGCCGCCATTTGCCGCACCGTCTTGCGACCAGGGCCCGACGGAGCCCATCGCCGGGCGATCAAGTCCGCGCGCTGAGGGCCGCAACGTCTCGCGGCCGTGCCGAGAGAGGCGACGGGGCGTCGGTGATCAGGCGGCAAAGGTAAAGAAATTCTGAACGGCCGCGGCCAAGCCATTGATTTCCTTAGCCGGCCGAAAGTGTCCACGCGGGGCGGCCATGGCTTCCCTCTGAAGCGCGCCCTCGTTACTCTGCCACGCCAAAAAGGAGACTCCCATGCCCCGCAACGAAACCCTCGCCCTGATCCGCCGCTACTACGACGCCTTCAACGCAGCCGACCCCGCGTCGATGCTGGCCTGCCTGACCGAGGACGTGGAGCACCGGGTGAACGAGGGCGGCCACCGGATCGGCAAGGACAGGTTCCGCGAGTTCTGCAGCCACATGGGCGTCAGCTACCGCGAGACCCTGCAGGACCTGGTGATCTTCGCAAGCGACGATGGCACCCGGGGGGCGGCCGAATTCGTGGTCCACGGAACCTACCTGCAGACCGATCCGGGCCTGCCCGAGGCGCGGGGTCAGACCTACGTCCTTCCCGCCGGCGGGTTCTTCGAGGTCCGGGACGGTCTCATTTCCCGCATCACCACCTTCTACAATCTGAACGACTGGATCGCCCAGGTGAGCCGATGACCCCTGCCGAGATCGATGTCCGCGCTCTGCGGGGCTCCGATCTGGAGGCCGCGCTGGACGAGGTCGCGCAGCTTCGGATCACGGTCTTCCGGGACTGGCCCTACCTCTATGACGGCACGCTCGACTACGAGCGGCAGTATCTGGAAAGCTACCGGGACAACCCCGGCGCGCTGCTGGTCGGGGCCTTCCACGAGGGGCGGCTGGTCGGCGCCTCCACCTCCACCCCAATGGAGGATCATGCCCCCGAATTCGCCGCCCCCTTCCGCGACCTCGGGATCCCGCTGGAGAAGATCCTCTACGGGGCCGAATCCGTCCTCCTCCGCCCTTACCGCGGCATCGGGCTTGGCCACCGCTTCATCGACCTCCGCGAGGCCCATGCCCGTGCCCTGGGGCGGACCCATGTCGCCTTCTGTTCGGTCATCCGGCCCGAGGATCACCCGGCCCGGCCGGCGGTTTACCGGACCAACGACGCCTTCTGGCGTGGCCGCGGCTACGAGACCCTGCCTGGGGTCGTTGCCCGTTTCAGCTGGAAAGATCTGGGCGAGGCCGAGGAGACTGAGAAGGAGCTGCAGTTCTGGATGCGGGCTCTCTGAGGCCGCGCGGCCCTGCGGTGGATGGGCTGACCACGCGTGGTCAGGATATCGTGCCAAATAGAATCAATCGGTTGGCTGCGGACGTTAAGGATTTGACAAGAGGCTGGAGACCCGGCGGGGGCGCTTGAAGATGCCTCATGCGGCTCGGCGATGCGCGGTAACGCGGGTTTAACCTGTTGCGGGCAGGCTTTCGCCATGTCCGCCTATCTCCGCCCCCGCCTGCCCGGTGCATCGCTGTTCCTGACCCTGGCCCTTGCCGACCGCGGGGCCCGAACGCTGGCCGATCATGTCGAGGCCCTGCGTCAGGCTGTCCGCCTGACGCTGGCCGAGCGTCCCTTCCGCATCGATGCCTGGGTCGTGTTGCCCGATCACATGCATTGCGTCTGGACCCTGCCCGAAGGCGATGCGGCCTATTCGCTTCGGGTGGGGGCCATCAAGGCGCGTTTCACCCGCGCGATGACCGGCGCGGGGGACGGGGTGGGCGGTGGGGGTGAACCCCACCTTACGATCAACGGGGGGCCGCGCAGCGCCTCGAAACAGCGCAAGGGGGACGGGCGGGTCTGGCAGCGCAGGTTCTGGGAGCGCCATATCCGTAACGATGCGGAGTTTGCGGCCTGCCTGCACTATTGCTGGTGCGATCCGGTAATGCATGGGCTGGCTCAGGATCCCGGCGACTGGCCCTATTCCTCATGGCATCGCGATGTCGGACGACGGGCAGCTGCGGAAGGTAGGGTTGGATCCCGGCTTGCGACGCGGGAGCGAGCGGCGGGCTTGTCCCGGGCGGCGGGGGAAGCGCCACGTCTGGCCCGGCCTCTCGCAGCGTACTGATGCTGCGATGTTCGGCCTGGCCGTCCGGTCCTTCGGCGTAGGGTGGGGTTCAACCCCACCCTACGAGGTCACCCGCTCGGGGATTAATCCTGTTTCCACCGAGAATCCGCTTGAAACCCGCCCCTTTCGGGTTCATATCGCGCCGTGGAAGCCTGCGGCCATCCCCGCGGGCCCATTTGCAATGGAGAGACCATGGCCAAGGAAGACATTCTCGAATTCCCCGGTGTCGTGAAGGAACTCCTGCCCAACGCGACATTCAGGGTCGAGCTCGAGAACGGCCATGAACTGATCGCGACCATGGCAGGCAAGATGCGCAAGAACCGCATCCGGGTTCTGGCCGGCGACAAGGTGCAGGTCGAGATGACCCCCTACGACCTGTCGAAGGGCCGTATCAACTATCGCTTCAAGTGAGCGCATCCCGAAAAGTGGGAGTCGGTTTTCTGAGCAAGAGGCGCGGACGACCCAGATGCGACTGATCCTGGGATCGGGCAGCCCGCGCCGTAAGGAACTTCTGGCGCAGTTGGGGATCCTGCCCGATCTGATCCTTCCCCCCGACATCGATGAGGATCCCCGCAAGGGGGAGCTGCCCCGTCCCTATGCCCTGCGGCTGGCGCGGGAGAAGGCACTTGCCGTTCCCGCCGGACCGCAGGACGTGGTCCTCTGTGCCGATACCACGGTCGCGCTGGGCCGCCGTATCCTGGGCAAGCCCGAGGATGCGGGTCAGGCGGCCGAGTTCCTGACCGCGTTGGGCGGGCGGCGGCATCAGGTGATCACCGCCATCGCCGTGCGCCGGGGCGAGCGGCTGATCGCGCGTGACTCGGTCAGTGCGGTCAAGATGAAGCGGCTGTCGGATGCCGAGCTGAACGCCTATCTCGCCAGCGGCGACTGGCAGGGCAAGGCGGGTGGCTACGGAATCCAGGGCCTTGCGGGGGCTTTCATTCCGTGGATATCGGGGTCCTTCACCGGGATCATGGGCCTGCCGGTTGCCGAGACGGCGGCGCTTCTGACAGCGATCGGCTATCCGGTCTGGAGGCAGGAATGAAGGGTCGGGTTCTGGTCCTGGACGAGCTTGACGGTCGCCAGGCGGCGGCCCTGCTGGTGGATGGGCGGCTGGAAGAGCTGGCGATCGATCCCCGGGGGGATGAGGCTCTGCCGGGCGCGATCTACCGCGCGGTGGCGGACCGGCCGGTGAAAGGGCAGGGGGGCATCTTCGTGAAGCTGCCCCAGGGTTCGGGCTTCCTGCGGCAGATTTCCGGGGTGGCGCCGGGGCAGCGGCTTCTGGTTCAGGTCACCGGCCCGGCCGAGCCGGGGAAGGCCGTTCCCGTCACGACGCGGCTCCTGTTCAAGTCGCGTTTTGCCATTGTGACCCCGGATGCTCCGGGCCTGAACATCAGCCGCCGGATCCGGGACGAGGCGCTGCGGGCCGAGCTTTCCGATCTGGCACAGGCCGGGATGGCGGGGGCGGACGGGCGACTGGGGCTGATCCTGCGCTCGGGTTGCGAGGGGGCAGAGCCCGAGGCGGTGGCCGAGGATATCGCCGCGATGCGCGGTCTGGCCGAGGCGGTGCTGGCCGATGCGGCGGGCGGGCCGGAGCTCTTGGTGGACGGGCCCTCGGCGCATGATCTGGCGTTCCGCGACTGGCTGGACCCGGCGGTGGACGAGGCGGACACTGATCCCGGAAGTTTCGATCGGCATGGGGTGCTGGAGGCGCTGGAGGCGCTGCGTGGTGCCCGCGTGGCGCTGGAGGGCGGCGCCAGCATGGTGATCGAGCCCACCCGCGCGCTGGTTGCGGTGGATGTGAACACGGGGAGCGATACCTCTCCGGCCGCCAGCCTGAAGGCCAGTATCGCCGCCGCGCGCGAATTGCCGCGTCAGCTGCGGCTACGGGGCCTTGGTGGGCAGGTGGTGGTCGACTTCGCGCCGATGCCGAAGCGGGACCGGGCGATCCTGGATCAGGTGCTGAAATCCGCCTTCAAGGCCGAGGGCGAGACCAACCTGGCGGGCTGGACCACGCTGGGCCTTTACGAACTGACGCGCAAGCGCGATCGGCTGCCGCTGGCGGACCTGCTGCCATGAGCTGCCCCATCTGCGGCAAGCCCACGGCGGCGGACTACCGCCCGTTCTGCTCGCGCCGGTGCGCCGACATCGATCTGGGCCGCTGGCTGACCGAGAGCTACCGCGTCCCGGCCGAGGCCGAGGAGGCCCCGGACGAGGACCCGCTACCAAAGGCGCATTAAGCGGCGTTTTCCCTCTGGACAGCCCCCCGCGCCTTGGGTATCACCCGCCCACCAAACGGTGCCCAGATAGCTCAGTTGGTAGAGCAGCGGATTGAAAATCCGCGTGTCGCTGGTTCGATTCCGGCTCTGGGCACCACTTTATCCTCCGCAAAGATCCGGTGACATCCAGAAACGCTTGGTATACAAGGGTTTTTGAGATTTGTTTGTCCGATACGCTCCGACGACGTCCGCATCGATCCACGCCATTTGGGGGTATCGCTGGGGGTATCGACGGAAGCTTGGGAAAGGCGATACCCCCAATGCCCCTGAGCGACACAGCTGTTCGCAACCTGAAGCCTCGAGAAAAACCGTATAAGGTCGCGGACTTTGACGGGCTGTTCGTACTGGTGAAGCCAAGCGGCTCTCGGCTTTGGCAGTTCAAATACCGGATTGGTGGCAAAGAAAAACTCCTGTCGATCGGCCCCTACCCCGAGACCAGCCTCGCTCAAGCGAGAGCAAAGCGTGACGCCGCTAGATCAATGGTTGCCAATGGCGTCGACCCAAGTGAGGCCAAGCAAGAGCAGAAACGGCGGAGCCAGGTACAGGATAGGGTGACCTTTGCCGCTCAGGCCCGCGAGTACCTCGACAAGATCCGCCGCGAAGGGCGCGCAGATATGACCATGCGCAAATTGGAATGGCTTCTAGGCATGGCCATCGATGATCTTGGCGAACGCCCGATCGCGGAGATTTCCGCGCCTGAGGTGTTGCGCTGCCTTCGCAAGGTCGAAGCGCGTGGAACCCATGAAACTGCGCGGCGTCTGCGTTCTACAATGGGCACAGTGTTTCGCTTTGCCGTTGCCTCAGGCATCGCGACGACCGATCCGACTTACGCCCTTCGCGATGCCCTTGTTCGACCGAAGGCCACCCCGCGCGCAGCGATCATCGAGCCTGCCGAGTTGGGCAAGTTGCTGCGCGCCATCGCAGGCTACAATGGACAGGCCGTCACAAAGATTGCCCTGGAACTTCTGGCGCTGCTTGTGCCGCGTCCGGGTGAGTTGCGGCAGGCGCGTTGGTCTGAGTTCGATCTTGCTGCTGCGGTCTGGTCGGTCCCTGCTGAGCGCATGAAGATGCGTCGCCCTCATCGCGTGCCGCTGCCTGATCGGGCGCTGACTCTATTGAAGGATCTGAAGGCGCTGACCGGGCATACCGAGTTCGTTCTTCCGTCGCTTGTCTCGGTCAAGCGAGTCATGAGCGAGAACACCCTGAATACGGCCCTGCGCAGGATGGGCTATGGTGCCGAAGAAATGACGGCGCATGGCTTCCGGGCGACCTTTTCGACCCTTGCAAACGAAAGCGGCCTTTGGAACCCTGACGCGATTGAGCGGGCGCTCGCTCACGTCGAAGCAAATGATGTTCGCCGCGCCTATGCTAGGGGTGAACATTGGGAAGAACGCGTGCGGATGGCGGCTTGGTGGGCAGATAAACTCGAAGCCTTGGCCGGATCGCCCTGATCGACGAAGGGAAGATGGGCCTTTGGTAGAAGACTTGGAAAAGGGTGGCCTGATCCGGCGGATCATCGACAGCTCGCTGGGAGAGTTGGCGCACTGGCAGCGGCCTGTTTCGCTCCCAAGCATCGGCCCCACTTTTCCAGAGGTCTACAGCCGGTTCGAAAACGAACTCTTCGAATGGCGCGCCAAAACAAGAGAGCGGCTCGAGCTTTGGTCCCTCCGAGAGCTTGGTGAGATCTCGCCGGA
>JBKHWC010000023.1:263-39385 GCA_046569765.1 Alphaproteobacteria bacterium | reverse complement strand
GGAACCTCGGTGTCGAAGCTGCTTTCCAGCGGGCCCATCAAGGTCGTCTCGGAGGAGTCCAGGGTATGCGTGATCGCCGAATTGTAGGTCAGGGCCACCCGCGCCGCGATCTCCGGCTTTTCCCAGGCGAAACCCAGGACATAGCCCAGTTCCGAGTCGTGATTGGTGTCCAGGGTGTAGCCACCGACAAGCGGGATCGACACCTCGCCATGCACGGTCTGATAACGCAGACCGCCATAGACCGAGACGTTGTTCTGGAACTTGTAACGCATCAGGGCGGTGATCGCGCTGGAGCTCAGCTCGGCCGTGGTGCCCGCCAGCGGATAGCTGGTCGGGGGGGCGAATGTCCCCGGATAGGCGACATCCGCCCCGATCGGTTGGTCGATGATCAGGGCGAAGTCCAGGCTCTCGCCCATGTCCATCTTGTAGCCCAGGCTCCAGCTGTTGTAGCTGGACGACATGTCGCCCGAGGAGAGGGCACCGCCGCCCACGCTGCCGCTGACGTCGGGCGAGAAATGACCGAAACTCAGTTCGGCATATCGGCCCTGTTCGAACAGGATGGCGACCGATTGCGTCGACCGCTCCACGCCGCCCGCCTGGGCGGCTCCGGTCGCGGCGGAAAGCGCCGCGGCCGTGGCTAGAATCCGTTTCATGTTCCTCGTCCCTGAAAAGAGATTTCCCCTGCCAAAAACGATAGGGCCATGTTCGCAATGGGTCAATCAATGACGCGGCGTCACAAATCTTTCGCGTGTTCAACCTGCGGCAGGTGCGCTGCGTTGTCGCAGGTTCAGCCAGATGCCGCCGAAGATCAGCGCCGCGCCCAGGAAGAGGCTGGCTTCCACCGGCTCGTCATAGACCAGCGCGCCGATGGCGGCGATGATCGGCAGGCGGGCGAAATCGACCGGGACCACCGTCGAGGCCGGGGCGAGCGAGAGCGCGGTGGTCAGGCAAAGATGCGCGGTGATGCCCGCCACGCCGATCAGCGCCAGCCAGGGCAGGGTAGCCGCGGTGGGCAGGGTGACGGAGCCGTCGGCCAGCATGGCGATGGAGCCGAAACAGGCCTGGATCAGCGTGAGCCAGAACAGGATCGAGACGATGGCCTCGCCGTCCTTGGTCAGGGCCTTGGTCATCAGGTTGGTCGCGGCGAAGAAGGCGGCTGCCCCGGCGGCGGCCAGGACGCCGGGCTCCAGCGCGGTGAAATCGGGGCGGGCCACGATCAGGATGCCGGCAAAGCCCAGGGCGGCGGCCAGCAGTTTGCGCCGCGTCAGATGCTCGCCCAGGAACAGGGGCGACAGCAGGATCACCCAGATCGGCGAGGTGAACTCCAGCGCGAAGACCTGGGCCAGCGGGATCAGGGTGATTGCCCAGAACCACAGCGACTGGCCGGTGAAGTGAAAGACGTTGCGCACCAGGTGGCTGCCGACCCGGTCGCGGCGGATGCGCCCAGCCTGGCCAAGCGCCACGGCGATGCCCACGACCAGCAGCCAGCCTATGACCGAGCGATAGGCCAGGATCTCGAACGTGTCATGCGCGCCGTTGATCTGGCGGGTGGCGATCGCCATCGAGGTGAAGGCGCCGATGGACCCGGTCATCCAGAGCGCGGCGGCAAGGGGGCGGTGGGGCGTGGACATGGGCGCGAGCCTTGCCGGCAGGTTCGGGGAATGTCCAGAGCCGCCCCGGACGATCAGGGAGGGATCTTTGGTCGGAAACGGTCAACCCGCGGCGATCTCGATCACCTTGCAAAGATTGTCGCGCACCATGCGCTTGCGCGCAATCTGGCCTTGTTGAATGGTGAAGATGCCTTCGATCGTGGTCTTGCCCTTTGCTTCGTGGACGATGAACCGCAGCGATTGCGGCCGACCCGAGCCAGTGGTTTCCTGCCAGGCCGTGACGACGCCGTCGTCGCGCTTGACGTCCTGGAAGCCTTCGTCCTTCAGCCGCGCAACGATGCGCTTTGCAGCGGTGGCCTTGTCAAGGCCCGCGTAGGTGGCGTGGGTCTTGTACTGGATCTGGCTAAGCAGTGGCAGGCCCTCGGTGGTGAAATTCTCCTTGCAGCCGGCAAGGGCACTGCCGGACATCAGGCAGACGAAAGAGGCGGTGGCGAGGGCAAGGCGCATGGCCGGCTCCGGGTTCATTTCGGGCAGGGCTAGCATTCGCCGAAGCCGCTGCCCAGTCCGGTTGCCCGGACCCGGAGTGTCTGCGGACGTTCGCCCCCCTCGGCCTCGTCGATCTGGAAATCCCGCTCCAGGGCTGCTGTCGCCTTGAACCAGTCGCTGGCCTTCGTCCGGTGTCGATGCGCCTCGAAGGCTGCGCGGTCGACAAAGCTCTCGTCCAGCCGCCAGACCTGCGGGTTGTCGGTCGGGGTGACGTCAAAGGACAGGCAACCGGGTTCGGCCCGGCTGAGGCGGATATGGTCGGGCAGAAGGCGGCGGACAACGGCGGCCTCCTCTGCCGTGGCACAGGTCAGGCTGCCGGTGACCCGGATCATTCCAGCTCGATCGTGCCCGGCGGTTTCGAGGTGCAGTCGTAGAAGACCCGGTTCACGCCTTTGACCTCGTTGATGATCCGGGTGGCGGTCTCGCCCAGGAACTCATGCGTGAAGGGGTAGTAGTCGGCGGTCATGCCGTCCACGCTGGTCACCGCGCGCAGGGCCAGCGCATAGTCATAGGTCCGCCCGTCGCCCATCACGCCCACGGTCCGCATCGGCAGGATAGCGGCGAAGGCCTGCCAGATCTCGTCATAAAGCCCGTGCTTGCGGATCTGGTCGATGTAGACCGCATCGGCCCGGCGCAGGATGTCCAGCTTCTCGCGGGTGATCTCGCCCGGGCAGCGGATGGCGAGGCCGGGGCCGGGGAAGGGGTGGCGGCCGATGAAGCTGGGGGGCAGGCCGAGCTCGCGGCCAAGGGCGCGGACCTCGTCCTTGAACAGTTCCCGCAGCGGTTCGACGAGCTTCAGCCCCATCTTCTCGGGCAGGCCGCCAACATTGTGGTGGCTCTTGATCGTGACCGAGGGGCCGCCGGAGAAGCTGACGCTTTCGATGACGTCGGGGTAGAGCGTGCCCTGCGCCAGGAAGGTCGCGCCGCCGACCTCGGCCGCGTGCTTCTGGAAGACGTCGATGAAGAGCTTGCCGATGGTCTTGCGCTTGACCTCGGGGTCGGAAACCCCCTCCAGCGCGCCGAGGAAGAGGTCGCTCTCGTCGGCATGGATCAGCGGCATGTTGTAGTGGTCGCGGAACATGCTCACGACCTGCTCCGCCTCGCCCAGCCGCAGAAGACCGTGGTCGACGAAGACGCAAGTCAGCTGGTCGCCGATGGCTTCGTGGATCAGGACGGCGGCGACCGAGGAATCCACGCCGCCCGACAGGCCGCAGATGACCTTCTGGTCGCCCACCTGTTCGCGGATCTTGCGGATCGCTTCCTCGCGGTAGGCGCCCATCGTCCAGTCGCCCTTGAAACCCGCGAGCTTGACGAAATTCTCGTACAGCTTGCCGCCTTTCGGGGTGTGGTGGACCTCGGGGTGGAACTGGACGGCGTAGAAATGCCGCGCGGGGTCGGCGGTGATCGCGAAGGGCGCGTTGGGCGAGGTGCCAAGGACCTGGAAGCCGGGGGCCAGTTTCGAGACATGGTCGCCGTGGCTCATCCAGACCTGCTCACGCGCCTGGGGGCCGTCCTCGGGCGGGAACCAGCCGGCGAGGATCGGGTGGGTGAGGTCGGTGGGGGTCACGAAGGCGCGCCCGAATTCCGCGGTGCCGTGGCCGCCTTCGACATGACCGCCCAGGCAATGCATCATCACCTGCTGGCCGTAGCAGATCCCCAGGATCGGGACGCCCAGGTCGAACACCCCTTTCGGCGGCATCGGGGCGTTCTCCCAGTAGACCGAGGCCGGGCCGCCCGAGAAGATCACCGCCTTGGGCGCGAAGGCCTGAAGGAAAGCCTCGTCCACGCGGTTGTAGGGGTGGATTTCGCAATAGACGTTCAACTCGCGCAGGCGGCGCGCGATCAGCTGCGTCACCTGGGAACCGAAGTCGATGATGAGGAGGCGGTCATGCGCTTGGGTCATGCGCTCGCGTAGCCAATGCCATGCCCCGATGCAAGGGGGTCAGGCCCGGCTTCCCACCATCCGCATCAGCGCGCGGGTCATCTTTGCGCCCGCCTCGCGCATCAGGTCGGGGCGGACAGATAGGCCGGCGTCTTGTTCGCGTCGTACAGAACCGGCCCCTCGGGCCCAAGGGCGAAGTCGAACTTGCCATAGTCGATGCCAAGCCGACGTCGTTCCTCGCGCAGGAGGTCGGGCACCTCGGCCGGGCCGAAGCTGACGATGTTGCGGCCCTTCACGATGGTTTCGGGCGATGTGTACCAGCTGCAGCGTTCGTAATCGCCCAGAAAGCTCCATATCCGCAGGACGTTCATGCCGTCGCGCCTTTCCGGCAGGTAGCGCTCTACCACGCGGGAGGTGTCGTCCCAGACCGGATCGGGCACCTGGTCGATCCTGTCATAGAGGTCGTATTGCGGCGGCGGCGGGGTCGGGGCGGCGCCGCCGCGCTGCGCGAGCACATATTCCGGCCGCCCGCCGCAGTTCAGATCGCTTTTCACCAGCACCGGCCCGTCCCAGTCCGAGTCGCGCCGCACGAGGTTGCGGCTGACCACCTGCTTGCGGATGTCGCGGGCCTGGCCGTTCACCGCGACAGGATAGCGCGCGGCAAGGTCGAGATAGGCCTGATCCACCACCGACTGATCCACATGCAGGATGGCCGCATCGGCGGGGCGGAAGCGCTGGCCGGGATCGGTGAAGAACCAGCGCAGGCCGTCGCGCCGCCCCTCGATCAGCATGGCGTCCAGTTGATAGCCGGGGGGGCTGACCGGCACCCAGCCGTCCAGCCAGCTGCGAAACCGGCGGTCCAGGGGATGAGTGATGATCGCCAGCAACATATGGACGGCCCCTTTGCTGGCAGGCTAGGGTCCGGGGCATGGAAACTCAAGACCACTGGGCCCGCATAGGTCAGCGCATGGCGCGGATGGGGCCGCCCCAGGTTCCGGGGCCGGCGCTGGCGCGGCAGATCGCCGGGCTGCTGGACGGCTGCCCCGGCCTGACGGTGCTGCTGGGCGTGACGCCCGCCTATGCCGATCTGGGCGCGCGGGTGGAGGCGTTCGACAGCGCGCCGGGCATGATCGCGGCGATCTGGCCGGGCGATACACCCCGCCGCCGCGCGCAGGTGGCAGACTGGCGGCAGCTTCCCCTTCCGTCCGGGGCCGTACGGCAAGTCATCGGCGACGGCGCGTTGAACGCGGTTCCCGACCGCGCCACGCTGCGTGCCATCCTGGCCGAGGTCCGCCGCCTTCTTGCCCCCGGCGGCCGCGCCGCGATCCGCGTCTTCCTGCGCGCCGACCCGGCCGAGACGCTGCCGCAGGTCCTGGACGCCGCCCGCAGCGGCCGCATCCCCAGCCTGAACGTGCTGCGCTGGCGCATCGCCTCGGCCCTGGCCGAGGGGCCGGGACATGAGGTCGCGGTTGCCGACATTCTTTCGGCTACCGAACCCTTGGGCAATCTGGCCGACTTCGCGCGGGGGCAGGGCATGGATCCCGAGCAGGCCGAGCATGTGCTGGCCTACCGCGACTCGCCCGCCCGCTATGTCTTTCCCGACCGCAGCGCCTTTGCCGCCGATGCCGCCACGGCAGGACTGGCCTGCGGCTGGGTCCCGACCGCGGGCTATCCGGGGGCCGAAGACTGCCCGATCGCGCTGCTCTCCTGACCTGGTGTCGCTTGGCGCCGAATCGGGTGTCGGTTTTGGAAGCCAATGGCCGGTTTCAGGGTGCGATCCGGTGGCGATTGGCGGCATAAGGTCGGCAAACCGGATCGGAGGCTGACATGAACGAAGTTGCAGGGCGCAGGTCGCGCAGTGGCGGGGGCGCAAGCCGCCGGGCGGAACGCACCGCGGTCAGCTTCGAGACCGCGCGCTTCATCCAGCGCAACATCCCGAATTTCGAGATCCTGAACGAAGAGGCGCTTCAGATCATCGAATGGAACGCCGAGACGGTGCTGGAAGAGATCGGCGTCAACTTCGTGGAGAACCCCGCCGCCCTGCAGCGTTGGCGCGAGGCCGGGGCCGATGTGCAGGGCGAGCGCGTCCATATCCCGCGCGGGCTGGCCCGCAAGCTCGTCTCGACCGCGCCGAAGACCTTCACCCAGCACGCGCGGAACCCCGAGCGGAACGTCGAGATCGGCGACAAGTCCCTCGTCCTTGCCCCGGTCTATGGCCCTCCTTTCGTCCGGGACATGGAAGGCGGCCGCCGCTATGCCACGCTGGAAGATTTCCAGAACTTCGTGAAGCTGGGCTACATGTCCAAGTGGCTGCACCATTCGGGCGGCACGGTCTGCGAGCCGACCGACGTGCCCGTGAACAAGCGCCACCTCGACATGCTGCTGGCGCATATGACGCTGTCCGACAAACCCTTCATGGGCTCGGTCACCGAGCCCAGCCGGGCGCAGGATTCTGTCAACATGGCCAAGATCCTGTTCGGTGACAGCTTCGTCGACCAGAACACGGTGATGACCAGCCTGATCAACATCAACTCGCCGATGGTCTTCGACGGGATCATGATGGGCGCGCTGGAGGTCTATGCCTCGAACAACCAGGCCTCCATCGTCTCGCCCTTCATCGTCGGTGGCGCGATGGCGCCGGTGACGGTGGCGGGCACGCTGACCCAGGTGCTGGCGGAAATCCTTGCGGGCGTCAGCTACTCGCAGCTGGTCCGCCCGGGCTCGCCCGTTATCGCCGGGGCCTTCGTGACCTCGATCGACATGAACTCGGGCGCGCCGACCTTCGGGACCCCGGAAGCGGCCCACATCACCTATGGCGCAGGCCAGCTGGTGCGGCGGCTGGGGCTGCCCTACCGTTCGGGCGGGTCGTTCTGCGGCTCGAAGCTGCCGGATGCGCAGGCGGCGTACGAGACGGCGAACTCCCTCAACATGGCGCTTCTGGCGGGCGTGAACTTCATGCTGCACGCCTGCGGCTGGCTGGAGGGGGGGCTGGTGTCCTCCTACGAGAAATTCGTGATGGACGCCGACCAGCTGGGCACGCTGCACCACCTGGCCCAGGGCGTGATGATGGATACGAACGGCCAGGCGATGGATGCGATCCGCGAAGTGGGGCCGGGCGGCCACTACCTTGGCTGCGCGCATACGCAGGCGAATTTCAAATCGGCCTTCTGGCGCTCGGACCTTCTGGACTACAAGCCCTTCGAGACCTGGGCCGAGGAGGGCAGCCGCGACACGCAGGCGCTCGCGGCCGAGAAGGTGAAGAAGCAACTCGCAGACTACCAGGCCCCGGCTCTTGACGAGGGCGTGCGCGAGGCGCTGGAAGCCTTCGTCGCCACCCGCAAGGCGGAAATGCCCGACGCCTTCATCTGAAGGCGCCGGGAGCCCGTCACGCCATCCCGCCGCGTCGCAGAAGCTGCGCCTCGGCCAGAAGTGCGATCAGCACGTCGATGTGGCGCGCGACCGAATAGCTTGCATCGCCCGCCACGCGGGTGGCTTCCAGCTTTTCCTCGACCTCGATCAGCCGGGGCACGGTGACCTCGGGCGAAGCCGTGCCATCCACCAGCCGGCGCAGGTCGCGCTCGCGCCGGTAGTCGCCCAGACCGAAGCGGGCCGCGCGCATCAGCAGGCGCGGGCGGCGCAGGTTGGCAAGCATCATGCGGAAATCAGACATCGTGCACTCCGTATCTTGGGCGAGTGCATTCTGCCCCAAGGCAACCTTGCGTTGCGCAAAGGCCGAGTCCAGCGCGCGGAGGTTACCAAGAAGTTTAGGAATTCCCGTCAATTCTCGTGGTTGGCCGAGAGGTTAACGAACAGGTAACCAATTCCACCCAAGGTTGCGGAAGTCCAGGGCTGGACTTATCGCAGCCGGAAAGTGGACCAAGACGGGACGACTGCCTTGCCTGAACTCATTGCTGCCAGCCTGCCAGACTGGCTTCCTGCTGCCGTGCGCCACTACCTGGACCACGTCGAGGAGGGGACATCGTTCAGGGCACTTGCACGTCGCGAGGGGCTGCATGCCTCGACCATCCTGCGCCAGGTGCGCCGGTACGAGAACCGGCGCGACGACCCGCTGATGGACGAGGCTTTGGCTGCCGTCTCTCGCCTCGTTCCTCGTTCGGCCGATCACCCGGATCGAAAGGATGACCCGCCCATGTCTGCCCATCTGCGCGCTGCCCCGGACCATGCGCAAACCGACCTCTGCGACCCGCATCTCCTGGCGCGCGAGGGGCGCCGTGTCCTGCGTCGCCTGGCCGAGCCGGGGGCCTTGCTGGCCATCGCACCGGAAATGGAAAAGGCGGCGGTTCTGCGTGAGTTTCCCGATGGCCGCTCCTTGCGGACGACGGTCCTTGACCGCCCGGTGGCCCAGGCCTTCATCCTGCGCGACTGGATCGCCTGCCGGAAGGCGGGGCGCGTGTCCACCTATGAGATCACCTCGGCCGGCCGTGCCGCGCTGAAGCAGATGATCGACGAGGAGGACCAGCGCCGCCAGGGGATGAACGAGGCCGCCGGCACCTTCGCCGACCAGCACCGCGTCTGGGGCGAGCGCGAGGTGATGGATGACGCCGGACCGCGCCGGGTGCGCTATAACATGGCGGAAAGCCCGGTTGGCCTCTTGGGCCGGCGCCGCGACCGCGACGGCAAGCCCTTCCTGGAGCCCGAGCTGGTCCAGGCGGCCGAACGCCTGCGCGAGGATTTCGAGCTGGCGCAGATGGGCCCGCGCGTGGCGCAGAACTGGGACCGTTTCCTGACGGGCGGCGACCGGGGCAGTTTCCAGCCCGATTCGGGCCTGGCCGAGGGGCCATCCTCGGCCCGCGCCCGGGTGGCGGCGGCGCTGCGCGACCTGGGGCCTGGTCTGGGCGACGTGGTGCTTCGGTGCTGCTGTTTTCTGGAAGGGCTGGAAGTCGCCGAAAAGCGCATGGGCTGGGCGGCGCGGTCGGGCAAGATCGTGCTGCGCATCGCGCTGATGCGGCTTCGGCGGCATTATGACGAGACCTATGGCCGCGCGGGCCCGCTGATCGGCTAGGCCCCGACCCCACGCAGGGCCAGGACCAGCGACATCGCCCCCAGGACGACCGAGGCCAGCCGTCGCAACAGGAACAGCGCGCGCGGCTGGCCCCGGCCGCCAAGCGCCGCGCCAAGCCAGGCCCAGAACAGCGCGACCAGCCCCACCAGGCCCGCGAAGAGTGCGACATTCCCGGCCACCCCCTCGGGCGAGGGCAGCAGGACCAGTCCGAAGATCAGGGCCTTGGGGTTCAGGGCGGTCGTCACGAACAGCGCGCGCGCGTCCACGGCAGGCCGACCCGGACCTGCCGGGAGCATCCGCCACAGCCGCACGGCCAGTGCCGAGACCCAGACCGCCGCTGCCAGCGTCATCACCATCCGCAGCATCGGCAGTTCGGCCATGACCGCCGCTCCGAACAGCGCCAGCGGCACCACTGTCAGCAGATAACCCGCCAGTTCCGCCGGAACCAGCCGCAACGCGCCGGCCAGCCCCCGCTCGGCCCCGGCCAGCAGGACCAGAGAGTTCGTCGGCCCTGGCGTCATCAGCAGGGCCAGGATTGCCAGGGTCAGGTCCAGTCCGCTCATCATCGCTCCCTTGATATGGTGCGCCTCTGCCATGCGGGACAGGGTGCCGCCTTGATCCGCGTCAAGCGCACCCCGGCTGTGCGTTGCCATCGCGCCGAAAGCGGCTTATCTGAAGCACAGGCCCAGCGGTCAGGGAGACGATCCGTGCGCGACCTCAAGATTCCCGAAGAGCGGCACCCCGAAAAGGCGCATCGGCCGGACAATGCCCAGCCGAAGAAGCCGTCCTGGATCCGGGTGAAGGCGCCCACCTCGGACGGGTACAAGAAGACCCGCGACATCCTCCGCGAGAAGAAACTTGTGACCGTTTGCGAGGAAGCGGGCTGCCCGAATGTCGGCGAATGTTGGAGCCAGGGCCACGCCACCATGATGATCATGGGCGAGATCTGCACCCGGGGCTGCACCTTCTGCAACGTGGCGACCGGCAAGCCGCAGGTGCTGGACGCCTTCGAGCCGGGCCGGGTGGCCCATGCCGTGGCCGAGCTTGGTCTGTCTCATGTGGTGGTCACCTCGGTTGACCGCGACGACCTTGACGACGGCGGGGCCGAGCATTTCGCCCAGACGATCCGCGCGATCCGGCACCGCTCGCCCCTGACGACGATCGAGGTGCTGACGCCCGACTTCCTGAAGTGCCCGCCCTCGGCGCTGGAGAAAGTGGTCGAGGCGCGGCCGGATGTGTTCAACCACAATCTGGAAAC
Source organism: Alphaproteobacteria bacterium (assembly GCA_046569765.1). GTDB lineage: Bacteria > Pseudomonadota > Alphaproteobacteria > Rhodobacterales > Rhodobacteraceae > Tabrizicola. Next base: position 29,066 of record JBKHWC010000023.1, on the reverse strand, counting down.
CGTGCCGGGCCTGTACCACGAGGTTCGCCCCGGGGCGCGCTACTTCCACTCGCTGCGGCTGCTGCAGCGGGTGAAGGAACTGGACCCGATGATGTTCACCAAATCGGGGATCATGGTCGGCCTGGGCGAGGATCGCGCGGCGGTCCTGCAGGTGATGGACGACATGCGCAGCGCGGATGTGGATTTCATCACCATCGGCCAGTATCTGCAGCCGACCCCCAAGCACCACGCGGTCGCCCGGTTCATCACGCCCGAGGAATTCAAGGCCTATGAGACGGCGGCCCGGGGCAAGGGGTTCCTGATGGTCTCGGCCACGCCCTTGACCCGGTCCAGCTACCATGCCGGCGACGACTTTGCCCGGATGCGCGCGGCGCGGCAGGCCGGACGGGGCTGAACCTCCGAGTTTTCGCAGAAAACTCGTCCACTGATTTTCTGCGAAAATCAGAAGATCATCCGCACCGGCCCGGTGTTGCAGACCACGATGTACTGGTTCTCGGTCATCAAGAGGTGAAACCCGCGGCGGTGCACTTCGGCAATGAAACGGTCATGTCCGACCTCGGTCGCGACCCAGCCGATGGCCCGGCGCACCACACCGCCCTGCGCGGCCTTGGCCGAGAAGACCAGATCGATCCATGCGTCGGGATCGGAGGTGCGATGACGGGGTAGAGAGCGGTTCATTCCGCCAGTCTGGGGCGATCCGGTTAAGGCCCGCTTAACGCGTCACTCCAAGTTCGGCACCGCCAGCAGATATTCCGCCACCGCCTGCCGGTCGCTCTCGGGAAGGCGGGCCATATTTTCGACCACATGTGCCATGTGACCGCCGACGCTGTCGTAGTCGGGCGTGAAGCCCGTGGTCAGGTACTGCACGATATCCCCCGCCGTCCAGCCAAGCGCAGCCGGAGTGATGTTCGGGATCCGCCCCTCTCCGGCCGGGTCCGGCGCGCCCGCCAGCCAGCGGGCGGTGTCCATTCCCCCCAGCGCCGTGCGCGGCGTGTGACATTCGCCGCAATGGGCCAGCGCCTCGGCGATATAGCGGCCGCGGTCCACGGTGGGGGTCACGTTCCCCGCCACCGCCCAGTTGTCTTTGAGATACAGCAGCTTCCACAGCCCCACCGCCTCGCGCCGCGAGAAGGGGAAGGCCAGTTCATGCGGCGCGCTGGGTGTCGCATCGGCTGGAAGGGTCTGCAGGAAGGCATGCAGGTCCGCCACATCCTCAAGCCGCATCTTCGCATAGGAGGCATAGGGCAGGGAAGGGTAGTAATGCTCGCCCTCCGGGCTCACCCCGCGGGTCAGGGCATTGGCCAGGTCCAGGACGCTCCACCCGCCGATGCCGTGGGTCGGGTCCTGGCTGATGTTCGGCGCGACGAAGGTCCCGAAGTCCGAGGCGAAACGCTGCCCGCCCGCCAGCACCAGCTGCGCCTCGCCCTGGGCGCCCGGCGCCATGTGGCACGAGGCGCAGCCCGCTGCCCAGAACACCGCCTCGCCCCGCGCGGCATCGCCGGTCAGACCCGCGACCTCGGCCGCCGACAGCGCCTTGGGCCGCGCCAGCCACCAGAGCCCCGCCGCCCCGATCACCGCCAGAAGCACCAGCCAGCGCAGAACCCGCATCCCGTTTCCTCCGTCCGTTTCGATCCGTGCAACCCTAAGGGCCTGGGCGGCCCTGTCCAATCACGGTTTCAGGCGGTTGGGCGTCAGCCAGTCCGGCCAGCCGAAGGCCCATTCATAGCCCGCGATCAGCAGGCAGACCGCGATCACCCCGAAGACCAGCTTCACCCGCCCCGCCGAGGGCGGCTTCTTCGCCCATTGCTTGGCGCGCAGCAGCCAGACCAGATAGTTCACGGCTGCTCCGTGAAGCGCACCTTGCCGATGAAGGGCAGGTTCCGGTTCCGTTGCGCGAAGTCGATGCCGTAGCCCACGACGAATTCGTCGGGGATCTCGAACCCGGTCCAGTCGGCCCGGACCGGCACTTCCCGACGCGAGGGCTTGTCCAGGAGCGCGCAGGTCTTCAACCGCGCGGGCTCGCGCGCCTTCAGCAGATGCAGGACGTGGGAAAGCGTGAAGCCGGTGTCGATGATATCCTCGACCACCAGCACGTCGCGGCCCGCGATCTCGCCCCGCAGGTCCTTCAGGATGCGCACCTCGCGGCTGGAATGCATCGCGTCTCCGTAGCTGGACGCCTCCAGGAAATCGACCTCGACGGGCAGCTCGATCTCGCGCACCAGATCGGCGATGAAGACGAAGGACCCGCGCAGAAGGCCCACCACCACCAGCTTGTCGGTGCCGTGGAAGTGCTGGGTGATCTCGCGCGCCAGCGCCTCGACCCGGGCCGCGATGGCCTTGGCGCTGATCATCTGGTCGATCACATATGGACGTGCGGGCATGGGCGGCTTCCGGTTGCTTCGCCCCTTCCTAGCGCCCAAAGCCACAGTTGCCTAGGCCGTGACATGACGCCCGCTTGAACTCAGGCCGCGGTCAGGCCACATGTCGGGCAAGAGAGACGCCGATGCCCACCCATTCCGAGACCAAACGCCTGCCCTACACCGCACAGCAGATGTACGATCTGGTGGCCGATGTGGCGTCCTATCCGAAGTTCCTGCCCTGGAATTCGGCCGCCCGCATCCGCTCGCGCAGGCCCATCGCGGGCGGCGGCGAGGTGATGGAGGCGGATCTGGTGATCAGCTTCAAGGTCTTCCGCGAACGCTTCGGCAGCCGGGTGACCCTCTGGCCCGAGGCGAAGAAGATCGACACCGAATATCTCGACGGACCCTTCCGGCACATGAAGTCGAACTGGGCCTTCCGCGATATTCCCGGCGGCTGCGAGGTCGATTTCCATGTCGATTTCGAATTCCGCAACGCGATCCTGCAGGGGATCATCGGCGTGGTGTTCAACGACGCCATGCTGCGCGTGGTCCGCGCCTTCGAACGCCGCGCGGCCGAGTTGTACGGGCCCGCCCCGCTTTGACGCGACGGAAACACGTCACGGCGACGTGAAGGGGCAACGTCCAGCTTCGGAGGTTCCCATGCGTCTGTTTGCCATCCTCTGCGTCCTTGTCGCCCTCTGCCTGCCCGCCGCGGCCGAAACGGTCCGCCTGGGGGACCGTTGGTACCGGATCGAGCTGCCCCCCGATCCAGAGGGGGCGCCCCTAATCCTGGCGCTGCACGGTGGGGGGGGCGACCCCGACCAGTTCGCCAACGCCTCGGGATTTGCCCGCGCGGCCAACCGGGCAGGCTTCGCTGTCCTGTTCCCGGCGGGAAGCGGTCGGCGGGGTGAGCGGCTTCTGACCTGGAACGGCGGCTATTGCTGTGGCTATGCCGCACGCCATGGCATCGACGACATCGGCTTCCTGAAACAGGTGATGAAGGACGCTGAGGCTCGCTTCGGCGTGGATGGTTCCGGCGTCTACCTGACGGGCATGTCCAATGGCTCGATCCTGTCCGAGACCTTTGCCGCACAGAACCCCGACCTCGTCCGTGCCGTGGCGGGAGTGTCGGGGACCATGGACACCCGGCGGACCCGCGTGCAGGGCAGGGTCCCGGCGCTGATCATCCATGGTACCGCCGACACGATGGTGCCCTATGCGGGCGGGCAGGGAGACACCAGCCTGACCCGCACGGATTTCGCCTCGGTCGCTTCGGTGGTGAAGGCTTTTCTCGCGCCCTGGGGCGGCGTGCTGGCCGAGACCTCACGCAGCATCGACGCCAAGGATGACGGTACCTCGGTCACCGTCACCGAGTACCGCAAGGGCGGCCGGGTCGTCCTGCGCCTGATGACCGTGGAAGGCGGCGCACATCACTGGCCGGGCGGGCGCAAGGCGCGGCTCTCCGCGGGCAAGACGCAAGAGATCGACGCCAATACCGAGATCCTGCGCTTCTTCGCGGCGCACCCCTGACGGCCGGGCGCAAATTCCTTCGAAGGAATTTGCAGACCTTTTCGCAAAGATTTGCCGCCCTACCGCAGCGCCGCGACCAGCAGCCCCAGCGCGTGTTCGGTCGCGGCCTTGCGGACCCTGGCCCGGCCAAGCGCCCCGAACTCCACCGTCTCGACCTTCGTTTCCTGGCCCCTGCGCGCCAGGCCGAAGCAGACCCGGCCCTCGGGCTTGAACTCCGACCCGCCCGGCCCCGCGATCCCTGTGATCGAGACCGCCAGATCCGCCGCCGAATGGGCCAGCGCACCCTCGGCCATTTCGCGCGCCACGTGCTCGGACACCGCGCCATGTGCGGCCAGGGTCTCTGGCGACACGCCCAACAGCTCTAGCTTCGCCGCGTTGGAATAGGTGACGAAGCCCCGCTCGAACACGTCCGAGGAGCCCGCCACATCGGTCAGCGCCGCAGCCACCATGCCCCCGGTGCAGCTTTCCGCCGTGGCGATCCTGAGGCCCCAATAGCGCGCCTGCGCCAGAAGATCGGGAACGCTTACCCCAGCCACGGCTGCACCACGCCATGCCAAAGCCCGGCCAGCGCGACCGAGCAGAGCCCGGCGAAAAGCCCGGCCCAGAGGTCATCCAGCATCACGCCCTTGGTCCCCCCCATCCGATCGGCCCGGCCCACCAGCCAGGGCTTCCAGATGTCGAAGAGGCGGAACAGCAGGAACGGCGCCAGCCAGCCCGGCCAGGCACCGAACAGCAAATCCTCGACCCTGTGCCGCCAAAGCGGGATCACCGTGAAGGACAGCGCCAGAAGCTGCCCCGCCACCTCGTCGATCACCACTTCCGAGGGGTCCTCGCCCCCCGTTGCGCGCAGGTAAGGCGGCACCGCCCAGAAGCCCAGCACCACCGCCAGCACGAAGCCCGCCGGCACCGCCAGCGCCCAGCCCGCCTCATAGGCCGCCACCGCCAGCGCCACCGTGATCGCGCTGGCCCAGGTGCCCGAGGCCGGTTTCAGGAAACCGGCACCGAAAAAAGTGGCAATGGTCTTGCTCATGTCTTCACCAGAACCGCCGTCGCCAGCGCCGCGATACCCTCTTCGCGGCCCGTGAAGCCCAGCCGTTCCGAGGTCGTGGCCTTGACCGAGACCCGCCCGGCGTCCACCCCCATGATCCGCGCCAATTCCTCTTGCATCGCAAGGGCATGCGGGCCGATCTTCGGACGCTCGCAGACCAGCGTCACGTCGCAGTTGCCCAGATCGAACCCTCGCGACCGGGCCAGAGCGATGGCATGGGCCAGAAAAACATGGCTCGCCACGCCCTTCCATTGCGGATCGCTGGGCGGGAAATGGCGGCCGATATCCCCCTCGGCCAGCGCGCCATAGATCGCGTCGGTCAGCGCGTGCATCCCCACGTCGGCATCCGAATGACCCAGCAGGCCCTTCCCATGCGGCACCTTCACCCCGCACAGCCAGACGTGATCCCCTTCGCAAAAGGCATGCACGTCATAGCCATTGCCCAACCGCACATCCATGGACTGCCCCTTCAGGATCGCCTCGGCCCGGGCGAAATCGCCGGGATAGGTCAGCTTCAGATTGGTTTCCTCGCCCTCGACGATGGCCACGTCAAGCCCTGCCGCCCGGGCAACCTCGACATCATCCGCCGCGCCGCCGGGATGGGCGCGGTGCGCGGCCAGGATCGGAGCAAAGCGAAAGGCCTGCGGCGTCTGCGCCCGCCAGAGACCCGCCCGGTCCACCGTGCCCGCCACGAACCCTGCCTTGCCCCGCCAAAGGGCATCGGTGACCGGCAGGGCAGGGGCCGCGCCGTCATGCGCCGCCAAGGCCGCGACCAGCCGGTCGATCAGGGCCCGGCTGACCAGTGGCCGCGCGCCATCGTGGATCAGGACCGCCTCGGTCCCCGTTCCCTCCAGCGCCATGAGCCCGGCATGGACCGAGGCATCCCGCGTCGCCCCGCCATCCACCAGCGCCGCATCTGAGCCAAGGGCCAGCGCGCGGTCCCGGTCCTCGGGGTGGATCACCAGCACCACCCGCATCCCCCGGAACGCCGCCAGCGTATGCGCCAGCACCGGCTTTCCCGCCAGCATCTGCCACTGTTTCGGCACCTCGCCGCCCATGCGGCTGCCGCGACCGGCGGCGACGATGATGACGGCTGTCTGCATGGCACCTTCCTTTCCCCCTGCGTAATCCAGCCCGGTCTGCATGACAATCCGGCGCTTCCCGCCGGAATCCGCCTAAAATTTGTGCATCGCATGTTTTTCGGTCATAAGGTCGCGCCGCCGCCTTGGACGACCCATATCCCGGGCGTAGCTCTTGACCATCTGCACAAGGAAAAGGCTTTGTCCCTGCCTCTCGGCCCGCTTTCGCTGACCCCTCCGGTTTTCCTGGCCCCGCTGGCCGGGATCACCGATCTGCCTTATCGCCGCCTCGTCGCCCGCTTCGGCGCCGGGCTCGTCGTCTCCGAGATGGTGGCCAGCGCCGAGGTCGTCCGCGCCCAGCCCGAGGCGCGGGCGCGGGCGGAGCTGGAGTTCGGGGAACAGGCGACCAGCGTGCAACTGGCCGGCCGCGACCCCTACTGGATGGCCGAGGGCGCGAAATTCGTCGAAGGGCAGGGCGCGCGCATCATCGACATCAACATGGGCTGCCCGTCGAAGCGGGTGACGACGGGCCTCTGCGGCTCGGCGCTCCTCCGCGACCTGGACCTCGCGCTGACGCTGATCGAGGCCGTGGTGAAGGCGGTGAAGGTCCCGGTGACGCTGAAGACGCGCCTTGGCTGGGACGACACGCTGCACAACGCGCCCGACCTTGCCCGCAGGGCGCAGGAGGCGGGCGTCCAGATGATCACCATCCACGGCCGCACCCGCTGCCAGTTCTACAAGGGCAATGCCAACTGGGCCGCGATCCGCGCCGTCAAGGACGCGGTCCGCATCCCCGTCATCGCCAATGGCGACATCATCGACACCGCCACTGCGCGCGAGGCTTTGCGCCTGTCGGGCGCAGACGGCGTGATGATCGGCCGCGGCGCGCAAGGCGCTCCCTGGACACTGGCGCAAGTGGCCCATGACCTCTACGGCACGCCCGCGCCCAGGATCCCCGAGGGCGGCGCGCGGGGCCGGATGATCCTGGACCATTACGACGACATGCTCACCTTCTACGGCCGCGACCTTGGCCTGCGCATGGCCCGCAAGCACTTTGGCTGGTACCTGGAAGAGGCAGGCATCCCCCAGGCGCGCGAGGCGATCCTCACCTCCACTGACCCGGCCGAGGTGATCCAGCTGATCGAGCAGGCCTTCGCCGAACTGGAACTGGCCGCATGACCCCCTACCGCGCGCCCTATCCGGTGCCGGGGGTGATCTGGGCCTCGCTGCCGCTGCCCACGCTTCTCATCGACACCGCGGGGCGCATCCTCGAGGCAAACCCGGCCGCCGAGACCTTTCTGAACGCCTCTGCCAGGGCATTGAAGGACCAGCCTGTCTTCGACCGCCTTGCCATCGACGCGCCGATGGACGAGGCGCTGGTGCGGGTGCGCGCCAATCAGTCGGCGCTCAACATCAACGACGTGGACGTGACCTCGGGCGAACGGCCCCCGGTGCAATGCACGATCCACCTCGCGCCGATGCACGACAACCCCGGCATCGTCATGCTCATGCTCTCCCCGCGCGAGCTGGCCGACCGGCTGGGCCGGTCCCTGGGCGCAAAGACCGCTGCGCGTTCGGCCATCGGCATGGCCGAGATGCTGGCGCACGAAATCAAGAATCCCCTGGCCGGCATCTCGGGCGCGGCGCAACTGCTGTCGATGGGCCTGTCGCCCGAGGACCAGGAGCTGACCGACCTGATCGTCGCGGAAACCCGCCGCATCGTGAAGCTGCTGGAACAGGTGGAACAGTTCGGCAACCTCCGCCCCCCCGAACGCAAGCCGGTGAACATCCACGACGCGCTCGACCGCGCCCGCAAGTCCGCGCTGGTGGGCTTCGCCGCCCACATGACCATCATTGAGGATTACGACCCCTCGCTGCCGCCGACCTTTGCCGACAGCGACCAGTTGATGCAGGTCTTCCTCAACCTCATCAAGAACGCGGCCGAGGCCTGCAAGGGCGGCGGCACGATCCGGCTGCGCACCTTCTACGACCTCTCCCTGCGCCTGCGCCGCAAGGACGGCCCCTCGGCCGTACTGCCCTTGAACGTCGAGATCATCGACGACGGCCCCGGCCTGCCGCCCGACATCGCTGCCAGCGTCTTCGAGCCCTTCGTCTCGGGCCGCGAGAATGGCACCGGCCTCGGCCTTGCACTCGTCTCGAAGATCATCACCGACCACGAGGGCTGGATCACCGTCGATTCCGCCCCCGGCCGCACCGTGTTCCGCGTGTCCCTGCCCATGGCCCCCCGCGAAAAGAAGAAGGAAGCGAAGTAATGGATGGCACCATCCTTGTCGCCGACGACGACCGCACGATCCGCACCGTCCTGACCCAGGCGCTGACTCGGGCGGGCTGCAAGGTCCATGCGACCTCGTCCCTCATGACCCTGATGCGCTGGGTCGAGGAAGGGAAGGGCGACCTGGTGATCAGTGACGTCATCATGCCCGACGGCAACGGTCTGGATGCTCTGCCGCGAATTTCCAAGATGCGCCCCGGCCTGCCGGTCATCGTGATCAGCGCGCAGAACACGATCATGACCGCGATCCAGGCGGCCGAGGCGGAAGCCTTCGACTACCTGCCCAAGCCCTTCGACCTGCCCGACCTGATGAAGCGCTCTGCCAAGGCGCTGGACCAGAAGCGCCGCGCGCCCAAGGCGGTGGTGGCCCCCCGCGACCCCGGCGACGACCTGCCGCTGGTCGGCCGCACCCCGGCGATGCAGGCGCTGTACCGGCTGGTGGCCCGAGTGATGAACACCGATCTGCCCGTCCTCATCACCGGCGAATCCGGCACCGGCAAATCGCTGATCGCCCGGGCGATCCACGACTTCTCCGACCGCCGCACGCTGCCCTTCACCGTGGCCCAGGCCACCGACCTGGCGGGCATCGACGGCCCCGCGACGCTGCTTGCCAAGGCGCGCGGGGGCTCCATCGTCTTTGACGAGGTCGCCGATTATGACGAGGACACTCAGGCCCGTGTCGTCCGCTTGCTGGACATGCTGGGCGACAACGCGCCCCGGGTCATGGCCACCAGCCAGACCGACCTTTCCGCCCGGATGGACTCCGGCCAGTTCCGCCAGGATCTTTATTACCGCCTGGGCGGCGTCACCCTGCATGTCCCTTCGTTGCGCGAGCGCGTAGACGACATCCCGCTTCTGGCCGACCATTTCCTTGCCAAGGGCGAGCGCGAGCTTGGCCACGCCCGCCGCCTCTCGCCCGAGGCGGTCGAGCTGATCCGCAGCCATTCCTGGCCCGGCAACGTTCGCCAACTGGAAAACACGCTGCGGCGGCTGCTCGTCACTGCCTCGGAAGCCGAAATCTCCCGCGCCGAAGTCGAGCAGGCCCTCGGCAGCCAGCCCGGCCCCGAGCCCCGGGCCGAAATCGGCGGCGACAAGCTGTCCGCCTCGGTCGCGCGGCATCTGAAACGCTACTTCGACCTGCACGGCGGCCAGCTGCCGCCCCCCGGCGTCTACCAGCGCATCCTGCGCGAGGTCGAACTGCCCCTGATCGAGATCGCGCTGGACGCGACCGCCGGGAACCAGGCGAAATGCGCCGACCTGCTGGGCATCAACCGGAACACCTTGCGCAAGAAGATCACCGATCTGGACATCCGCGTGACGCGGCGGCGCAAGTTGATGTAATCGGGACACGGGGCATGTGTCTTTTTGGTTTCACCCGGGCGCAGCGCAAGATATAGTGGTGTCGGGTGGCAAGAACCCCGGCTAACGGGCAGATTCGGTTGGATCGCGCACAGAACAGGGACATCTGGGCACGCTTTTCGCGCCTGCGTCGGCAACGGCGGGTGCAAACGGCCGTCACTTTGGGGCTGGTCTTCCTGGGTCCCGTGCTTGCCGTCGCCACCTTCCTGGCCATGGGGCCGTTCAACCAGGACGCCACCTCGCCCACGCTGCGGCTGATCCTGCTCTCCGACCTCGTCTATGTGCTGGTCGTGGCCGCGCTGGTCCTGGTCCGCGTCGTGCGCCTGCTGGCCGACCGCCGCTCACGCTCGGCCGGATCGCGGCTGCACCTGCGGCTTTCCGGCGTCTTCATGCTGATCGCGCTGGTCCCGACCGTGCTGGTCGCTGTCTTCGCGGTCCTGTCCATCAACATCGGGCTTGAGGGCTGGTTCTCCGACCGCGTCCGTTCCGTCGTCGGCTCCTCCCTCGCCGCCGCCCAGGCCTATGAGGCCGTGCAGCGCGAGGATCTGGCCGCCGACGCCACCGCCCTTGCCGGTTACCTGAACCGTGCCAAGCGGCAGACCGTCTTCCTGCGCGACGATCAGCTGCGCCCGCTTCTGTCGCAAGGCCAGCAGATCATCCAGCGCGGGCTGAAAGAGGCCTACCTCGTCGACGGCGACGGCGACCTCAAGACCCGCGGCGAACGGTCCTACCTCTTCGGCTTCGAGCCGGTGACCCCCGACCAGTTGCAACTCGCGCGGGAAGGGAACACCGTCCTGATCCCCGACTGGCCGAACAACGAATTCCGCGCGCTTATCTTCCTGGACGCCTATCCCGACCGCTATCTCTACGTCACCCGGCAGGTCGACGGCTCGATCCTGTCGCTGCTGGATGAAACCCAGGAAACCGTCCAGCTTTACAACCAGCTTGAATCCGAACGCGGTCGGCTTCTGTTCAACTTCGGCCTGATCTACCTTGGCTTCGCCCTGATCCTGATCCTGGCCGCGGTCTGGCTGGGCCTTTGGTTCGCCGAACGCCTCTCGCGCCCGGTCGGCCGGCTGGCCGGGGCCGCAGAGAGGGTAGGGGGCGGCGACCTCGACGTGCGCGTGCCGGAAGAGGAAGGCGACGACGAAATCGCCTCGCTCGGTCGGATGTTCAATCAGATGACCCGGCAGCTGAAGGGCCAGCGGAAGGCGCTGGTGGAAAGCCACGCCCAGACCGAGACCCGCCGCCGCCTGTTCGATTCGGTCCTGTCCAACGTCACGGCCGGGGTGATCGGCCTTGACCCGGACGGCGACATCGATTTCGTCAACCGCGCGGCCGAACGCCTGCTGGACTATGCCGAGGGCCAGCCCGACACGCCGCTGGCCGCCGCCGTCCCGGAATTCGCCGCCCTCTTCGACCGGCTGCGCGAGGGGAGCGGCACCGCCGTGCAGGAGGAAATCCGCCTCACCCGCAAGGGCAAGATCGAAAGCCTCCTCGTCCGCATGTCCACCCGCCTGTCGGATCAGGGCGAGCTTGAAGGCTACGTCGTGGCCTTCGACGATGTGACCGACCTTGTTTCCGCGCAGCGCATGGCCGCCTGGGGCGACGTCGCGCGCCGCATCGCGCATGAGATCAAGAACCCCCTCACGCCAATCCAGCTGTCCGCCGAACGGATCAAGCGCAAGTTCGCGACCCAGGTCCGCGACCATGAGGATCTGGAACAGTATACCGACGTCATCGTCCGCCAGACCAACGACCTGCGCCGGATCGTCGACGAATTCTCCAAGTTCGCCCGGATGCCCGAGCCCGACCGGCGCGAGACCGACCTTGCCGACCTGTTGCGCGGGGCGGTCCTGCTGCAGGAAAACGGCCAGCCGGGCGTGCGCTTCGTCAAGGCGATCCCCAAGGACCCGCTGCCGATGGAGCTGGATGCGACCATGATCGGCCAGGCCTTCACGAACCTGATCAAGAACGCTGGCGAAGCCATTGAGGCACAAAAGGAAAAATCCCCCGAGGGCTACACCGCCGAGATCCGCGTCACTCTCGAAGCAGACGACACGCAGGCCGTGATCCGCATCATGGACAACGGCACGGGCCTGCCCCCCGACCGCGCGCGCCTGTTCGAGCCCTATGTCACCACCCGCGCCAAGGGCACCGGGCTTGGCCTGCCCATCGTCAAGAAGATCATCGAGGAACACGGCGGCACGCTCGCCCTCCTTGACGCGCCCGTCTTCGCCGGCTGCGACCACCCCGGCGCCATGGCCGAGATCCACCTGCCGCGCGCCGCCCGGCGTCGGCCCCGTTCCCACGTTCCCCCGGAAGTCGCCGCCGGCGCGCCCGCCGGGCAAGGAGGTTGAGACATGAGCATTCTGATCGTTGACGACGAACAGGACATCCGCGAACTCGTCGGCGACATCCTGCGCGACGAGGGCTACACCGTCCGCCTGGCTGCCAACTCTGACGACTGCATGGCCGCAATCAACGCGGAACCCCCCTCGCTGATGATCCTGGACATCTGGCTGAAGGACAGCCGGATGGACGGGATCGACATCCTGAAGACCGTCAAGCGCGACAACCCCGACGTGCCGGTGGTCATCATCTCGGGCCATGGCAACATCGAGATCGCCGTCGCCGCCATCAAGCAGGGGGCCTACGACTTCATCGAAAAGCCCTTCAACATCGACCAGCTGATGGTCGTCGTCGCCCGCGCGATGGAAACCAGCCGCCTGCGACGCGAGAATCAGGAACTCCGCCGCCGCGACGTCGCCTCGTCCGAGATGCTGGGCTCCTCCGCCGCCTTCAAGACGCTGAGGGCCAACCTCGACAAGGTGACCAAGTCGAACGGAAGGGTGATGCTGACCGGCCAGCCCGGATCGGGCAAGGAAATGGCCGCGCGCTATATCCACATGAACTCGAACCGCGCCTCGGCGCCCTTCGTCACCGTCTCCTCCGCCTCGATCGAGCCCGAGAGGATGGAAGAGGTCCTTTTCGGCCGCGAAACCCCCGAGCGGGGGGTGGAACCCGGCCTTCTGGAACAGGCCCACGGCGGCGTCGTCTATTTCGACGAAGTCGCCGACATGCCCTTGGGCACCCAGTCCAAGATCCTTCGTGTCCTGACCGAACAGCAGTTCACCCGCGCTGGCGGCACCGACAAGGTCCGCGTCGACCTCCGCGTCGTCTCCTCGACCTGCCGCGACCTGCGCGCGGAAATCGGCCTTGGCCGCTTCCGGCAGGAACTCTACGACCGCCTCAACGTCGTCCCCATCGCCGTCCCCTCGCTCGCCGAACGGCGCGAGGATATCCCGGAACTCACCCGCCATTTCATCGACTGGTTCCACAAGTCCCAGGGCCTGCCCGTCCGCGACCTCACGGCCGAGGCGGAAACCCTGCTGCAGACCATGCCCTGGCCCGGCAACATCCGGCAGCTTCGCAACGTGATCGAACGGGTGCTGATCCTGGGCGAAGGCTCCGGCCCGATCGAGCCGCATGAACTGCCCGGCAACGAGCCCAAGGCCCAGTCCGACAGCGCGCTTTCCCTTGGCGGGGCCATCGCCACGCTGCCCTTGCGCGAGGCGCGCGAGTTGTTCGAGCGGGAGTATCTCCTGACCCAGATCAACCGCTTCGGCGGCAACATCAGCCGCACCGCCAGCTTCGTCGGCATGGAACGCTCGGCGCTGCACCGCAAGCTCAAGTCGCTGGGTGTCGTCGGCAACAACCGCAACGGCGCGCGCGGCGTCGGCGAGTTCGACGAATGACGCGGCTGCGTTGACCCTCCTGTCCCGATCTGACATGCAGAAGGCCAACGGACTGCGGAGCGGCGCATGAAGGTCATCATCTGCGGGGCAGGGCAGGTCGGCTGGCAGATCGCCCGCCACCTTGCCGGCGAACGGAACGATGTGACGCTGGTCGACGTGAACCCCGACCTCGTCCGCCGCGCGACCGAGACGCTGGATGTCCAGGGCGTCGTCGGCTTCGCCAGCCACCCCGACGTGCTGGAAAAGGCTGGCGCGCGTGACGCCGACATGCTGATCGCCGCCACCCATTCCGACGAGGTCAACATGGTCACCTGCCAGGTGGCCCAGGCGGTGTTCAACATCACCCGCAAGATCGCCCGCATCCGGGCGCAGAATTACCTCGAGCCGCTTTATGGCGACCTGATGAACCACGACCGGCTCGCGATCGACGTGGTCATCTCCCCGGAACGCGAGGTCGCCGAGGCCGCGCTGCAGCGCCTTGCCGCGCCCGCCACCTTCGACACCGAAAGTTTCATGGGCGGCCGGGCCCAGCTTCTGGGCATCCAGCTGACCGAGGATTGTCCGGTCCTGAACACGCCCCTGCGCCAGTTGAACGAGCTGTTCTCCACCCTCCGCGCCATTGTCGTCGGCATCCGGCGCGGGGGGCGGCTTTTCGCCCCCGATCCCGGCGACCAGCTTTACACCGACGACCAGATCTACGTCTTCACCCATTTCGAGGACGTGAACCGCGCGCTGGAAATCTTTGGCAAGAAAACGAAAAAGCAGGAACGGGTGGTGATCGTCGGCGGCGGGAACGTGGGTCTCGCCGTGGCCCGCGCGCTGGAGGCCCGCACCGACCGCATCCGCGCCAAGATCATCGAGAAAAGCCGCAGCACCGCCGAACAGGCGGCCGACGGGCTGGAGCGGACCATCGTCCTGAACGGCGACGGCATGGACATCGACCTCTTGATGGAGGCCGCCGTCGACCGCGCCGACGCGATTCTTGCCGTGACCGATGACGACAAGACCAACCTTCTGGTTTCGGTCCGCGCCAAGCAGGCCGGCTGCCCGATGACCATCGCGCTGGTCAACGACCCGACCCTTGCGCCGCTGATGGCGCCACTGGACATCGACGCCTACATCAACCCGCGCGCGACCACCGTGTCCTCGATCCTGCGCCACATTCGCCACGGCCGCGTCCGCGCCGTCTATTCCATCGGCGATGCCGAGGCCGAGATGATAGAGGCGCAGGTCCTGACCACCTCGCCCCTCGCAGGGCGCCTTGTCCGCGACATCGAATTCCCCGAAGGCGTCCTTGTCGGCGCGCTTCTCAAGGGCGACCGCGTGCTGAAACCCACCGGCGACCTGCGGGTCGAGGCCGGCGACGTCATCGCACTTTTCGCCATGGCCAAGGACGTGCCCGAGGTCGAGCGCCTCCTGCAGGTCTCGATCGACTTCTTCTGATGCGCGCCCGGCTGGCCGAGGTTCCGCTTCTGGTCGTGCTTCTGGGCTTCAGCGGTGCGCTGGCGCTTGTGCCTGCGGCCCATGCCGTCGCAGTCGATGACGACCGCATCGCGCGCGGCTTCTTCTATTCGTCGCTCGTCCTGATGCTGGTCGCGGTGATGCTGGGGATCGTCACCTCCAGCCGTCCCCGCAGCGGCAGCACCCGCAGCCACCTCGCCGCGCTGGTCGGGGCCTATGCCGTCCTGCCCTTCGCCATGGCGCTGCCGATGCTGGAAACCATCCCCGACACGCGTCTTGCCAATGCCTGGTTCGAGATGGTCTCGGCCTTCACCCTGACCGGCGCCACAGCCTATCCGGCGGAGCGCCTGGCCCCCTCGATCCATCTGTGGCGCGGGCTGGTGGGCTGGTTTGGCGGCTTCGTCACGCTCTTGGCCGCCACCGCGATCCTCGCGCCCCTGAACCTGGGCGGGGCCGAGGTCGCCACCGGCCGTGTCCCCGGCCGCGGCACCGCCGCCGCCGCCCTGATCGGCCGGGCCGAGGATCCGACCGACCGCCTGCTCCGCTCTGCGCTGCGCATCCTGCCGATCTATGCCGGACTGACCCTGCTCCTCTGGGTCGGCCTCCTGATGCTGGGCGAACAGGGCATCACCGCGCTGATCCATGCCATGGGCACGCTGTCGACCTCGGGCATCTCCGGCCCGACGCCGCTTGCCCAGGCCGGGGCGGCGTTGCCAGGCGAGGTGCTGATCTTCTGCTTCTTCCTCTTCGCCGTCACGCGCCGCGCCTGGCCGATAATGCTTCCCGGCCGGGCCAGCAGCGCGCTGACCCAAGACCCCGAACTGCGCCTGGCCACCCTGATCCTTGTCGTCCTGACCGGCCTTCTTTTCCTGCGCCATTTCTTCATCGCCGAGGCCGCCGGCCTGGCCGAGGATTTCTTCCAGGGCCTCGCCTCGCTCTGGGGCATCCTCTTCACCGCCGCCTCGTTCCTTACCACCACCGGCTATGTCTCCACCCATTGGCTGACCGCCGGGGCCTGGTCGGGCGTCGGCACCTCCGGGATGGTGCTGATGGGTCTCGCCATCTTCGGTGGCGGCACCGCGACGGCGGCCGGGGGCGTCAAACTCCTGCGGGTCTACGCCCTCTTGCGCCATGGCGAGCGCGAGCTTGAGCGCATCATCCATCCCTCCTCCATCGGCCGCGGCGGGGCCGAGCGTCGCCGCCTGGCCAGCGAAGGCGCCCAGATCGCCTGGGTCTTCTTCATGCTCTTCGGCATCTCGATCGCCGGGGCGGTGGCGGTCCTGTTGCTGTTCGGGGCCGAATTCGAATCTGCCCTGGTCCTTGCCATCGCCGCACTGACCAACACTGGTCCGCTGGCCGACCTCGGCACCGTGCAACCCATCGCCTTCGGCGTGCTCTCCGATCCGGTGAAGGCGGTCACCGGCCTGGCCATGGTCGTCGGTCGGCTTGAAACGCTGGCGCTTCTCGTCCTGATCCTGCCCTCTGGCCGTCGCAGCTGAGCCTTGCGTTTTTGCGCTGGAAAGTCGGTGAAAGCCTGTTCATACTCAAACGGTGCCTCATTGCAGGCATCCGACTGCCACAAAGATAAACGACCGAAACGCGACAGTGAAGCCACAGAAAAACAAGGCAAAAATCAATGGCCGCCGATAAGCAGAACCTGCAAGACGCCTTCCTTAACCATGTTCGCAAAGCCAAGGTGCCGGTCACGATCTTCCTGATCAACGGCGTCAAGCTGCAGGGTGTGATCACCTGGTTCGACAACTTCTGCGTGCTCCTGCGTCGGGATGGGCAATCGCAGCTGGTCTACAAGCACGCGATTTCCACCATCATGCCCGGCGCGCCGATCAGCCTGTACGAAGGGGAAGACTGATCTCCCGCGATCCCCAGGACGACGACGACCTCCTCTCGAAACGCGAGGGGAACCGCCTGCGCGACACCGCCGCGCAGCCGACGCGCGCCTTCGTCCTGCATCCGGCGCTGAAATCCGCCGCAGCCCGCCGCCTGCCCGAACACGGTCTGGCCGAGGCCGTCTCTCTCGCCGCCGCCCTGCCCGAGCTTGACGTCCAGGGGGCCGAGGTCGTGCGTCTTGCCCGTGCCCATCCCGGCACGCTGCTCGGCTCCGGCAAGGTCCAGGAACTGAAGGACCGCTTCAAGGCCGACCACATCGACCTTGTCATCGTCGACGGCAACGTCTCGCCGGTCCAGCAGCGCAACCTTGAGAAAGAGTGGGGCGTCAAGCTCCTCGACCGGACCTCGCTGATCCTGGAGATCTTCGCCGACCGCGCCCGGACGCGCGAAGGCGTCCTCCAGGTCGAACTCGCCGCCCTTTCCTACCAGCGCACCCGCCTCGTCCGCGCCTGGACCCACCTCGAACGCCAGCGCGGCGGCTTCGGCTTCGTCGGCGGCCCGGGCGAAACCCAGATCGAAAGCGACCGCCGCGCCATCGACGACCAGGTGGTCAAGCTGCGCCGCCAGCTCGACCAGGTGGTCAAGACGCGCGAATTGCATCGCGCCGCCCGCGCCAAGGTGCCGTTCCCGATCGTGGCGCTGGTGGGTTACACCAACGCCGGCAAGTCGACGCTCTTCAACCGCATCACGGGCGCCGAGGTCCTGGCCAAGGACATGCTCTTCGCCACGCTCGACCCCACCATGCGCGGCGTCACGCTGCCCTCGGGCGCGAAGATCATCCTGTCGGACACCGTGGGTTTCATCTCGGACCTGCCAACCCAGCTTGTCGCCGCCTTCCGTGCCACCCTGGAAGAGGTGCTCTCCGCCGACCTCATCCTCCACGTCCGCGACATCAGCCACCCCGAAACCGTGGAGCAGGCCGCCGACGTGGCCGACATCCTCACCTCGCTCGGCGTGGGCGAGGAGACGCCGCAGATCGAGGTCTGGAACAAGCTCGACCTCGTCGATCCCTCCCAACGCGAGGCGCTTGGCGCACAAGCCGCCCAACGCCCCCGTGTCCTGCCCGTCTCGGCCCTGACGGGCGAGGGGGTGGACAGACTCCTCACCCTCATCACCGCCACGCTCGACGCCGACCGCACCGAGGCGCGGCTGACCATTCCCTTCGACCAGGGCCGCAAACGCGCCTGGCTGCACGACCAGAACATCGTCCAGCAGGAAACCGAGGGCGAGGACGGCTGGCACCTCACCGTCCGCTGGACCCCGCGTCAGGCCGCGCGCTGGAAGTCGCTCTGACTGCGCCCCGCCCATAGACGCTCTCTGGGCTACCGCCGCCGGGACGCTCTGGGCCCACGCGCTCCTCGGCATCCCCGGCGACTATCTCGTCCAGGGCTATCCGCTCTATCCCGGCCTCAAGGTCACGCACACTGACCTGGCCCTGACGGCTCTCCTCGCCACCCTGCCGATTCCGCTCGCGGTCGCGCTTGCTGGCCGCTTGCGCCTCGGCTGGCTCGCCGTGCCGCCGCTCGTCTTCCTCTGGCTCCTGGCCGTCGGCTCGATGATCGAGCCTTTCACCATCGACTTCGGCACCACCTGGACCCTGACCGAGGCGGTGCGAGAGCTCTTCCTCCACCCGCTCCACACGCCCCTTGCCCTTGCCCTCACAGCTGCGGTTGCCGCCTGGTCGCTTGCCCGGCCCAGGAACGGCTGACGCCTTCCGTTTTCCCGTCGCCAAATACCCCCGCCGGAGGTGCGACAGGGTTTGCGCCATTGGTTCGAGCAAACCATGTCGCGGCCCGAGCGCTTTTGCGTCCTTCACGCAAAAGCGCGAGACAAAAGGCATGCGGCGCAAGCCGCTCCGCTTGAAAACCGTCCCAACCCGCGGGACGCCTCAGCCCCCGCGCGGCCGCGCCAGGTAGACGCTATCGCACCACTCGTCGCGCCAGAGGAGCGTCCGTTCCGCCCGATGCGTCTCGCGGAAGCCCAGCCGGGCCAGCAGTCGCAATGACGCCGCATTGCGCGGGTCGACCTCGGCCGTCAGGGCGGGCAGGGCGGGAAACTCCGCCTCCACCGCCGCGATCACCACCGACATCGCCTCGAAGGCCAGGCCCTGACCCCAGTGGTCCGGCGCCAGCAGGAACCCGACCTCGGGCAGCTGCCAGGCCCCCGCCTTGCCGATCACGCGCCCGTCCTTCTCGATCAGCCAGTCCCGGCTGTCCGGCGCCTGGTCTACCAGGAAGCCCAGCCAGTGGCGCGTCTCCTCCAGCGTCTCGTGCTCGGGCCGCGACCAGTAGCGCATCGCGCGCGGCTCCGACATGATCCGGTGCACCGCCTCCAGGTCCTCCCAGCGGGCCTGCCGCAGCACCAGCCGCTCCGTCCGGATCGTCGGAACCCCGGTCACTCCGCTTCCGGTGTCAGCACCATCACCCCCGCCGCCGCCGCCCGCGCCAGTTCCGGGTCCAGCGACATCGGGATATATTCCCCCCGCCGCCAAAGCTCGCCCAGGTCGTCATAATGCCGCGACAGGGGATGCCCCGACTGCCCCGTCGCCGTGATGAAGACCGAGCTGTCGGGGTCCGCAAAGTCATAGACCCCGCGGTAGCCTGCAGAATGGACGTTCTGATAGGGCTCCGGGCCCTCGCCGCGCGTGACGCCCCGCATCAGCGTATCATCCCCGCCGCTGGTCGACTGCCGGATGTTCACGAAATACTTCAGGAACGGCACCTCGCCCAGCACCGGATGGTCATGCGTGGCCTGGTGCGCATCGCCCCAGCGCCAGCTTTCCAGGTTCGGACCATAGCGTTCCGTCAGGCCCAGCAGAGCCTCGTCCAGCGCGATCCGGGCGATATCGGTGCAGCTTTCCACCGCCGCCGACTGAAGCACGTCGCACCATGCGCTTGCGCCGCCCACGTTGCGGTAGACCCGTTCGATGAAGACCGGCGAGATATGGGTGAAACTGTCCGCCATCGCCCCGATCTCGTCTCGGATCAGCCGCTGCATCAGCGCCCGCATCCAGGCCTCGGCGATCAGGGGTTCCGGCAGATGTTCGTTCATCTCGCCGTTCCATTCCGCCAGCAGGACCAGCGCGCGCTGCCGCAGCCGCTCGGGCGTGCCCTCCGGCGCGGGCTCGCCGGTGAACCACAGATCGGCCCCGATCAGCGGCAACAGTGCCCGCGCCGTCGGATTGACCGTATCCAGCTGCGCCTCGATGAAGCTCTCCCGCGTATGCACCTCGCGTGCCTTCATCAGCGTCAGCCAGCGCTGGATCCGCTGCGTGTCGCCCCAGTCGAAGCTGACATGGTTCGGGAAGGGCCGGTCCACGGTCTTGTTGTTCGTATTCCCCAGCAGCCCCGATGTCGGGTTCACGAAACGCGGGTTCTCTTCATAGGGCAGCACGCCCCGGAACCCGGCCCGTGGGTCCGCGCCAAGGACCGGCAGCCGCCCCTGGCCCGGGTTCCCCGCATCCCGCGCCGGGATCGCCCCCACCACCTGCAGCGCGATCCCCGTGCCATCCGCCAGCGTCACGTTCTGCGCCGGGGCCACCGCCAGCCGCCCCGCCTCCAGCGCCTCGGCCACTGTCCCCGCCCGCATCAACCGCATCGCCGCCGTCATCGAGGTGTCGCCCTCCGCCAGTGCCGTCCAGGCCAGCGCCGCCACATGGCCGGGCGGCGTGATCGAGGCCAGGTCGTAATGCGTCCCCGGCAGGATCGGCCCGTTGCGCGACCAGCGCAGCGTCAGCGTCACGGGTTCCGCATCCTTGACCGTGATGATCGATTGCCGACTCTCGAACCGCGCCCAGCCGTCGGGGGTCCGGTATTCCTCTCGGTTCTCCGGGTTCACCTCCTCGATCAGCACGTCCTGGTCGTCGACATAGGCTGTGGTCAGCCCCCAACCCAGCCGCTCGGACCGGCCGACCAGCACCACCGGGACGCCCGGGATCGTGCCCCCGATCACCCCGCCCGAGGCCAGCTCCAGCCGCGCCAGATACCAGATCGTCGGCGCGGTCAGCCCCAGATGGGGATCGTTGGCCAGCAGGCTCCCCCCCGCTGCGGACCGCCCCGGCATCGCCGCCCAGGCATTCGACGCCCCCGCCATGCCGGGATCCGCCACCGGCGACATCGGCCCCAGGGCGAAATCCACCGGCCGCGCCAAGGGTGCCACGCCGGGCACCAGGCTGGCATAGTCCGGCAGCGCCGCCACCCCTTGCCCCGGATCGTCCGGCAGCAGGTCCGCCAGCCGCTCGGGCGACAGAAGCAGCGACACCCGCGCCCGCAAGACCTCTTTCTGCGCCGAATCCGTCAGCTGCAGCGCCATCAGCTTCAGGATCGCGATCGAATCCGCCGGCGCCCAGGCCGAGATCTCGGGCTCGAAGAGGAAGAACTCCGGCGCGCCGCGGCCCCGCGCGCCCTGGTTCACCTCCTCGATCCAGGCATTGACCCCGGCCGCATAGGCCTCCAGCGCGGCCAGCGTCTCGGCGTCCTGCGCCGCCACCGCCTCCAGCGCCAGCCCGTAGAGGTCCAGCCGCCGCATCAACTCATCGACCTTGACCGTGGGCTGACCGAACAACTCCGACAGCCGCCCCTGCGCCGTGCGCCGCAGCATGGTCATCTGCCACAGCCGGTCCTGCGCATGGGCGAAGCCCAGGGCAAAGAACACGTCCTGGTCGGTCTGCCCGAAGATATGCGGCACATTGTCGTTGTTGCGCACGATCTCGACCGGGGCCGAGATGCCCGGGACGGTGAAATCCTCGGAATAATCCACCAGAGAGCGCGACAGGATCCAGTAGGCCAGCAGCAATACGACCAGCCCAAGCACGATCGCTCCAGTCAAAAGACGGATCAGCCAGCGGAATGCGGTCAGCATCGGGGTCCTGTTCTTGACGTGACGGATGGGATCGGTTCCTAGTCCATCACCCTACCAAGGGCAATGAGCGGGGGAATCGACATGGCGAAAGTTGCGTTTCTGGGTCTCGGGGTCATGGGCTATCCCATGGCGGGTCATCTGGCGGCGAAAGGGCATGAGGTGACGGTCTACAACCGCACCGCCGCCAAGGCCGAGGCCTGGGCTGCCGAGCATAAGGGCCGCGCCGCCGCCACCCCGCGCGAGGCAGCGAAGGGCGCGGAATTCGTCTTTGCCTGCGTCGGCAACGACGACGACCTGCGCGCGGTCTGCACCGGGCCGGACGGCGCCTTTGCCGGCATGACGCCGGGCGCGATCTTCGTCGATCACACCACCGTCTCGGCCAAGGTGACGCGCAAACTTGCCGCCCAGGCCACGGCCATGGGCCTCGCCTTCGTCGATGCGCCGGTCTCGGGCGGGCAGGCGGGCGCGCAGAACGGGCAGCTCTCCATCATGTGCGGCGGCGACCCCGCGGATTACGAACGGGCCGAGCCGGTGATGGCCGCCTATGCCCGGATCTGTCGGCTGATCGGGTCCAGCGGCGCCGGGCAGCTGGCCAAGATGGTGAACCAGATCTGCATCGCGGGCCTGATGCAGGGCCTGTCCGAGGCGCTGGCCTTCGGTCAGAAAGCCGGGCTCGATGGCGAAAAGGTGGTCGAGGTGATCTCCCAGGGCGCGGCGGGCTCCTGGCAGATGGTGAACCGGCACAAGACCATGCTGAAGGACGAGTTCGACTTCGGCTTCGCGGTGGACTGGATGCGCAAGGACCTTGGCATCTGCCTCGACACCGCCGAGGACATCGGCGCGCGCCTGCCGGTCACCGCGCTGGTGGACCAGTTCTACAAGGATGTGCAGCTGATGGGCGGCGGGCGGAACGACACCTCCAGCCTGATCCGCCGCCTGAAGTAGGGTGCGTGCAAGCACACAGCCTACAGCCCAAGCCAAAGCCGCCGCGCAAAGGAAGGCGCCCGTAGGGTGTGTGCTTTCATGCACCTCCCTCATCGGTGCGTTCAAGCACATACCCTAAGCGCGGTCCCTTCCCAGCCGGATATCACGGTGGATCGAGGGCCAGGGCCGATCCTCGGGCCGGTTGACCAGCCCGAGGCTTCACCGGATTGGTCCAGCAAAAGCGCAGGTGCTCTGCCAGGTCGCGTTCGTTGCGGATGAGATGCTCCCAGAACCGGCACTGCCAGATGCCCAGTTGATGCCGGGCCCGGTGGCTGGGCGGCAGCGGCCCGTCCGTCAACCCGCGCGAGACGCGCGTCTTGATCAGCCGCCCGCGCTGGGAATGGTCCGCGTCGCCCTCCGGCAAGGTCCAGACCGCGTGCATATGGTCGGGCAGCGCGACCCAGGCCTCAACGCGGAACGGCCGCTCGGCCCGGACGGATGCTACCGCCTCGCGCAGGCGGTCTGTCTCCTCGACCAGCAGGGATGAGCCGCGCCGGGCAAGGGCGACGGGTGAAGATCGTGGCGCCGGGGACGCGCGGTCGATGGTCGTCGGACCTGGCGGCAAGGATGCCGGGCAAAGATTGACGCCGGGTTAACGCCCGCAGCCAAGTCGTTGATTTCTCACAGGGCGAAACCCTGTCCACGCGTGGTCACTTCAGGGGATGATCCGGGTATACTTGACCCCGCCCAGCGTCGCCCCCGCAATCAGCCCCTGCTGGCCGAAGATCAGCGCGATCACCGGGTCCAGCTCGGTCGTTTCCTTGCCGATCGAGGCCCCCTGTTCCGGCGTCGCATAGCGGATCTCCCCGCTCGCCGCCCATCCCGCCGAGCGCCTGAAGTCCGCCAGCGCCTCGGGGGTCATGAAGAACAGGGCATGGGCGTACTGCTGCGCCCCGATCTGGAAGCCGATCGTCCCCTTCGCGGCCGAGTAGTAATCGACCGTCACCCCCTGGATCCGCAGCGCCCCGCGCCCGAAGGCCCCGCCAATCCCGAAGCCCGCCTCGGTCATCAGGGGCATGTAGAGCACCCCGTTCGCCCGGCTCGCCAGATCCTGTGTGCCCGGATAGCGGCTGAAGAGGAAGCTCTGCGTCGCATCGACCCGCGCGTCGATCTGCGCCCCGCCGTTCGAGCCGACCCCGTTGTTGCAGCCCGCCAGTCCCAGCGCGCCCAGTCCCAGAAGAACCCCGCGCCGCGTCATCGTCTCGATCATCTCGTCCGCCTTTCTGCCTCTCGGGCTCTCCTGGCCCCTGACTGCACCGATACCGTTTTTTCGGCCGCCTGTCATGTCTTGATCCCCGGACCGGCAGGCCCCTGCCTAGGGCAGCAGCGTCTGGTACAGCGCGAAATCCTCGGCCGCGACCTCGTGCAGCAGGGCCTCGGTCGCCGAGGAAAGCTCGGTCGCGCCGGGGGGCGAGACGTTCAGCCGCGGCAGGAGGATCTCGCAGCCAAGCCGGTCCTCAAGGAAATGCACGAAGGTGTCGATTTCCTCATAGCGGAACAGACGGTCCACCCCGACCCCCTGCCTCGGCCGCAGGAACTTGGCCTGGCTGCCGACATCCGCCACCTCCGGCCGCGGGTCCTGGCACCAGGCCCGCACAAAATCATCGAAGCTCATCCCAGCCGTCGACTTCCCCGCCGGCGTCTCCTCGCGCTGGCGGAAGCGGTACCAGGAACCCAGCCAGTCGCGCGGCTCACGCATCAGGGCAACAAGCGTGAACTGGTCCTTCGAAGCCGCCTCGAGATAGGGCCCGATGAAGCGGCGATAGCGGTGGACCGTGGTGTGCTTCAGCAGCGGCGGTCGCTGGATCGACACGGCCGCCAGCGATTCGAGAGCGGCCGCAATCGCCGTCGAGCCCGTTTTCGGCGTGGCCAGAAAAGCCAGCCGTTGATCCCAGAACACAAGCAATCGCGCACCTCACGCAAGAATTTCCCAGGCCGCCCCTCAATCGGGTGGCGCCGTAAACTATCCCTTAACCAATGCGGGCAAAAGCTGACTTTCAGAGAATTTGGTTGAAACGTTCCTGATTTGTGCCCATAACGGCGGGAACACTTGGGGAACATCTGGCAGGATTGCCGCCCCCGGGCGGCTGTGGAATAAGGAGACGGCAATGGCGGTGGCAAACCTCCTCGACCTTGGTGGGAAGCGGGACATGGACAAGGCAAAGGCTCTGGAATCGGCGCTGGCGCAGATTGAGCGGCAGTTCGGCAAGGGCTCGATCATGAAGCTAGGCGCCGACAGTCCGGCGATGGAGATCGAGGCGACCTCGACCGGCTCGCTCGGCCTCGACATCGCGCTGGGGATCGGCGGCCTGCCCAAGGGGCGCATCATTGAAATCTACGGGCCGGAATCCTCGGGCAAGACCACCCTGACGCTGCATGTGGTGGCCGAGGAGCAGAAGAAGGGCGGCGTCTGCGCCATGGTCGATGCCGAACACGCGCTGGACCCGCAGTACGCAAAGAAGCTGGGTGTGAACCTGGATGAGTTGCTGATTTCCCAGCCCGACACCGGCGAACAGGCGCTGGAGATCGTGGATACGCTGGTCCGGTCCGGTGCGGTCAGCCTGGTGGTGGTCGACTCCGTCGCGGCCCTGGTGCCGAAATCGGAAATCGAAGGCGACATGGGCGACATGCAGATGGGCAGCCAGGCCCGGCTGATGAGCCAGGCAATGCGCAAGCTGACGGCCTCGATCGGGCGGTCGAACTGCATGGTGATCTTCATCAACCAGATCCGCCAGAAGATCGGCGTGATGTTCGGCAACCCCGAAACCACCACCGGCGGCAACGCGCTTAAATTCTATGCCTCGGTGCGCCTGGACATCCGCCGCATCGGCGCGATCAAGGATCGGGATGAGGTCGTGGGCAACACCACCCGCGTCAAGGTCGTGAAGAACAAGGTGGCGCCCCCGTTCAAGCAGGTCGAATTCGACATCATGTACGGCGAGGGGATCTCGAAGACCGGGGAACTGATCGATATCGGCGTCAAGGCCGGGGTCGTGGAGAAATCGGGTGCCTGGTATTCCTTCCGCGACGAACGGATCGGCCAGGGCCGCGAAAATGCCAAGTCCTTCCTGAAGCAGAACCCCGGCATCGCCCTTGAGATCGAGGACAAGATCCGGGCGGCCAACGGGCTCGACTTCACCATGGCGGGCGAGGAGTCGGGCGACGTCCTGGACGAGTGACCGCCGCGACGAGCGCATGAATACGACGCGGAGCAGCCCCTCGGCTGACAGCATCAGGCCGGAAGCCCCCGCTTTCGGCCTTTTTTCCATGAAGCCCGGCCCGATGGTGGACAGGCCCGCAACCTGGGGCTACATGGGGGCCGATTTCCTGCTTTCGCCAAGGACCGCCCCCACATGGCCTCGCTGAACGATATCCGCTCCACCTTCCTGGACTTCTTCCGCCGCAACGATCACCGGGTGGTCGACAGCTCGCCGCTCGTGCCGCGGAACGACCCGACGCTGATGTTCACCAACTCGGGCATGGTGCAGTTCAAGAACCTGTTCACCGGGGTCGAAACGCGGGACTACAAGCGCGCGACCACGGCGCAGAAATGCGTGCGGGCAGGGGGCAAGCACAATGACCTGGATAACGTCGGCTACACCGCCCGGCACCATACCTTCTTCGAAATGCTGGGGAATTTCTCCTTCGGCGACTATTTCAAGGAACAGGCGATCGCCTTCGCCTGGGAGCTTCTGACCAAGGATTTCGGCCTGGCCAAGGACAAACTCCTCGTCACCGTCTATCACACCGACGATGAGGCGGCGTCGATCTGGAAGAAGGTCTCGGGTCTGACCGACGACCGCATCATCCGCATCGCCAGCGACGACAACTTCTGGCGCATGGGTCCCACCGGCCCCTGCGGCCCTTGCACGGAAATCTTCTATGACCACGGCCCCCACATCTGGGGCGGCCCTCCGGGTTCGGCCGAAGAAGACGGCGACCGCTTCATCGAGATCTGGAACAACGTCTTCATGCAGAACGAGCAGTTCGCCGATGGGCGGCTGGTTCCGCTCGAGATGCAGTCGATCGATACCGGCATGGGGCTGGAGCGGATCGGGGCGCTTCTGCAGGGCAAGCACGACAACTATGACACCGACCTGATGCGCAGCCTGATCGAGGCCAGCGCGAACGTCACCAGCCAAGACCCTGACGGGCCCGGGAAAATCCACCACCGCGTCATCGCCGACCACCTGCGGTCGACCTCCTTCCTGATCGCCGACGGCGTGATGCCCTCGAACGAAGGTCGGGGCTATGTGTTGCGCCGGATCATGCGCCGCGCGATGCGTCATGCCCATATGCTGGGTGCGCAGGACCCGGTGATGCACAGGCTGGTTCCCGCTTTGGTGCGGCAGATGGGCGGTGCCTACCCCGAGCTTTCCCGGGCGCAAGCACTGATCGAAGAGACGCTGCGGACCGAGGAGACGAAGTTCAAGCAGACCCTCGACCGGGGCCTGCGCCTGCTGGATGACGAGCTTTCGGGCCTTGCCGAAGGTGCGGCGCTGCCGGGCGCTGCCGCGTTCAAACTGTATGACACCTACGGCTTCCCGCTCGACCTGACGCAGGACGCGCTGCGCGAGAAGGGGCGTGAGGTCGACGTGCAGGGCTTCGACGCGGCGATGGCCGAACAGAAGGCCAAGGCCCGCGCCGCCTGGTCGGGCACCGGGGCGGCGGGCGATGCGAAGATCTGGTTCGACCTGGCCGAAGAATCCGGGCCGACCGAATTCCTCGGCTACGACACCGAAACGGCCGAGGGCGTGATCACTGCGCTCGTCCGTGACGGCGCGGTTGTCGGCCAGGCCGAGACGGGCCAGACCGTCCAGATCGTGGTCAACCAGACCCCGTTCTATGCGGAAAGCGGTGGCCAGGTCGGCGACGCGGGCCTGATCCGCACCCAGACCGGCACCGCCGAAGTGACCGACGTGAAAAAGGCCGCCGGGGTCTTTATCCACATTGCGCAAGTCACGGAAGGTACTGTTATCAAAGGGCAACCCGCGAAGCTGGAGGTGGCGCATACCCGCCGCTCCGCGATCCGCGCCAACCACTCGGCCACGCACCTGTTGCACGAGGCGCTGCGGCGTACCCTGGGCGACCACGTCGCGCAGCGGGGCAGCCTCAATGCCGCCGACCGTCTGCGCTTTGACTTCAGCCATTCGGCGGCGATCTCGACCCCGGACCTCGCAACCATTGAGGCCGAGGTCAACGCCTTCATCCGCCAGAACTCCCCGGTCGAGACCCGGATCATGACCCCCGACGACGCCCGCGCCATCGGCGCGCAGGCGCTCTTCGGCGAAAAGTATGGGGACGAGGTCCGCGTCGTGTCCATGGGCACGCTGGAAGGCTCGGGCAAGGGCACCGACGGCAAGACCTACAGCCTTGAGCTTTGTGGCGGCACCCATGTCGGGCGCACGGGGGACATCGGCTCGATGGTGATCCTGTCGGAAAGCGCGTCCAGCGCCGGAGTCCGCCGGATCGAGGCTCTGACCGGGCAGGCTGCGCTGGACCACCTGCGCCAGCAGGACGCGCGGCTGAACGACATCGCGGCGATCATCAAGGCCCCGGCGAGCGAGCTTGCCGACCGCATCCGCGCGCTGTTCGACGAACGCAAGGCGCTGGCGAACGAAGTTGCGCAACTGCGCCGCGAGCTGGCGATGGGCGGCAAGGCCGCGGGCCCGGAGGCCAAGGAAATCAATGGGGTGAAGTTCGTGGCTCAGGTGCTGTCTGGCGTCTCGGGCAAGGACCTTCCGGCTCTGATCGACGAGATGAAGGCCCGCCTCGGCTCGGGCGCGGTGCTGCTGATCGCCGACACCGGCGCGAAACCCGCCGTCGCTGCGGGCGTGACCCAGGACCTGACCGCCCGGCTTTCTGCCGTGACCCTGGTCAAGGCCGCAGCCGAGGCGATGGGCGGCAAGGGCGGCGGGGGCCGTCCCGACATGGCCCAGGCGGGCGGCGCCGACATTGCCCAGGCCGATGCGGCCATCAAGGCGGCGGAAGCCGCGATCGGAGGTTGAGATGCCCACCGCGCTCTGGATTGCCCATGTGCATGTGACCGACGCCGAGGCCTATGGCCGCTACGCCAAGGAAGCCGGCCCCGCCATCGCGGCGCACGGCGGGGTCTTCCTGGCCCGCGGCGGCCGCTATGTGCAGCTGGAGGGCAATGACCGTG
>JBKHWC010000023.1:0-253 GCA_046569765.1 Alphaproteobacteria bacterium | reverse complement strand
GCAACGTGGTGGCCCGCTTCCCGAGCCTTGAAAAGGCGGTGGAGTGCTACAACTCGCCCGCCTACCAGGCCGCGCTGGCCCATGCAAAGGGTGCAAGTGTCCGCGACCTGATGGTCGTCGAGGAAATCGAGTAAGGTTTTCCGCGTTTTGCAGGGGAAACTCTTCCCCGGCCCAGTCGACTTCTGCTAATGTGACAGAAAGACGACGGGCCGGGCAGAGGACCCCCTAAATGCAGGACGCACGCTAGATGTGC